>NZ_CP016033.1:0-309036 GCF_001663175.1 Erythrobacter neustonensis | reverse complement strand
TTATAGGCGGCAACCTTGCTCGGCATCATATCCTCGCGCGCCAGCTGGTCGTTGCCGTCGGAAATGAAGCCCTGTTCGTCCCCGTAATAGACCGTCGGCACCCCGCGCAGCAGGAACATCATCGCATGTCCCAACCGGGCGCGGGCGAGCAGCGTAGCGGGATCGTCCGACCCGCTCATCTCGCGCACGAACATCGCAAAGCGACCGAAATCGTGGTTGCCGAGGAAGGTCGGCAGACCCAGCGCGGTTTTGGCGCCGCCGGGATAGATCGCGTCCTGGCCAAGAAATTCGGCCATCAGTCGCGGGCTCGCCTTGCCGCTGGCGACCATCTGCGCCGCCTTGGCAAAGCCCATGTCGAGCGCATAGGGTAGACGGCTTTGCGCCATCACCTGCGCAGCCAGCGTGGCGGTGGGTTCCTCATAAGCGATCTCGCCGAAGATATGGAAGTGATCGATCCCCTTCGCCTTTGCGCGGGTAAGCATCGCGGGCACGAAGGCCTGCCAGAACTCGGGGTTCACGTGCTTGGCGGTGTCGATCCGGAACCCGTCGATCCCGTAATCGTCGATCCACTGGCCGAAGATGTCGATCATGCCCGACACCACGCGCGGGTTTTCGGTGGCGAGATCGTCCAACCCGACGAAATCGCCATAGACCGCGCTTTCGCCCACCCAGTGCGAATCCCCGCGGTTGTGATAGAGCGTGACGTCATTAAGCCATGCGGGCACCTTCACGCTCTTCTCCGCCTCGCGCACGAAGGGCGTATAGGCGAAGTTGGGATCGTTGAGCCGCGCCCAGTTGGCAGGATCGGGATTGTCGTCGCCCGCAAAGCCTTCGTTGATCGGCGCGCCTTCAGCTCCGCCGCGGCGCGAGAAGGGATATTCGCCCTTGCTGCGATAGGTATATTCGCCCTCGCGGTAATCGATCACGTCGGCGGTGTGGTTAGTGATGATGTCCATATAGACCTTCATCCCGCGCGCGTGGGCGGCGTCGACGAAGGCCTTGAATTCGGCATTGGTGCCGAAATGCGGATCGACGCGGGTGAAATCGGTCACCCAGTAACCGTGATAGCCGGCGCTTTCCTCACCCGGACGGCCCTGCACCGGCTTGTTCTTGAAGATCGGCGCAAACCAGATCGCGGTCACGCCCATGCCCTGGATGTAATCGAGCCGGCTGGTCAAACCCTTCAGGTCCCCGCCGTGGTAGAAGCCCTTGTGCGCGGGATCAAAGCCATGCTGGAGCGGGCCGCCCGTGATGCCGCCGCGATCGTTCCGCGGGTCTCCATTCTCGAAGCGGTCGGGCAGCACGAAATAGATGATTTCGTCTTCCAGCCCGCGCTCGCTGATCGCCGGGACTGGCGCAGTGGCAGCGGCGGCAACGCGGTTTGCGGCGATGGTTTCACCGGCAAAAGCTGCACATCCCGAAATCGCGGTGCCCGCGCACAGCACAGCCGCAATCCGCACGAAGATTCGTGTCATGACCCTTCTCCCTCAGCGTCGGTTGTGACAGCTTGGGAAAAATTTTGCAAATCCTTGTGAGCGGCCCGGGTGACATCAAAACCATCACGCAACACCATGAAATGGAAGGCGAATAATGGCGCGCAGAAACTATATTGCTGATTTTTCCGACACGGTTGCACAATGTTTCTTGCAAATTTTTGCAGAGCATCCGAGACTGCGGGGAAGCAGCCCCGATGACCTGACCGGACACCAGAGCCGGCCGGCACGGGCAATGCTGCGGGCCGCACCACGCGTCCTTGATCGGGCCGCGCGCGGCGGGAGAGGGATATACGCTGAATGACCCAAGCCGGCCACAAGCCCGCGCTCAATGCCGCGCAGATCTGGAACATGAGCTTCGGCTTCCTCGGCATCCAGATCGGTTTCGAACTCCAGAACGGCAATGTCAGCCGCATCTTCCAGACGCTGGGCGCCGATGTCGGCAGCCTTGCGATCCTGTGGATCGCCGCGCCGATGACAGGGCTGATCGTCCAGCCGATCATCGGCCATCTGTCGGACAAGACCTGGAGCCCGCGCTGGGGCCGGCGGCGGCCCTATTTCCTGATCGGCGCGCTGCTGGCGACGCTCGCGCTGTTCATGATGCCCAACGCGCCGGTGCTGTGGGTCGCGGCGGGCCTGCTGTGGGTGATGGACGCCTCGCTCAATATCACGATGGAGCCGTTCCGCGCCTTTGTCGGGGACAACCTGCCCGACCGGCAGCGCACGATGGGCTATGCGATGCAGAGCTTTTTCATCGGCGCAGGCGCGGTGATCGCGGGTGCGCTGCCGTGGGTGATGACCAACTGGCTGGGGCTCAGCAACGTCGCGCCCGAAGGGCAGATTCCCGAAACCGTCCACTGGGCATTCTATATCGGCGGTGCGGCATTGCTCGCTGCAGTGGTGTGGACCGTGGTGACCACCCGCGAATATTCTCCGGAGGAGCTGGCGAATTTTGCTGCTGCCCGCGGCGAGGATCGCCGACGCGCGCAAGGCACGGCAATGCGCAGCGCGGCGCAATTTGCGCGCGGCGGCGTGGCCTGGGTGATCGCCGGTTTGGTCGTGGCGGCGCTCGTCTTCGCCGCGCGTTCGGACAATCGCCCCGCCTTTCTTGGCGAGATAGAGGTCGCGCAGGAGCTTTACGTGCTGGCCGCGCTGGTCGGCGGGTTCGGGTTGATCCAGCTGATCGCAGGCGTGTTGCGCAGCCAGAACCGCGAAAGCAGCGGTTTCATGGAGGTCGTCACCGATCTTTTCGCGATGCCGCGCACCATGCGCCAACTGGCGGTGGTGCAGTTCTTCAGCTGGTTCGCGATGTTCGCGCTGTGGATCTACGGCACGCCCGGCGTCGCGGCCTATCATTTCGGCGCGAGCGATGCGGCCAGTGCCGCCTATCAGGACGGAGCCGACTGGTGGAGCCTGATGGGATCGGTGCGCAACGGCCTTGCCGCTGCCGCCGCGCTGGGTTTCGTGATGATCGCTGCGAAGATCGACCGCACCCGGCTTCACGCGATCAACCTGGCGGTGGGCGCGGCGGGCTTTGCCGCGATGCTGTTGGTGCGCGATCCGGCGCTGCTCTGGATCCCGCAGATCGGGATCGGCATCGCCTGGGCGTCGATCGTGTCGATGCCCTACGCCATTCTTGCCGGCTGTGTTCCGGCCGAAAAAATGGGCATCTACATGGGCGTGTTCAACATCTTCATCGTCGTGCCGCAGTTGCTCGCAGCGACGCTGCTGGGGTTTCTTGTTACCAACCTGTTCGGCGGGGAGGCGATCTATGCCTTCGTCATCGCCGCGGTGAGTTTCGTGCTCGCAGCAATTGCCACGCTGTTCGTCACCGATGGCAGCGCGGCGCTTCGGGTGGAGGCGGCATGATGCGCTTTGCCGCTTTCCTCCTTGCCAGCGCGCTTGCTGCTGGCCCCGCGCTCGCCCATCCCGACTATGCCCCGCGCGATGTCGTCGAGGTCGAGAACGCCGCCTGGACGCGCGACGCGGTGCTCTACCAGATCAACACCCGCCAATTCACGCGAGAGGGCACCTTCAAGGCGGCGCAAAAACAGCTTCCGCGCCTTGCGAAGATGGGGGTCGATATCCTCTGGCTGATGCCGATCCATCCGATCGGCGAGGCGGGGCGCAAGGGGACGCTGGGCAGCCCCTATGCGGTGCGCGATTACCGTGCGGTCAATCCCGAACTCGGCACCGAAGCGGAATTTCGCGCCTTTGTCGATGAGGCGCACCGGCTGAGGATGCGCGTGATCCTCGACTGGGTCGCCAACCATTCGGCCTATGACAATCCGCTGACGGTCAGCCATCCCGAATGGTACACCCGCACCCCCGAAGGCGCGTTGACCAGCCCGGCAGGCACCGACTGGTCGGATGTCGCCGATTTCGATTACTCGCAAGCTGGGCTTCGTCGATACATGACCGAAAGCCTCGCCTTCTGGGTGCGCGAATACGGGATCGACGGATACCGCGCGGACGTGGCGGGCTATGTCCCCACCGATTTCTGGGAAACCGCCCGCGCCGAACTGAACGCGATCCGCCCGGTCTTCATGCTTGCCGAATGGGAGCAGCGCGACCTTCACGCGCGGGCCTTCGATGCGACCTATGGCTGGGGGTGGAAGGAAGCGATGCAGCGCCTCGTCAAGGACGGGAGCGGGGCAGGGGCCATGCGCGGTTATTATGCCGGACAGTCCGAAACTTGGCCGCACGCCGCGATGCGGATGGTCTATACCGAGAACCACGACCAGAATTCGTGGGACGGGGTCGCAGCGCAGATCTACGGCGATGCTTACGAGGCGGCAATTGCGCTGTCTTTCGTGGGCAGCGGAATGCCGCTGATCTACAACGGGCAGGAGGGCGACAATGATCGCCAGCTCGAATTCTTCGAGCGCGACCCGATCGTCTGGAAGGAAGGTCGCCGCAAGCCGCTGATCGAAAAGCTGATCGCCTTGAAAACCGCGCAACCTGCGCTCCACAACGGGCGCTTCGGTGCCGGCATGGTCGAAGTGCCGACGAGTGAGACCGCCGATGTCTATGCCTTCACCCGGGGCGAGCGCGGGGCACGGGTGTTCGCGGTGTTCAACCTCAGCCCGCGCGCCCACCGCGTCAGCTTCAGGCAAGCGCGCCACCATGGCGCATTCGTCGACGCGATGACCAGCGAGCCTGCGGCCTTCACAGGCGGCGAGACGCTCGACCTGCCCGCATGGGGCTACCGGATTTACACAGAGACCAAGTGAGGCGCCCGGAAGGGTGAGGGAGAGAACGCATGACCAAGCATTGGAAACCGCTCGCGGTGATGGCCGCAATCAGCTGGGCGGCGATGAGCGTTGCCGCGCCCGCGCAGGCCGAGACGCTCACCCTCACGTCGCCCGATGGCAGAATCGCGGTTACGGTCAAGGATGACGCGGGCCAGGCGACCTATGCCGTCAGCTTCAACGGCAAAGAGGTCATCGCGCCTTCCAAGCTCGGCATGCTGTTTGCCGAGCATCACGGGTTTGAACGCGGGATGGCGATCACCGGATCGGCCCGCGCCGCAAACGACACCACTTGGGAACAGCCATGGGGCGAGCGGCGGCTGGTGCGCGACCAGCACAACGAGCTTGCCGTCACCTTCGGCACCGAAACCGACGGCCCCGCGCGCAATATCACCGTGCGCTTTCGTGCGTTCGATACCGGGATCGGCTTCCGCTACGAGCTGACCGCGCAGCCCGCATTGCAGGGCGACATCGCGATCGTCGAGGAGCTCACCCAGTTCAGCGTCGGCGACAAGACCACGATGTGGTACACCCCCTCAGACGAATTCAACCGCAACGAATATATCTACCGCGTCGCCCCGGCTGGCGAAGTCGATGACGCGCATACGCCTTCCACCTTCCGCACCACGGACGGCACCTATCTGGCGATCCACGAAGCTGCGCTGGTAAACTATTCGTCGATGTCGCTCGATCAGCTGCGGCCGGGCAATTTTCAGGCAAACCTGCGAAACTGGTCGGGCGGGCCGAAGGTCAAGACCAGCGCGCCGTTCACCTCGCCGTGGCGCACGATCCAGATCGCCGACAAGGCGGTGGGCCTGATCAATTCGGACATCGTGCTGAACCTCAACGAGCCCAATGCTCTGGGTGATGTGTCCTATGCCAAGCCCGGCAAGTATATCGGCATCTGGTGGGCGATGCACATCAACGACCGCACCTGGGCGAGCAACAAGTACCACGGTGCCACCACCGCAGAGACGAAGCGCTATATCGATTTTGCCGCCAAACACGGCTTTTCCGGCGTGCTGGTCGAGGGTTGGAACAAGGGCTGGGATGGCGACTGGTTCAATAACGGCGATGTTTTCAGCTTTACCGAACCCTATCCCGATTACGACATCAAGGGGCTGAGCAAATATGCCGCCTCCAAGGGGGTCGAGCTGATCGTCCACCACGAGACCTCGGCCAACCTCACCAATTACGAGAAGCAGCTCGAAGCCGGGCTCGACCTCGTCAAGGCGATCGGCTCGAACTACGTCAAGACGGGCTATGTCTCGGACGCGGGCGATGCGGTGTGGATCGATGACAAGGGCATCCGCCACTACGAATATTACGACAGCCAGCGGATGATCGATCATCACATGACGGTGATCAAGGCGGCCGCCGAACGGCAGATCGCGATGGACACGCACGAACCGGTCAAGGACACAGGCCTCCGCCGCACCTTCCCCAACTGGATGAGCCGCGAAGGCGCGCGGGGAATGGAGTTCAACGCGTGGGGCACGCCCCCCAATCCGCCCAGTCACGAGGCGATGCTGTCCTTCACCGCGCTGCTGGCCGGGCCCTTCGACTACACCCCCGGCATCTTCGACCTCAGGCCCAACGAGCGCCCGCCGGTCCGCCCCGACATGCCGCGCGGCGATCCCAAGAACCGCCCGCAGACGACGCTCGCCAAGCAGCTTGCGACCTATGTGACGATCTATTCGCCCTTGCAGATGGCCGCCGATCTTCCCGAGAACTACGAAAAGCGCATGGACGCCTTCCAGTTCATCAAGGACGTCGAGGCCGATTGGGAACAGTCGATCGCCTTGGACGGCGAAGTCGGCCAGTGGATCGCGATGGCGCGGCAGGGCAGGAAATCGAAGGAATGGTTCCTCGGCGCGCTGACCGATGAAAGCCCGCGCGATGTCTCGCTGGCGCTGTCGTTCCTGGAACCCGGCAGGAAATACCGCGCGCAGATCTACCGCGACGGGCCGCACGCGCATTGGGACTACAACCCCTATGACATCGTGATCGAGGAAAAGGTGGTGACCGGCGGCGATAGCTTCGCGGTGCATCTGGCGGCCTCGGGCGGGGTCGCGGTGCGGTTCATCCCGGTGAAGTGAGGGCAAAAAGCGGACAAAGGTTACAGCGTGTCAACTTTGCGCCGCCGCTTTTTCTTAATTATTTACAATACTTAAATCCACTTTTTGCAAGCGGACGGACACGGGGGCGCAGGCGTTGATTGCGCCTCCGGTGGCATACGGCCTCTTGAGGCCGGGCACGACGATGGGAAAGAGCCGGCGCGGACCGTAGCGGCGGGCGGGGCTGTAGGAAACTTAGCCAGACACTTCGCTGCCCGCTTGATCCGTGGCCCCGCTATCTTTCCTTACGGACGGGGATCAATACGGCGGGGCCCCGGAGCCTCGGCCTGCGCGGGGCATGCACATCTGGGGAGGTGAGAGAGCAAACGGCGGCTTGAGCCAGCTTGCGGCTAAAAGCAGACAACCTGAAATCGACCCCATTCCGGACATTGCCTCCAAGAAACGTGGTAGGCCTCTTCCGGGCCGACTGCTGAAAAGCGGTTTCGTGTCTCCAACATGCAAATGCCGACATTTGGCTGTAATGATGTCTCCTGAGATTTTAACGCAACGGAGTGCTGATCGAAGTTTTACGGGGGCGTACTTAATCCGTAGCCTCACTGTTTACCGTATCTCCACCCGCCAGGGGTAATGTCCCCGAAGCCGGAGAATTTCATGCAACGGATCATTCCCAAGAATTGCGTTGAATGCTTCACTTTATCTATGCACAATAACGACTTGCACGGTCGCATAGCTCCTAAAGCTTGAAGATGATGCCGACATCGCGCAATGCTGATGCCCGCCGCGCGGAGCTGTCCGGCTTGATCCAACGCGTTGCACGCAGTGACCGGAAAGCACTCAATGCGGTTTACGACCGCACATCGGCCAAACTCTACGGTGTGTGCCTGCGGATTGCCGGTGATCGTGATGCGGCCGACGACGTCCTGCAAGAGGTTTATCTCAAGGTCTGGAATCGTGCCGGGCGCTTTGATCCTGAATTTGGTAGCCCGATAACATGGCTTTGCGCGATAGCCCGGAATGCCGCAATTGACTGGGTCCGCAAACACGGCCGTTCCATCAACAATGTCGCCGATCACGTCGACACCGGTGACGCCGAATTTGGCGAAGCGCTGGAATTGATGGCAGAGGATGCCGAGCGCGCGCAGATATTCGACTGCCTCGGTGCGCTTCCGTCCAACCATCAGCGCGCCATCCGCCTCGCTTTTTTCGACGGACTGAGCCATTCGGAACTTGCAAGCGCGATGCATACTCCGCTTGGCACGACCAAGAGCTGGATACGCCGCGGCCTGGTCCAGTTGCGGGGGTGCCTCGAAAGTGACTAGCAAACTCACACCTGAACAGGCCGCGCTGGCAGCAGAACACGCGCTCGGCGTTCTCGAAGGCAATGAGAGGGCCGAAGCTTTGCGGCTATCGCTGGCGAACGCGGCCTTTGCGGCCAGGGTAAAGAAGTGGCAGGGCCGCCTCGATCCGCTCTGCGAGGCCTTCGATGAGGTCACGCCGCCGGATCTCTGGCAGGCGATCGAAGCACGGTTGGGCGACCAGCCGTCCGATGCGGACGTCCGGGCTCTGCGTTTCTGGAAAAGCGCTGCCGGATTGGCAGGCGCGGTGGCAGCAAGCCTTGCTGCGGCGTTGGTGCTCAATCCATCCCCGGCCTCAGTCCCCGGTCCGGAGCAGCTTGCGGCCCGTCCCGTGATCGCACAGCTTGAAGGGGCCGACGGCACGCTGCTGGCAGCCAATGTGAATGCGCAGACCGGGCAACTCATGATCCGCGCTGTCACATTGCCGACGAGCGATCTCGCGCCCGAGCTATGGGTCATCCCGGGTGACGGCGTGCCGCGTTCGCTGGGTCTGATTTCGCGTGAAAAGGCGACGCTTGTGACCCTGCCCAGAGCCCTGCGTCCGCTGGTGATCGATGGCGCGACCCTTGCCGTTTCGTTGGAGAGCGCGCAAGGCGCGCCGCACAACGCCCCGAGCAGCACACCGATCGCGATGGGAAAAATTTCGGCAATCTGATCGGCTGCGCATCTGATCGCGCCGAAATCTTCGTATCTGCATGGCGAGAGACCCTGACGGCAATTGTGCCATGTCAGGCGCCGTTCGCCTGTTGTGTGATAGGTGCCGGCACGTAACCGGCGCCACGCCTTATGACAGGCTGGCCGCGCCTGCCTAGCTGTCCCATTTGCGCGAGCGGTGCCGGTTGGCACACACTGGCGGCACTCTCTTCGGAAGGGCTTTCGCACCAGCTACAGTTTTTTGAAAACGGGGTTCTTCAATGAAAAAATATGCACTTGCCGCCGTCACTGCGGTCATAGTGGCCGCACCCGCACAGGCACAGGATGCCTTCGACGGTGTCTACGCCGGCATTTCGATCGGCTACGACATTCAGGCGGGTGACGGTGATGAGACCATTACCTTTGACCGCGGTTCGAACGGCAGCTTCAACGAAACGATCACGACTGCAGCCGGCGCCAACGCTTTCTCGCCGGGCTTCTGCGGCGGCGAAGCGACCTCGACCGCGAACACCAATTGCACTGCCGATGATGATGGCGTGACCTTCCAGGGACGCCTCGGGTACGACAGCCAGATGGGCAAGTTGGTGGTCGGCATCGTCGGCGAAGTCGGCACAGCGGACGTGACCGACACCGTTTCGGCCTTCAGCACGACCCCGGCGTTCTATTACATCGAACGCAAGATCGATTACACGGCCGCGCTGCGCCTGCGCGCCGGATACACCATCGCCCCGACGACCTTGCTCTACACTACAGGCGGCCTCGCGTATGCCAAGCTCGACCAGTCGTTCGAAACCAGCAACACGGCAAACGCCTTCGCAGTACTCGCCGACGACAAGGCCTGGGGCTACCAAGTCGGTGCGGGTCTCGAACAGAAGATCGGCAGCACGTTCTCGCTCGGCATCGAGTATCTCTACACCGGCTACGACGACGACGACACGACGATCCGCGTGACGCAGGGCACTGCCGGCGCTACCAACCCCTTTGTTCTTGCGGGCGGCGCGGACTTCAAGCGAGCGAATGATGACTTCAACCTGCAAACCGTCAAGGTGGTTGCGACCCTCCGCTTCTGACGATTGCGATACGGGGGCGGCCAGCGGCCGCTCCCGTATCTTTGCTTGCTCTTGCTTCAACAAATTTGGAAAAACGTTTTGGCAGAACCGTGAATATCCTGGAGTGTCGCGAACCGAGGGCGATAGCTAAGGCATTGAGCCACGCTTGGTTCCGCGTCCCATATCCGCCGATCAACGCCTAAGGCACCACCCGCCGCCGCCTTCGATTTTCGATGAGCCGCCGGTCAGGAGCAGACGGCCACCACTCCGCAGTAGGTCGCGGCGACCGCTTTCATCGTCTGCGACACTGACCATAGCATCTTCGGGGGTTGCGCCGATGCAGCGGCGTCGTCCTGTTGTCAATTCGTCCTTTTCAGCGGTCGCTATTGCGGGCGACAGCTACCCGCGCACGACCGGCCGTGAGCGGGTCTGCCGAGCGATCCCGAAGGCAGTATGGCAGTTAAAGCTGATCGCCCGCCGAATGCGGAAATTCTCTTTCCGACCCCGTTGCTGCCATTCTCGGCCACTTAAAATAGGTCCCCTAGCGGACATAAGCGAGGTCGTGATAGTTTTTGCGGCACGTCCCCGTCCCTACGGGAGCAAACCCGGCTATGGGTGAATGAAGGGATCGACCGGTGGAGGCCATGATGTTGAGACACACGCCTTGGACTGTCGCGGCTTTCTTTCTGGCTGGTAGCGCAATGGCGCAAGAAACGTCGACAACCCTTGATCGCGCCGCCCGCGAGGCAATGGAGCAGACCAGCGCCAGGGGGCTCGCAGTTGCGATGATCGATAAAGGGCAGGTCGTCAGCGTCCGCGCATATGGGGTGCGGAACGCAAAGGGCGATCCGCTGACAACCGGCACAGTGATGTATGGGGCGTCGGTCACGAAGGCCGTGTTCGGGTATCTCGCAGTGCAACTTGCTGCAGAAGGACGCCTGCAACTTGATCAACCAATTGCCGACCTGCTTCCCGATCCGCTGCCAAGCTACGGCAATCTGGATGCATACGGGAATTGGGGAGACCTTGCATCCGACGACCGGTGGAGACTTATCACACCCAGAATGGTGCTGACCCACTCTACGGGATTTGCCAATTTCGCGTTTCTCGAACCAGATGGCCGCCTGCGTATCCATTTCGATCCGGGCACTCGCTATGCCTACTCGGGCGAGGGCATGATGCTGCTCCAATTCGGTTTGGAGCGTGGGCTGGGCATGAACATCGAGGAAGAACTGCAGCAACGGTACTTTCAGCCGCTTGGGATGACACGGACAAGTCTCATGTGGCGGGCCGATTTTGCCACCGATCTTGCAGATGGTTGGGACGCCGAAGGGAATATCCAGCCGCACGATGAGCGCAGCCGCGTCAGGGCTGCAGGATCGATGGACACGACCATCTCGGACATGGCGCAGATGGCGGCGTATATGGTTCGCGCTGACGGATTATCACCGGAGTGGCGTCAGCTATATCCGGGGGGCACGCTTCCGATCACGACGAAGCAGCAGTTCCCCACAATGCTGCCGGACGCGCCCGAAGCCGAGCGCCCGCAAGCGAAAGCTGGATGGGGCGTTATCACCTTTTCGGGCCCACAAGGCCCAGGCTGGTACAAGGGCGGACACAACGACACGACGGCCAACACGCTCGTATGCCTGCAAGAGGGTCAGCGTTGCGTGCTTATCCTCTCGAACGATGTGAGGGCCGAGAGTGCTTTTCCCAAACTGGTGCGCATCGCTTTGGGCGAAACCGGCGTGCCTTATCCTTGGGAATATCCCGAGCTGTCGGAATACTGATTTATCAAAATCGGTTTGCTGCCTCCCGACACCCATCCGTTGCCAATATCGGCCATTCCGCAAACCACCCACTGCCCGCCACAAGCCCCGCATTTGCGATCACTCAAGAGCAGCCGCCTCGAACGTGAAGAGGGCGGCCGCCTTCCCCCAAAGGCGACCGCCCTCACTCCCGTCCAAGGGAGAGCCGGTAATTCTGTCAGTCAGGAAGCGCTCTCAAGCGGCCTGTTCCATCCGGGCGAGTTCGCAATGCGACCAGATTTCGCTCAATGCCTTGATCAGCCGGTCGATATCGCCATCCGAATGCACTGGCGAAGGGGTGACCCGCAGCCGCTCGGTGCCGACGGGGACGGTCGGATAGTTGATCGGCTGCACATAGATGCCGTGGTTGTCCATCAGCCAGTCGCTGATCATCTTGCACTTCTTGGCATCGCCCACCATCACCGGGATGATGTGGCTCGGGTTGTCGAGGTGCGGGATGCCCATGATGTCCAGTGCCCGGCGGACTTGCGCGACGCGCTTCTGTTGCAACTCGCGCTCGGCGCTCGATTGCTTGAGGTGCCGGATGCTCGCCGCAGCCCCAGCCGCGATCGCAGGCGGCAGCGCGGTCGAGAAGATGAAGCCGCTGGCAAAGCTGCGCACGAAATCAACGAGGTTGGCGCTCGCGGCGATGTAGCCGCCCATCACGCCGAATGCCTTGCCCAGCGTGCCTTCGATCACGGTGATGCGGTCCATCAACCCTTCGCGCTCGGCGATCCCGCCGCCGCGCGGGCCATAGAGGCCGACTGCGTGGACCTCGTCGATATAGCTCATCGCGCCGTGCTTCTCGCACACGTCGAGGATGTCGGCGATGGGGGCGATGTCGCCGTCCATCGAATAGACAGATTCGAAGGCGACCAGCTTGGGCACTTCGGGGCCGTACATCGAGAGGAGCTCGTCCAGATGCTCCGCGTCATTGTGGCGCCACACCTTGTAGGGGGCGCGGCTGTGGCGGATGCCCTCGATCATCGAGGCGTGGTTGAGCGCATCGGAAAACACGACGCAGCCCGGGATCTTCGACGCCAGCGTGCCGAGGCCCGCCCAGTTCGAGACGTATCCGCTGGTGAACAGCAGCGCGGCTTCCTTGTTGTGAAGGTCAGCCAGCTCGGCTTCGAGTTCGACATGGTAATGGTTCGTGCCCGAGATGTTGCGTGTGCCGCCTGCACCCGCGCCGCATTCGTCAAGGCAGCCATGCATCGCCTCGAGCACCGCGGGGTGCTGGCCCATGCCGAGATAGTCGTTCGAGCACCACACGGTCACCGCCTGCGTTTGGCCTTCGACGAAGCGGGTGGCGTGGGGGAAGCGGCCGCGGTGGCGCTTGATGTCGGTGAACACGCGGTAACGGCCATCGGCGCGCACGGTATCCAGTTCGCCGGCGAAAAAGGCTTCGAAATCCATGCGCTTTCCCTCTTGTATCGTCGTCATTGTCATTGATCCCGGGTGATCGGGGCAGCAGACCTGCGCTGCGGATAGGCCCAGCCCCACAGCATTCCGTCGCGGAACGGCAGGGCCAGAAACAGGTGTTCAAGCACGCCGAGCAACGCGAGCGTCGTCAACAGGCTTGCGCCCACCATCTCGGCGCTGCCGACCGGCGCGGCGAGTGCAAGGCCGGCAAACCACGCGGTCGCGCCCGCGATGGCAGCGATCGACGCGGCCAGCAGTACCGTCATCCGGTTGGGGCCGAAATAGGACTTAAGATAGGCGAGCTGATCGGGCAGCATCTCGGACGTCGAATTGGGGACGCCTACGAACAGGTTGATCTTGGAAATCAGCCGCATCCCGAACATCAGCACGAACACCGTCGCGCCGATCTGGTTGGGCGCGTTCCATGCAAGCGAGATCAGCAGCAGCGCGGTGACGGCGAGCGCGACCTCGTGATGCATCACGGTTCCCGCTGCCTGCCGGAACCGTGCGATCCCGACAAGCCCCGGTTCGGCCATCCCACGTCGCGGCCCGGCAGAAGCGCCGGTGAGGAAGGAAAGTTCATGCCAGCCCCACACCATCAGCGCGCCGATGAAGGACAGATACACCGCCCAGACTTCGGCCGAAAGCGAGGAGAGTAGGATCACCAGCAACCCTGCAATCCCGGCGATGCTGCCGACCAAGAGGCTGCGCGAAAAGGTGGCGCGTTCGCGGTTGTCCGCCCAGGCAATCAGCCCGGTCGCGACAAACCAGATCGCCACCGTCACGATGAACGGCACAATATGGCCGCTCCAGCTTACCACGCGGGCTGCAACCGGATAGCGTGGGGAAGCGCGTTGGGCTTGGGCCGCTGCAGATACATCCGCGCAAAGGCGAGGCCTGCGCCGAGCGTGCCCGAGACGCGGCTCAGCAGCCCGCCGATCCCCCCGCGCGCCTTGCCGTTCTCGATCCGCGCCGCCGCAAGCCGCAGCCGCTCCATCTGGCGGCGGAAGGCGGGGGCATCGATATCGAGTTCGACCGGGAAGACCTGCCGCGCGATCTGATTGGTGATCGAGAAGACCTTGTAATCATACTCCGTCGGATCGACGCCGAGCGCGGCGTGGAACAGCGGGCGGTTGTGATCGCGCACATACATGGTGGCATAGACCGACAGCAGGAAGAACCGCACCCACAGCGTGTTCGCACCCTCAAGCAGCTTGGGATCGGCGCGCAGCAGCATGGCGAATGCCTCGCCGTGGCGGAACTCGTCGTTGCACCATTCCTCGAACCAGTCGAAGATCGGGTGAAACTTGTTTTGCGGGTTCTGCGCCAGATGGCGGAAGATCGTGATGTAGCGGGCATAGCCGATCTTCTCGGACAGGTAGACCGCGTAGAAGATGAACTTCGGCTTGAAGTAGGTGTATTTCTTGGTCTTGGTCAGATAGCCCAGATCAACCCCGATCCCGGCATCCTTGAGGCTTTCGTTGATGAACCCGGCATGGCGGCTTTCATCGCGCGCGAGCAGGCGGAAGAGCTGCTTCACGTCAGGGTTCTTGGTGCGCCGCGCGATTTCGGCATAAAGCACGCAGCCCGAGAACTCGGACGTCATCGAGCTGACGAGGAAATCGGTGAATTCCTTGCGCAGCGCCGGTTCCAGCCCTTCGATCACGCCCTTGAAGCGGTCCGAATGCTTGAAGTGCAGCTTGTTGGGATCACCCACCATGTCGGCGATCAGCTGGTCCCATTCGCTGCGCACCGGCGACACGTCGATCGCGTCCAGCGCATCGTAATCGGTGGTGTAGAACCGCGGGGTCAGCATCGTGTCCTGCGTGGCGATGGCCATCGCCTCTTCGCTGGTCATCGGCTTGTAGGCGTTCATTTGATCCTCCCGGCGTTGAAGCTGACTTCGTAGAGTTCGCTCAGGTCGAAATAGGCGGCAATCCGCGTGAGGGTGCGCGCCAGCGGGCTGGCACGGGTGACGGTGGCGCGGCGCGCGAACACTTCACGCGTGCCGAAGGGGATCGCGATCGGCGCGCCGTGGACCCGCACCTTGTCGCCCGGCTCCATCGCGATGTCGCCGTCGAGTTCGACATGCGCGTGGAAATGCTCCGAACTCTGCTCGACCGTGATCGTGCAGGGCGTTTCGAAGGATTGACCGGACAGGAAGGCAAAAGCCATCAGTGCGCCCCTCCGCTGACAGGCAGCAGTTCCTGGTAGACCGCGCGGTTGTCGGGCCCGAAGGCGCTGACTTCGAGGCTGCGTCCGGTGGCCGGATCGGACAGCGTGAGCGTGTCGTTTTCCCAGCGGGTCAGCGTGAAGGCGACCTCGGGGCCAAGCCCGCGGATACGCCGCTGGTGCACCAGGCTGCGCACCGTGGCACGGATGAAGCCGCCGGCACCCACACCGTGGCGGGCCAGCACTTCGCCGCTTGCGCCGTCTTCGATCCTGACGCTGCCATCGGCCTCGTCGAAGAAGCGCAGGCTGCGCTTCTGCGCGACATCGATCCCGGCGGCAGCGCGCGCTTCGGCGGGGACGGACTGCTTTGGCAGGAACCCCATCGTGACCGATGCGGTGAGCACCAGCGAGGCCGCAATCAATCCGCCCATCAGCAACAGCGGCGCGCGGTGGACGGTGATTTCGTCCTTTTCATATTCGCGAACGATCATGCTGGCGCTCCTTCCAATCCGGGCGCACCGCGGTGAATGACGCGGGCAGGGCGGCCGGGCAGGGCCACGGGCGATGCCACGCTTTGCCCGCTTGCTGGCGCGGGTTCCTTGATCTCGGTCAAATTGACCGCAATCGTGCCGAATTGCGCGCGCTGTTCGGCGATCATCCGCGCAAGACGGGCGGCGTCGGGCACCGCGCGCAGCATCGGCTGGGGCATGGCATAGCGCCAGGGGCGCACATGCGGCCACAACAGCAGCGTGCCGAGCAGCCGTTCGCCCGCGACCGCGAGCGCGATATCGCCGTGGCCGTCCTTGCCATGCAGTGCGAGCGATGCTGCGTTGATCTGCTTGAGCGGGATATTGACCCGGGTCTCGATCGCGACGCCGATGCGCATGATCAACCGGCTGTCGGTAAGGATATACAGCGTGCTGCGTGCCGAAGCCCAGGCGAGCAGGTACAGCAACGCGCACAGGATCGTGCCCAGCGCCGCCACGACGATCGCCGCCTGCGGCCTGTCCAGCAGCAGCGCGGTCACCATCAGCGCGCCCATGTAAAGACCGGCCTTGCGCGTGTGGAACGCGCTCCGCGCCAGGAGGCGGGTGTCGGGGCGGCCCTTCCACAGCACTATCTCGTCCGGCGCGGGCGTGCCGAGCTTGTCACCGAAGGCCTTGGGGCCATCGTTCTCGAGCGCGGCGTGATCGATCCCGGCGGGCAGCGGCGTTGCCGCCGCTGCCACCGGACCGACCGCCGCCGCTGTGGCGTTCAGATCCATGCTTCCGACCTTTCGGGGGTTGCGTACATGTAGCCGCCGCCGAAATAGGCCTGGATGCGATCTTCCTCGTAGCGGGTGATCGTGCCCGCGGTCTCGAGCATCGGGACGGCATCGAATTGCGCCGCAGTGATCGCGTCGATCTCGACATATTGCGGCTTGTTCTGAATGATCGGCAGCAGCGCATCGATCAGGCTGTTGCCGTGGACGACCGCCACCATCATCGGTGCGAGCACCTTCTTGCCGGTGGTGGTCTCGATTTCGAGATAGCGGATCAGGTGTTCGGCCTGATCGACCCAGACATCGCTGACCTTGCCCGCGGTTACGCCATCGGCCGCGACCACCGGCCAGCCGATCAGCTTGGGATCATTGTCGGCGATCACCAGTTCGTGGCTCTGGCCGATCGGCACGATGCGCGGACGGCCATCGAAGGTGAGGTCGGGGTATTTCGCCCGGTTGGCAAAGGCGGCCGGCCCCATGCCCTGTGCCATCGCGTCGCCGCTCGGAACCCAAGGGGCGCCGGCTGCGCGGAAGGACTGGACGCCGGGGACGTTGATGTCGTCGCGCGCCACGTCTTCGGGAACGTAGGTGCCGCGGCCGTGGGGCAGCTGGAAAACCTTCTTCTCGCCATCGAACAGGCTGCCCGGGAGAACCTTGCCGGTCTCTTCTTCTTCGAGCGGGTAGCCTTCGCGCCGGCTTTCCCTGTTCAGATAGAACACCAGCGCCACGAAGAACACGAAGAACAACAGGAAGGCGAGCTCGGCAGCATCGAAGGAGCCGACGATATAGGCAGCGTTCATTTCACATTCCTCTCATGGAACAGGCCGGCGCGGCGGCGGGCACGATACGGGACAGGCAGGCAGCGATAATCATGTCGGAAACTCCGCAAGACCGAAGGCGCGCGCGGGCAGCGGGTCCGCATCTGCGTCCTCGATGCGACGATGGCTGACCAGCGGGCCGATTGCGGCAAGCCCGATCAGCAGGAGCGCGATTTCGAGGACATAGACCGTGCCGTATCCGGTGGCGCGCATCGCCAGACTGGCGGTCGGCGCGTCGCTTTGCACCAGCATCGCAATGCCATCGCGCAGCAGGCCGCCGACTGCGATGCCGAGGCCGGCGCAGCTTGCCTGCACCGCGCCCCATGCGCCAAGCGCAAGGCCCGATCCTTCGGTGTCGGCAAGGTTCATCGCCTCCATCAGCGTGCCGACCGAAAACAACCCCAGGCCCAGCCCGATCCCGAGCGCGCCGGCATAGAGCATCAGCGGCGCGGCGAACGGCCCGGCAAACAGAACCAGCAGAAACGCGTTGATCCCGATAACCATCCCGGTGCCCGCCAGCCGGAGCGGGTTCCAGCCGCGGGCGAGCGCGCCGCCCGACACCGTAAACCCGATCAGCGAGCCCAACGCCCATGCGCCCGTCAGCCCTGTGGTCGCACCGACCGACAGACCCAGAATTTCGCCGCCATAAGGTTCGAGCAAGGCGTCCTGCATCGCGAAACCCGCAGCGCCGATCCCGATCGCGATCAGCAGCCGCGCATTGCGCCCGCTGCGCACGAAATCGTGCCAGAGCTGCGAGAAAGTGGGCGCGCCGGGTTCTGGACCGCGCGTAATCGCGGGGTTGCGCGCTTCCTGCTTCCAGATCGCGATGGTGTTGAGGATCACGGTGAGCACCGCGCAACCCTGGATCACCTGCACGAGCTTGGTGGAAGAAAAGTCGGCCAGCACGCCGCCGATTACGAAGGCTGCAAACATCATCCCGATCAGCAGCGTGATATAATGCAATGCGACCGCGCGCGGGCGCTTCTCGCGCGGGGCCAGATCGCTGACCAAGGCAAGGCCCGCGGTCTGCGTCATATGGAAACCTGTCCCGGTCAACAGGAACGCCGCCGCGGCGGCGACCAGCCCCAACGTGAAACGTTCGGGCTTGTCGAGCAGCAGCAGCAGCGCAAAGGGCATGATCGCCAGCCCGCCGAACTGCAGCATCGATCCGAACCAGATATAGGGCACCCGCCGCCAGCCCAGCACCGAACGGTGCGTGTCCGACTTGTGGCCCATCAGCGCACGGAAAGGCGCGGCAAGCAGCGGCACCGCGATCAGGAGCGCAACGAGCCATGTCGGCGTGCCAAGCTCGACCACCATCACCCGGTTCAACGTGCCATTGAGCAGCACCATCGCCATGCCCACGCTCACCTGGAACAGCGAGAGGCGCAGCAGCCGGGGCAGGGGCAGATCATCGCTCGCCGCGTCCGCAAAGGGAAGCAGCCGAAACACGATGTCGGCAAACTTCGGCGGGGCGGGGCGAGCGGGGCGGGTCATCCGTGGCGAACCAGTTCGAGCGCCTGCGAGGTGTAGAACCCGCTGGAGATGCGCTGCGTGCGGCCGATGCTCCAGCCCGATAACCGCGCCAACCGCGCGCGCAGATCGGCCTCGGCGACCGGGACGATCGCGGGGCTGCGGTCGGACTTGGGAAAGACCTTGCCGACATTGTGCATCGCGGCAAGCAACGTCGTGCGCGGCGCGAAGGTGAACAGGATCGACCCCGTCGTGCGCTGCGCGAGTTGCCCCAGCGCGTCGACCAGATCGGCCGGATCGTAATGGATCAGCGAATCCATCGCCACCACGTGCGCAAAGGTGCCCAGACTTGAATCGAGCATGTCGCCCGAGCGCCAATGGATGCGCCCGTGACCAATGAAGGAAGGCGTGCGTTCCCGCGCCACGTCGACGAGGCCCGAGGCAACATCGATCCCGGTCACGTCCGCGCCGCGGCAGGCGGCCGCGACCGCCAGCGATCCGGTGCCGCAGCCGGCATCGAGCAGGGTCGTGCGGCGCAGATCGGTGGGCAGCCAGTCAAGCAGCAGCGCGCGCATCGCGTCGCGCCCGGCGCGCACCGTGGCGCGGATGCCCGAAACCTTGGCATCCGATGTGAGATCGATCCACGCCTGACGCGCGGTGCTGTCGAAATAGGTCGCCAGCGCCTCGCGCCGGTCGTCATATTCGGAAGGGTTGCGCGTGGCCATCACTCGAACCCCAGAAAGTCGAAGATGTCGCGGTCCTTCATCGGCTGGGCGCTCGAAGGGTCGACGCCCGCCCACAGCATCGCGGCGAGGCGCAGATATTCGTCCTGCGCCGCGACCACATCGGGATCGTCGCCCATTTCGAACAAGGTGCACTTTTTCAGGCGCGAGCGGCGGATCGCATCGACATCGCGGAAATGCGCCAGCCGCGGCATGCCGACCTTGTCGCAGAACCGGTCGATTTCGTCGGTGTCCTTGCTGCGGTTGGCCACCACCCCGGCAAGGCGCACGTCGTAGTTCCTGGATTTGGCAGCGATTGCCGCGACGATCCGGTTCATCGCGAAGATGCTGTCGAAATCATTGGCGGCGACCACCAGCGCGCGTTCGGCATGTTGCAGCGGTGCGGCAAAGCCGCCGCACACCACATCGCCCAGCACGTCGAAGATCACGACATCGGTTTCTTCGAGCAGGTGATGCTGTTTCAGAAGCTTGACCGTCTGCCCGACAACATATCCGCCGCAGCCCGTGCCGGCCGGCGGGCCGCCAGCCTCGACGCACATCACGCCGTTATAGCCTTCGAACATGTAGTCTTCGGGCCGCAGTTCCTCCGAATGAAACTCGACCGTTTCGAGTACGTCGATCACGGTCGGCATCAGCTTCTTGGTCAGCGTGAAGGTGCTGTCATGCTTGGGATCGCAGCCGATCTGGAGCACGCGGTGACCCAGTTTTGAAAAGGCGGCCGACAGGTTCGACGAGGTCGTCGACTTGCCGATCCCGCCCTTGCCGTAAACCGCAAAAACCTTCGCGCCCTTGATCTTGTCGGCCGGATCGAGCGCGACCTGGACCGAGCCTTCCCCGTCGGGCGGGTTGAAAGCGGAGGATGGGCTGTGCAGGTTCATGATGTTCGATCCCTCAAATCATTCTGCCGGGAACACGCCTTCGAGGCGGTCCTCAAGCTCGTCATTGGCTTCGCGCAAGGCGGCGAGTGTCGCTTCGTCCGGGGCCCACAGATTGCGGTCGCACGCTTCGAGCAGCCGCCCGGCGACGCGCCCGGCGCTCTTGGGGTTCAGGTCGGACAGGCGGCGCCGCATCTCGGCATCGAGCACGAAGGTCTCGGAAATCTTCTGGTAGACCCACGGGGACACCTGCCCGGTGGTGGCTGACCAGCCGAGCGCGCTGGTGACATGGCCTTCGATCTGGCGCACACCCTCGTAACCGTGTTCGAGCATCCCTTCGAACCACTTGGGGTTCAAAGTGCGGGTGCGCGCTTCCAGGTCGATCTGTTCGGCGAGCGTGCGCACCTTGGTGTGTCCGCGTGTCGCATCGAGGATATAGACCGGGCTTTCGACGCCCTTGGCCCGCGCGACCGAACGGGTCACACCGCCGAGGCCGTCGACATACTGGTCGACGTCGTTGATGCCCAGTTCGATGCTTTCAAGGTTCTGGTAGGTGAAATCGACCGTGCCCAGCGCGCTTTGCAGCAGGGCGCGCTGCTGCACCGGTTTGCCGCTGATGCCGTAGGCAAAGCCCTTGTTGCTTTCGAAGGCATTGGCGAGTTCATCGGGGTCGGCCCAGACCCCGCCGTCGATCATCTGGTTGACGTTGGCGCCGTAGGCTCCTTCCGCATTGGAGAAGACCCGCAGCGCCGCCGTCTCGAAATCGCAGCCCTGGCTGGCCTGATGCGACAGCGTGTGCTTGCGCACGAAATTGGCTTCGCAGGCCTCATCGGCGCAGCTTGCGAGCAGCGCCGCTTCGGCAAGCATCCGGGTCTGCATCGGCAGGAGATCGCGGAAAATGCCCGACAGCGTCACCACCACATCGATCCGCGGGCGGCCGAGTTCCTCCAGCGGGATCAGCTCCGCCCCGCACAGCCGGCCATAGGAATCGCGCCGCGGGCGTGCGCCCATCAAGGTCATCGCCTGCGCGATCTGGACCCCTTCGGACTTCATGTTGTCCGTGCCCCAGAGCACCATCGCGATGCTTTCGGGGAAGGGCTGGCCGCCGTTGACGTGGCGTGCGATCAACTGTTCGGCCTGTTCGCTGCCGATCCGGCATGCATAGGCCGAAGGCAGCAGGAACGGATCGAACCCGTAAATATTGCGCCCCGTGGGCAGCACGTCGGGGTTTGCCACCACATCGCCGCCGGGCGCGGGCGGGACATAGCCTGCATCGAGCGCATGGATCAGCGCGGCCATTTCGTCCGAGGAATCGAGCAGCGCGCCGAGCCCTTCGCGGTCGGGCGTCTCGCCGCCGTGGCTGCCCGATTGCACCATCGCATCGAGCATGTCCTCGCGTTCAGCGCCCGCCGGATTGCGGCCGAACACGTGGAGGCCGTGCGGGATGAGATATTGCTCGATCTCGTAAAGATGGGCGGGCAGATCGCCGATCTCGGTGTAGCGGATGTCGAGCGCGTCGCATTGGTCGGCGATCAGTGCGGCAAGATCGGCGCGTTCTTCGGCATGGTCGGCATCGTCGATCGTGGCGCGCCAGCGTTCGACACTGGCCTTCAGCTCCGACAGGCCCTTGTAAAGCCCGGCTTGCGCGAGCGGCGGGGTGAGATAGCTGATCAGCGTCGCGCCCGACCGACGTTTGGCGAGCATGCCTTCGGACGGGTTGTTGGCGGCATAGAGATAGAAATTGGGGACGTTGCCGATCAGCCGGTCGGGCCAGCAGCGGCCGCTCATCCCCACCTGCTTGCCCGGCATGAATTCAAGCGCGCCATGCGTGCCGAAATGCAGCACCGCGTGCGCGCCGAAATCTTCGCGGATGTAGCGGTAGAACGCGCTGAAGGCGTGGGTCGGTGCGAAGGTGCCTTCGAACAACAGGCGCATCGGATCGCCTTCGTAGCCGAAGCCGGGCTGCACGCCGACGAAGACATTGCCGAAATGCGTGCCCTGAATGAGGATGTGCCCACCGTCCGTCAGCTGCTTGCCCGGCGCGGGGCCCCATGCGGCCTCGATTTCGGCGAGATGCGGCTCGCGCGCGACGTGCTCGTCAGCCGGGACGCGGTGGGCAACATTGGCATCGCTGCCGAAGCGTTCGGCATTGCCCTTGAGCAGGCGCTCGCGCATCGCATCGATGGTTTCGGGGACGTCGACATCGTAACCCTCGGCGGCGAGGCGCTGGAGCGTCGCGTAAAGGCTTTCATGCACGCCCATGAAGGCTGCGGTCCCGGTCGCACCCGAATTGGGGGGGAAGTTGAAGACCACGATCGCAAGCTTGCGCAGCGCCCGGTCTGCGCGGCGCAGCTGGATCAACCGCCGGGTCTTGGCAGCGAGCGCTTCGGCGCGTTCGGGGCAGGCCTGCATCGGGCGCGCCTTGTGCGAAACCGGCGGCGCGCAATTGCGCTCGCACCCGCCGCAACCCTTGCCGGATTGACCGCTGCGCCCGCCAAAGACATGCGGCACCGTCGCCCCGTCAAGTTCGGGAAGCGCAACCATCATCGTCGATTCAAGCGGCAAGAGCCCTTGTGGCCGCTGCGCCCATTCCTCGATCGTCTGGAATTCGATCGCATGCGCGGCAAGATAGGACACGTCGAGATCGCCCAGCATCGTGCGCGCGGCAGGGGCATCGGAATAGGCCGGGCCGCCGACCAGGCTGAAGCCAGTGAGATTGACGATCGCGTCCACGGTCGGGCGGCCATCGGGGCCGATGAAGAATTGTTCGATCGCAGGGCGTGCATCGAGCCCGGCGGCGAACACCGGCACGACCTTCAATCCCGCGGCCTCGAAGGCGGCAATCGCGCCGTCGTAATGCGCGCAGTCGCGGCCCAAAAGATAGGAACGCAGCAGGATCAGCCCGACCGTGCCCTCGCGTCCGGGCGCTGTGGGCAGCAGGCGCAGGCTTTCCGAAATGCGCTGCTGCGTTGCGGGATGGTAGACCCCGGTTTCGGGATATTCGAGCGGCGCGTCGGCCTTGGTGATGCCGCGGCGATACATCCGCTCGCCCGCGGCATAGCGGTCGATCAGCGCGCGCACCATCGCGACCACATTCTCGTCCGAACCCGCCAGCCAGTATTGCAGCGTCAGGAAATAGGCGCGGACATCCTGCGCGGTGCCGGGGATGAAGCGCAGGATCTTGGGCAAGCGGCGCAGCATCTTCATCTGGCCCGCGCCCGAACTCGGCTTGCCGCCCTTGCCTGCATTGCCGCGCAGTTTCTTGAGCAGCGCAAGCGGGCCCTTGGCAGGCGCATCCATGCGATAGCCGCCCATCTTGGTCAGCCGCACGACTTCGCCCGCGCTCATCAGGCAGATCATCGCATCGCAGGTCTCGCGCCGCGCTTCGAGATCGGGCAGAACCATGCGGATATGATCGTCGAGGAACAGCATCGTCGCGATGATGATGTCGGCGCTGGCGATGGCTGACCGAACCGCTGCAAGATCCTCGGCGGTGGAGCCCCATTCGGATGCGGCATGCAGCGAAAGCGCGATGCCTTCGCTCGCCAAGGCTTCCTCGGCCCGGTCGACGGCGCCCTTCAGGTGATTGTCGAGCGTGACGATCACCACCTTGACGGGAGCGCGCGGGTCCAGCGAGGAGGCCGAGGCGACGCTACCGGGCATAATGCGCTTTGGCGTCGTAGAGCGTGTCGAGATCGATCTGGCGGCGGCCTTCGGCAGCGGCGAAGTTCTCGGTGTTGCGGCGGGCCTTGCCGCGCACGAAGAAGGGGATCTTCTTCAACTCGCGTTCGGCCTCGGCTGTCCAGAGCGAACCCGGTTCGGCGGCAAATGCCGGGGCCGGGATATCGGTAACAGGTGCTTGCGATACCGGATCGGTAGCAGGAGCGACCTTGCGCGGGCTGTGCGCGGCATGGTGCGATGCGCCCGCTTCGTCCGAGAATTCGAAATCCTCGCGGAACATGGTGAGGAGGTGTTCCTCCAACCCCATCACCAGCGGATGCACCCAGGTATCGAAGATCACGTTGGCGCCTTCGAACCCCATCTGGGGGCTGTGGCGGGCGGGAAAATCCTGCACGTGCACGGGCGCGCTGATGACCGCGCAGGGGATGCCCAGCCGTTTGGCAATGTGGCGCTCCATCTGTGTGCCCAGCACCAGTTCGGGCGCGGCCGCGGTGATCGCATCTTCGACGGCAAGGTGATCGTCGGTGATCAGCGCCTCGATTCCGCAGCGCGCTGCTTCGGCGCGGACTTCGCGGGCGAATTCGCGCGAATAGCAACCAAGCCCGCAGACTTCGAAGCCCAGTTCCTCGCGCGCGATCCGGGCGGCGGCGACCGCGTGGGTCGAATCGCCGAAAATGAAGACGCGCTTGGAGGTGAGGTAGGTCGAATCGACCGACCGCGACCACCACGGCATCCGGGAAGAGGTGTCGCCGAGGGCAGGCGTGGGATCTGCACCTGCCAGCTCGGCGACGTCGGCGATGAAGGAGCGGGTTGCTCCCACGCCGATAGGGATGGTCCGCACAGCGGGCTGATCGAAAGTCCTTTCGAGCCAGCGGGCGGCCTCATCTGCGATTTCGGGATAGAGGACGATGTTGAAGTCGGCATCGCCGATCCTCGCGATGTCCTCGGGGGTTGCGCCCAGCGGGGCGACGAGATTGATCTCGATGTCCAGCTGGCTGAGAATCTTGCGGATCTCGACCAGATCGTCGCGGTGGCGAAAGCCGAGCGCGCAGGGGCCGAGGATGTTGGCGCGGGCCTTGCGGCCCTCACGCGGCGCGCGCGTTAACGACTTGTCGCCGAGATGGCGGACGATCTGGTAGAAGGTTTCTGCGGCGCCCCAGTTTTCCTTGCGCTGATAGCTCGGCAGCTCGAGCGGGATGACCGGCAGCGGCAAGCCCATCGCTTCGGCAAGGCCCGCCGGATCGTCCTGGATCAGCTCGGCCGTGCAGGACGCACCGACGATGATCGCCTGCGGGTTGAAACGGGTGACGGCCTCGCGCGCGGCATCCTGGAAAATCTGCGCGGTATCCTTGCCCAGATCGCGCGCTTCGAAGGTGGTGTAGGTAACCGGCGGGCGCTTGGCGCGCCGCTCGATCATCGTGAACAGGAGGTCCGCATAGGTATCGCCCTGCGGCGCGTGGAGCACGTAGTGGAGCTTCTCCATCGCTGTCGCAACGCGCATCGCGCCGACATGCGGGGGGCCTTCGTATGTCCAGACCGCCAGCTGCATCGCCTAGATCTCCAGCATGTCGCGGCGCCGCAAGGGGCGGGCGAACAGTTCGGCAAGATCGGCGGCCTGGTCGAAGCCGTGGATCGGCGAGAAGACGAGTTCGATCGCCCACTTGGTCGTGAGCCCTTCGCCTTCAAGCGGGTTGGCAAGCCCGAGCCCGCAGACGGTGATATCGGGCCGGTCCGCGCGCACGCGGTCGAGCTGGCGCTCGACATGCTGGCCTTCGGACAGACGCACCTGCGCGCCGAGGCTTTCGAGCTCGCGAGCGAGATGGGCGCGGTGCAGGTACGGTGTGCCGACCTCGACCAGCACCATGCCCATCTCGTCCTGAAGAAACCGCGCAAGCGGGACTTCGAGCTGGGAATCGGGAAGGAAGGTGATGCGCCTGCCGGCAAGCTGCGGGCGCAGTTTGGACAGGCCGATGCGCGCACGTTCGCGGCCCGGGGCGATGACCTGTTCGGTCAGGGCGGGGTCGATCCCGAAAGCGGACGCTGCGGCGCGCAGCCAGTCCGAGGTGCCTTCGACGCCGAAGGGAAACAGCGCTTCGATACGCGTCGCACCGCGTCCTTCCAGAGCCATCGCGGTTTCGCCTAGGAACGGCTGCGCGAGCAGGTAGCGGGTGTTGGGGCCAACGCGCGGCAGATCGCGGGCATTGCGTGCCGGCAGACAGCCCACGCGGGTGATGCCGAGATCGGCGAACAGTCGCAGGAACTGGTCTTCGACGATGTCGGGGAGGCTGCCAACGATCAGCAGCTCGGCCGGGGCATCGGCGGGCAGCGCGGGCATCACCGGCACGAGCGCGGCAAGGCAGGCGTCTTCGCCTTGCGTGAACGTCGTCTCGATCCCGCTGCCCGAATAGTTGAGGATCCGCACGCGCGGCATATGCACCGCGCCCAACCGCTGCGCGGCCTTGGCCAGATCGAGCTTGATCACTTCAGACGGGCACGATCCGACGAGGAACAGCGTCTTGATGTCGGGGCGGCGTTCGAGGAGGCGGTTGACCACCCGGTCGAGCTCATCCTGCGCATCCACCATGCCGGCCAGATCGCGTTCTTCCATGATCGCGGTGGCAAAGCGCGGCTCGGCAAAGATCATCACGCCGGCTGCCGATTGCAACAAGTGTGCGCAGGTGCGGCTGCCCACCACAAGGAAGAAGGCATCCTGCATCTTGCGGTGCAGCCAGATGATGCCGGTCAACCCGCAGAACACTTCGCGCTGTCCACGTTCGCGCAGGACAGGGCGCGGCGCATCCGCTGCCGGGCGGGCCTGTGCGGCAGCGCAGCCATCGAGAAGGGTCGCTGCGGTCATGCCGACACCGCCTGAAGATCGGCGCTGCCCTGAAGCCGCGCCATGCGCAATTTCCACAGGAACTGGCCCGCATTGACGAGGTAGGCGGCATAACCGGCCAGCGCGACCATCAGGCGCTGTTCGGCCGATCCCAGTCCGGCCAACAACATGACGAGATAGAGGCTGTGCAGCGCGAGCACGAGCATCGAGAACACGTCTTCCCAGAAGAATGCGGGCGCAAACAGCCAGCGGCCGAACACGACCTTCTCCCAGATCGCGCCGGTGATCATGATGGTGTAAAGCACGAGCGTTTTAACGACGATCGATGCGTCGGCTGGAAAGGTGCCTTCGCCGGTCGAAAGCGTGCGCAGCACCAGTGCGAGGCTGACGAGAAAGACCACGAATTGCAGAGGGGCAAGCACGCCCTGAACGATTGTCCAGACCGATGCATCGCGGCGTTGGCGCTCTTCAGCGGTATAAAGTGCGGCGGTTTGGCCGTGCTTTTGGCCCGCCCCTTTCACCGTGGTTCCAGGTTCGACCGGGGATTTATGATCCTTCCGAGTCATTTGATGCGCCTGCCTTTTCTCTCTGACTCGGATACTACGCTTTCCAACATATGTGTCAAATGAATTGGACGTTCCATCCTGTTGACGCATTCGGGTGGGGAGGTAAGTTCGTTTGCGATCACCCTGAAAACGGCGTAGAACAGACTCGATGGCTTGATTGGGATCAGGGCCAAGGCTGCTCCGGGGGGTGGCTGCTGCCTAGTGCGGAAGGATCGTCCGCATGACCTGGGGAGGGTCTGTCCAATGGGAGTGTCCAAGGCATCCGGGATATTCGGCGCAGGATCGGCCGCGTTGCGCGGTGTCATTGCGGCGCCGCTCGAAGCGGTCCGGCGGCGCGCATCGGCGCACAATGATCGCGCTGCCCAGTCGGACCAGATCAACACCGTCATCGAAAGCGAGATCATCCCGCGGCTGCTGATGGCGCATGCCGGTTCGGATATGCACACGCCCGGCAACCGCCAGCGTGACATTTCGCCCGACGAGGTCAGGCGCTTTGCCATGCTGCCGCTTCGCTTGGAGGCGGCAAACCTGCTTGCCGAAGTCGATGGCTTCATCACCAGCGGGGCATCGGTCGAAACAATCTGCCTCGATCTGCTGGCCCCCGCAGCGCGCCGACTTGGCGAGATGTGGGAAGCGGACGAATGCGATTTCCTCGATGTCACTATGGGCCTGTGGCGGCTGCAGGAAGTGATGCGCGAGGTGTCCGCGCGCGCCCCAGTGGACCAGTCCCAGGCCGCGCTGCCGCACAGCGCGCTGTTTTCGCCGATGCCCGGCGACCATCACAATTTCGGCACTCTGATGATCGAGGAAGTCTTCGCCCGCGGCGGATGGCGCAGCGAGGCGCTGATCAAGCCCGAGCGCCGCGAACTGCTCGACCGGCTGGCGCGTCAGCCTTTCGACGTGCTCGGATTGACGCTGTCGCGCGATTGCCCTAGCGCGGCGCTCGGAAATCTCATCAAGGCAGTGCGCAATGTTTCTGCCAATCCGCACATCTTCGTGCTCGTGGGCGGACGAATGATCAACCAGAATCCTGATATTGCAAAAGAAGTCGGAGCAGATGGGACTGCCGCGGACGCGCTTGGCGCGCTCGAATTTGCCAATGCGCTGGTCGGCGCCTCGGCCAGTCGCGCGCTGAACCTCGGTTAACCGCATTCTCATGCTCACCCGCAAACACAGCATCGAAGGCAAGCACCCGTTCGGCAAGGCTGCCGAACTGTTCAACACGCTCGATGCCGATGCCGCGATGAAACTCGCCATGGTCGCGGGCGATGTGACCCTGGTGCTCGACGAGACCGGAACGATCCTCGATGCCGCGTTCGATCCGCGCGAATTTCCCGATTTCGTCGACATCGTGGGAAGCAACTGGATCGAAACCGTCACGATCGAATCGCGCCCCAAGATCATGGAGATGCTGGCTGCGGCGCGGCGCGGGGAAGTGCAGCACTGGCGTCAGGTCAACCATCCTTCGCGCGATGGCGACGTGCCGATCCGCTATGCCGTGCTCAGCGTCAACGGAGGCGAGCATCGCATCGCCTTCGGACGCGATCTGCGCGATGCGGGGCGGCTCCAGCAGCGGCTGTTGCAGGTCCAGCAATCGCTCGAACGCGATTACCTGCGGATGCGCCAGCTCGAAGCGCGCTACCGCATGCTGTTCGAACGCTCGACCGAACCGGTGATGATCGTCGAGGTTGGCACGCTGCGCATCCGCGAGGCGAACCCGGCCGCCCATGCGCTGGTGGGCGCGCGTCCGGCCAGCCTTGCGGGCAAGAAGCTGCTGACATTCATCGACAAAAGCTCGCTCGATGCGATCCAGTCGCTGGTCGGCGCGGCGATGGTTTCGGATACTGTCAGCCCCGGCCGCATCCGCGTTGCCCGCGGCCAGCGCGAAGTGATGGCGAGCGTCACCGGTTTCACGCAGGATCGCGGCCAGTTCCTGCTGCTGCGGCTGGTTCCGGCGACCGATCGCCCGGCAGGCGATTTTTCCCCCGTGCTCGCACTCGTCGACCAGATGCCCGATGGGTTCGTGGTGGCCGACAGCAATCTCGAAATCGTCACCGCCAACGCAGCCTTCGTCGAGATGCTGCAAGCGGCCAGCGTCGATCAGTTGCGCGGGCGCCATCTGTCCGAATCGATCGGCCGTCCGGGGATCGATCTCGATCTTATCGAAGGGCAGATCGACCAGCACGGGGCTGCGCGCAATATCGCCACGGTGCTGCGGGTCGGCCATGACATCGAGGGCGAACCGGTTGAATTGTCGGCGGTTCGCACCTCCGGCGAAGATGGCTATTACGCCTTCGTCGTGCGCCCGGTGGGGCGCCGGATGCGCGATCTTCCGCCCGGTGTGCAGGACATGCCGCGCTCGGTCGAACAGCTGACCGATCTGGTGGGCCGGATGAGCCTCAAGGATATCGTGCGCGAAAGCACCGATCTGATCGAGCGTTTGTGTATCGAAGCGGCGCTCAGCTACACCTCGGACAACCGCGCTTCGGCTGCCGAAATCCTCGGCCTTTCCCGCCAGAGCCTCTATTCCAAACTACACCGTTACGGGCTGGGCAATCTTGCCGGTGATGGCGAGTGACCGCACCGCTGTAGGACAATCGTGCCGAGGTTGGCGGCATGCCCCTGAAGCGGTCCGGAACGGGGCAAGACGGGGTCGAAACCGGTCTGGAGGGGGTCTGAACAGCCTTTAAACAGGCATGATCGGTCCCTGCCAACGCACCTTCGGATCGCGCCTTCCAATCCAACTGTCAATCGCATCGGGCCATGACGGTTTGACACCGCGATAACCTCGATTGGCAAGATCTTGCCCGAAATCATGGTTTGCCGAAAATCGAGTGTCAAAACAATTTGACGCTTTCTCCTGTCAGGCATAGCCTTGACTGATGGAGCGCTCGGTATCTTCGAATCATACGGTGCCCGCTTCGGTCGCACCATCCCGCAATGCTTCGGCGCTGCGCGCGCGCGATGTTCTCGAACTGCTCAAACCGATCACCTGGTTCCCGCCGATGTGGGCCTTCATGTGCGGCGCGGTGTCGTCCGGTGCCGGGCTTGAGGGGCGCTGGTGGTTCGTTGCTGGCGGCGTCATGCTCGCCGGCCCGCTGGTGTGCGGCACCAGTCAGGCGGTGAACGACTGGTTCGACCGGCATGTCGATGCCATCAACGAGCCGCACCGGCCAATCCCCTCGGGACGCATTCCGGGCCGCTGGGGGCTTTATATCGCGATCATCGCGAGCATGATTTCGGCCAGCATCGCGTGGCTGCTCGGACCGGTGGTGTTCGTCGCCGGGCTGGTCGGGCTGGCCTTCGCATGGGCCTATTCCGCGCCGCCGCTGCGCTTCAAGGCGCATGGCTGGCTGGGGCCGCTGGTCTGCGGGCTGACCTATGAAGGGTTGTCGTGGTTCACGGGGGCTGCCGTGATGCTTGGCGCGATGCCTTCGCCGCAGGCGATCGCGGTGCTGGTGCTCTATTCGCTCGGCGCGCACGGGATCATGGTGCTCAACGATTTCAAGGCGGTGGAGGGCGACCGGCAGACCGGGCTGACCTCGCTGCCCGTGGTGCTCGGCGTCGGACGGGCCGCGCGGCTGGCCTGCGTGACGATGGCCGCGGCGCAGGTGGTGGTGATCGGTCTGCTCGCAGCATGGGGGCACGTCTTGTCAGCGGCAATCGTCGCAGCCGTGCTCGCCGCGCAGATTGCCGCGATGCCGCGGCTGCTGCGCGATCCGGCGAAATATGCGCCATGGTACAATGGCGTCGGCGTGACGCTGTATGTGCTCGGCATGCTGGCCGCCGCGCTGGGCCTTGGAGGTCATATCTGATGCACGCGCCGCTTTCCTCGCCATTGGCCGCCAAGGCAGGGTTCGGCTGGCTGGGGATCGTCCGCATCGGTCTGGTGCAGGCGGCGATCGGCGCGCTGGTGATGCTGACCACCGCGGTCTTGAACCGCCTGATGGTGGTCGAATTCTCTCTGGCCGCCGCGATCCCCGCGGGGCTGGTGGCGTGGCATTACGGCGTGCAACTGGGCCGGCCCTTGTGGGGCCATGGTTCCGATCAGGGCGCCGCGCGCGTGCCGTGGATCATCGGCGGGGTGACGGTGCTCGCCGCAGGTGCGTTGTTGGCGACGCAGGCGACCTTGATGATGGGGACACAGTTTCCGCTCGCGCTGGCGCTGGCGGTGTTCGCCTATGCGCTGGTCGGAGTCGGCGTGGGGGCAGGTGGCACATCCGCGCTCGCCCTGCTCGCCAGCGGCGTCGCGCCCGAACGGCGCGCGGCGGCGGCTGCGGTCACGTGGATCATGATGGTCGGCGGCATCGTCGCCTCGGCGATCACCGTGGGCAAGCTCATCATCCCCTTCAGCCCTGCACGCCTGCTCGAAGTCGCGGGCGGCCTTGCCGTGGCCGCGATCGGCGTCACCGTGCTTGCGACCTTCCGGCTCGAACGGCAGGCGGGGCGGTTCCGCGAAACGGCCGCCGACGCGCCGCCCCCCGATTTCCGCGCCGCGCTTGCCGAAATCTGGCACGAGGCGGCTGCGCGGCGGTTCACCGTTTTCATATTCGTCTCGATGATCGCCTTTTCGATGCAGGACCTGATCCTCGAACCCTTCGCCGGGCTGATCTTCGGGATGGCGCCGGGCGAATCGACCGCGACCGTCGGCCAGTTCCATCAGGGCGGCATCCTGATCGGGATGATCGTGGCGGGCGTTGGCGGCAGTGCTTTTTCCGCCGCGCGAGCAGGCGGGCTGCGCCCGTGGGTGGTGGGCGGATGTCTCGCCTCGGGGCTGGGCCTTGGGCTTCTCGGGCTGGCGGCGGTCAACGGGCCGCCCTGGCCGCTTGAAGCGAACCTGTTAGTGCTGGGCTTTGGCAATGGCGTTTTCGCAGTCGCCGCGATCGGCTCGATGATGGGCCTTGCGGGCGCGGGCGCGACCACGCGCGAAGGTGTGCGCATGGGAGTGTGGGGCGCAGCGCAGGCGATCGCCTTTGGCCTTGGCGGATTATTGGGCGCGGTCGGGCTCGACGCGGCGCGCGCGGTCCTCGGCGATGACGGCGCGGCGTTCCAATGGGTGTTCGCAGCCGAGGCCGCGGCATTCGTGCTCGCGGCCTTGCTGGCGGTGAAAGCGACCGGGGCTGCGGCGATCCGCGCCAGTGCCGGTCTTGGGGAGAGGGAGCAGTTCGCATGAACCAGACAATCTACGACGCGGTCGTGATCGGCGGCGGCCCCTCGGGCGCGACTGCGGCGACCGATCTTGCTCTGGCGGGCCATTCGGTGCTGCTGATCGAGCGCGGCGGGCGGATCAAGCCGTGCGGCGGCGCGGTGCCGCCGCGGCTGCTCGCCGATTTCGACATTCCGCAATCGCTGCTGGTCGCCAAGGCGCGCTCGGCCCGGATGATCGCGCCTTCGGGCCGCGCGGTCGACATGCCCGTGGGCGAGATCGGTTATGTCGGGATGGTCGATCGCGAAGAATTCGACGAAGCCCTGCGCGAACGCGCGCGCGATTGCGGCGCGGAACGGCTGACCGCCACCTTCGAAAAGATCGAGCGCGACGATGCGCCGCACCCGCTCGTCACCTTCCGGCGCAGCCGCGGCGGGCCGATCGAGCGTGTGCGTGCGCGCGTGGTGATCGGCGCGGACGGCGCGCGCTCAGCCGTCGCCAAGCAATGCCTGCCCGGCGCGGAACGCATCCCTTGCGTTTTTGCCTATCACGAGATCATCAAGAGCCCGCCGCGCAACACCGACCAGTTCGATGCCTCGCGCTGCGATGTCTATTATCAGGGCCGCCTGTCGCCCGATTTCTACGCTTGGGTCTTCCCGCATGGCGAGACCGCGAGCATCGGGGTGGGCAGCGCGAACAAGGGCTTTTCCCTGCGCGGCGCGATCGCCACGATCCGCGACGATCTCGGCCTTGAACGCTGCGAGACGCTGCGCCGCGAAGGCGCGCCGATCCCGCTGAAACCGCTGAAGCGCTGGGACAACGGCGCGGACGTGATCGTCGCGGGCGATGCGGCGGGCGTGGTCGCGCCGGCTTCGGGCGAGGGAATCTATTACGCGATGGTCGGCGGGCGGATGGTCGGCGAGGCGGCGGCGGCTTTCCTCAAGACCGGCGATGCAAAGCAGCTGCGCACGGCGCGCAAGCGTTTCATGAAGGAGCACGGCAAGGTGTTCTGGGTGCTCGGGATGATGCAGTATTTCTGGTATTCCTCGGACAAGCGCCGCGAACGCTTCGTCACGATGTGCGACGACAAGGACGTGCAGGAACTGACCTGGCAGGCCTACATGCACAAGAAGCTGGTGCGCGCCCGGCCGCTGGCGCACGTCAAGATCTTCCTCAAGGACACCGCGCACCTGCTGGGGCTGCGGCCCGCGCACTGACGGGTGCGGGCGATGGGATTGCCAGGGGACCGACATGCGGCCTAGACCAGCCTTGATGAGGCCGACGATAATCATTCCGGTGATCGTGGCGAGCATTGCCGCGCTATGTGTCGCCGCCTTGGGCGCGACGGTGACCGATCTTGGCCCGTGGTATCAGGCGCTTGCCAAGCCCGCTTGGAACCCGCCCGATGTGGTCTTCCCGATGGGCTGGACGGTGATCTATGCGCTGATCACGGTGGCCGGGATCACCGCCTGGCGCGCCGCGCGCACGTCGGCCGAGGCCGAGTGGGTGATCGCGCTGTTCGCGCTCAACGGGTTTCTCAACATCAGCTGGTCGATCCTGTTCCTCCGCTTCCAGCGCCCCGACTGGGCCTTTGCCGAAGTGATCGTGCTGTGGCTCTCGATCCTTGCGATCATCCTTTATGTCGTCCGCTTTTCCCGCCCGGCGGCAGCGCTGCTGCTGCCCTATCTTGGCTGGGTGAGCTTTGCCGCGGCGCTCAACTGGGCGGTGGTGCAATTGAACGCGCCCTTCGCCTGATGGCCGGCGGGCCGGGCGGGGCAGGGGCTGCGTTCGGGGCGGACGCATGATCGCGCAGCTTTTTGCCAGCGGCCATGCGGCCGACATCGTCCTTGGCGTGCTCCTGCTCGAAGCGGCGTGGCTTGCGCTTGCGCGCGGATGGGGCTGGGGGCGGGTGCTTGGCTTGCTGGGGCCTGCCGCGCTGATCGTGCTTGGTCTGCGCGCGGCGCTGGTGGGCGCTGACTGTTGGTGGATCGCACTCCCGCTGGCCGCGTCCCTGCCGCTCCACCTGATCGACCTGCGCAGCCGGCTGCGCGACCATTAAGACCGCAGGCAGCGTTCCTCGTATCCCTTAAAAAGCAGGACCCGGCCGGACCGTTGCTGGTCCGACCGGGTCCACCCTGTTGCTTTTGCGAAGGGGCCGAAGCGCGCTGTCGCAGCGCCCCGGCCCCCTGCCTGATCAGTTGCCCGCAGAAGCCTGCGCAGCGCCGGTGGGATTGTAGTTGACCGTGTCGGGGGCGTAGTGATGTTCCTGCGCCCACAGATACCAGTTGTCGACCACGGTGCCGGTCAAAAGGATGCCGATCCCGCCCGTCAGCGTCGTCAGCACCGCAAACCACCAGGCCCAGCGGTGGATCGATTCGAAGGTTGCGTTGAACCCCATCACCCAGCGCCAGAACAAGGCGCCGCGCTCCGCCGCGGTCCCGCGGTCGGTGATCTGCTCGATCTCGCGCTCCCCGCCGTAGCGGCCGAGTGCCAGGATCGTCGCCCCGTGCATCGCGAACAGAACCGCCGACCCATAAAGGAAGACGATCGAGAGCGCGTGGAACGGGTTGTAGAACAGGTTGCCGTAAACGAGGCTGAAGTTGTTGGTCCAGTTGAGGTGTTCGAAGATGCCGAACGGCACGGCTTCGGACCACTGGCCCAGCAGCATCGGACGGATGAAGCCCAGCACCAGATAGAGCCAGATCGCGCTCGCAAAGGCCCAGGGAATGTGCATCCCCATGCCCAGCGCCACCGCGCGGCGGTAGGTGCGCACCCACCACAGCAGGATCGAGGCGGTCAGGCTGAAGCCTGCGAGGATCCACCAGCCGCCTTCCTTCAGCGGCACGAAGGGACTGAACCCGTATTCCGGCCCCGGCGGCGCCAGATAGAGCCAGAAGAATTCGCGCATGAAGGTCTGCGGGCTCCATCCGGCCTGCGCCCAGAAGTTGAGCCCGATGATCATGATTGCCAGCGTGCCGAAGGCAAGGCTGAGCGTGCCGGTCCAGCCGAGATAGATGGGGCCGAACTGGGCCTGCCCGATCTTGCCCATCCAGTAGGTGTGTCCGGTATAGGGAATGCGGATGTCTTCTTCGGGTGCCAGCGGGATGCCCATTTCGGGCGGTCCGTGAACCTGCACCTGCGTGAAGATGTTCTGATAAGTCGCCATGGTTCAGGTGCTCCTTACGACCAGATCGGGATCTTCTTCCAGAAATCCCAGAATTCGATCCAGCTGCCGACATACAGAGTGCCGGAAATGACGATGCAGATGGCGCTCCAGAACCCGGCATTGAGCGCCAGGAACAAGCCCACCCGGTGAATGCCGAGCGTGCCGACCGAATAGCCGATGAAGTCACGGAAATAGGTGTCTTCGTATTCGGGCGTCTTGACGTCGGTGCCGCGCGTCGGATTGACCGCCGACAGCACGAGGCCGCCGTGCAGGGCGAGCGCGAGGCAGTTCGTGAAGAAGAACGTGATCGCGAGCATGTGCACGGGGTTGTAGTGGAAGTTGCCGAAGGCATACCCGACGTTCGAGACCCACTCGAGGTGCGTCCAGATCCCGTAGGGGAAGCCGTTGCCCCACGCGCCCATCCACAAGGGACGGATGACGTTGAGGCTGACATAGGCGAACACGGCCACCGCAAAGGCGATCGGCACGTGGTAGCTCATGCCGAGCTTGCGGCTGATTTCGGCCTGTCGCAGCACCCACGAACTGAACGCGATGACCGCGCAGCAGGTGATGATCTGCCAGTATCCGCCCTGCGCCAGCGGCGCGAGGCTGAGGCCGTATTCGACCGGGGGTGGGTTGATCGAGATCAGCCACGGGTTGAGGGTCGGACCCTGGGTTGCGGCAGCGAAGATCAGCATGGTGCCCAGAAGGGCGCTGATCGCCGTCGTCACTCCGAAGAATCCGACATAAAACGGGCCGACCCAGAAGTCGAAAAGGTCGCCGCCGATTAATGTGCCACCGCGGACGCGGTATTTCCGCTCGAAACTAAGGAGCGCCATAGGTCCATCCTCCCCGCCGCAAGGACGGGTTCAATAGGGTTGTTCGACGAGTGTTAGGAGGCAGGCAGGCGAACCTGCCCCCTCACAATTCGCGGCAGTGCTATCCGGCCGCCGGGGCTCCCGGCGCGGTCACGGCAGCGGCCGCAACCGGTGCAGCGCCATCTTCCAACCAGTTGTAGTTGGTGGTGCTGAGCAGGATGAAGTGGATGGCGAACGCCAGCACGGCGAGGCCGACATGCAGCGCCACAAGCGTGCGGCGGATGTCAAAGTAGAACCAAAGTCTCCACATGGTGAATTCCTTCGAATGTATTGGAAACGAGACAGGGTATTCGCGCAAGGCTGCTGGATTACCGGCAGGCCGCGGCGATTATCCGGCCTTCGATCAGAGCGGCAGCCAGGGCTTGTTGGCCCAGACCAGCGCGTGCGCCACGAGCGCGATCACCACGTAAAGGGTGAAGGTGCCCATGAAGCCCTTGTGGATTTCCTGCGCCTCTTCAGGCGTCAGATGAGTTCCGATACGTTCGTTCATCGGGTTTTCTCCGTTCAGTTGGGTGTGATTGAGGGCCGATTGGCCCCCTTCGGCGTCCCCGCGTGATCCCCCACGTGGATTGGAGAGCCCCGTGTGACGGGGCATGGGATGGCGCTGCGGCGGAACGGGTCCGCTGCGGCGACAAAGAGGTGGGAAGGGCGGGCGCGGCCATCATGCCCCTGTCCCTTCGAGCAGTGCCTCGGCAAGGCAGTCTGCGGAAACTGTCGTGGTGCCGCGCCCGCGCGCGGTCCGTTCGGCCGCATCGCGCAAGGCTTTGGCGGCGGAAATGCGGATCAGCACCGGCTGGGCTTCGACCAGCTGATCGAGCCTGGCCTTCGCATCGATGTCCCACGCCAGCTGCGCTTCATTGCGTGCCGGTGTCGCCTCGACCTTGTCCATCTCGGTGCCCAGCGGCAGGATATGGAACAGCGCGTCGAACAGCGAATTGCACACTTCCTGCACCAGATAGGTCGCGCCCGAATAGCCCATGAAGGGCGTGCCGGTGTGGCGGCGGATCGCCGCGCCGGGGAAGCTTGCGGGGATATACATCCCCCGCGCGCCGCATTCGGCCATGTACATGCGCTCATTATAGCTGCCGAACACCACCAGCGGCGGGTTGGCGCGGATCGCGGCGCGTACGTCCTCGTTCACGGGCTTGACCCCCGCGCAGCGCGAGAACGCGAAGCTGCAGGGCAGGCCCATGTCGTCTTCGAGGAAGTGGCGGATGCCGCGCGCATAGGTTTCATTGGCAACGATGCCGAAGCTTGCCGTGCCGAAGAAGTCCTGCGTGACCGAACGCCACAGATCCCACAGCGGCTTGATGGTGGTGTGCTTCTCGCGCTCGATGAAGGGCTCGGGGTCGAGGCCGAGCTCGGCCGCGAGCGCGCGCAGGAACTTGGTGGTCTGGCTGAGGCCGATGGGTGCCTGAAAGTAGGGTCGTTCGAGCGTTTCGCACAGGTTGCGGCCGAACTCGCGGTAAAGGCAGACATTGGCGTCCGCGTTGGCGAGCTTGGCGATGTCGGCAAGGTGCGTGCCCAAGGGGAAGACCACGCCGACTTCCGCGCCGATGCCTTCCACCAGACGCCGGATCTCGGCGAGGTCGGAGGGCATGTTGAACATCCCGTAGCTTGGTCCGATGATGTTGACGACCGGCTTCTCGCCCTCGCGCCGTTCGCGTCGCTGCGGCATCTTCTTGGGGCCGAATTCGGTCCACAGCCAGGTCAGCGCGCGGTCGGCCGACTGCCACTGGTCCTCGTCGATGGTGCGCGGGAGGAAGCGCTTGATGTTGGTGCCCTCGGGCGTAACGCCCCCGCCGATCATCTCGGCGATCGAGCCGGTGACGACTACGGCGGGCAGCTCGGGATCGAGGGTCTTCCACGCGCGCTTCATCGCGCCTTCGGTACCGGTCTTGCCCAGCTCTTCCTCGCCCAGGCCGGTGACGACGATGGGGAGTTCGTGCGGGGGCAGGGCGTCGGTGTAGTGCAGCACGCTGGTGACCGGCAGGTTCTCGCAGCCCACCGGGCCGTCGATGATGACCTGCAAGCCTTTCACCGCAGTGAAGACGTAAGTGGCGCCCCAGTAGCCGCCGGCGCGATCATGGTCGAGGACGAGGCTCATGTGCCGATCGCCTCCGATGCCTTGCGCGCAGCCTCGTTGAGGGCGGCGTATTTCTTGCGGAACTTGGGGCGGTCGACGGGGAGATCTTCCCATACGCCCGCGGCGTGCTCGGTGCCGACGCCTTCGAAGAAATCGCGCATCGCATCGAAGCGCGCCTTGTTGCCCATCGCGGCGTTAATGACCGTGGCGAGGCTGCCCGCTCCTGCCGGGCCCATGAGCGGACGCGCCGAGATCAGGTTGGTGAAATAGAGCGCCGGGATCGCCTTGGCCTTGGCGTGCTGCACGACCGGCGTGGTGCCGATCGCGAGATCGGGGCGGTATTCCTCGACCGCGGCGATGTCCTGTTCAAGGCTGGCGCGGAACTGCACCTGCACCCCGCGCGCTTCGAGCCATTCGCGGTCAGCGTCCGACCACTTCGTGCGCGGGCAGGCCGATCCGACATAGCGCACATCGGCACCGCTTTCGATCAGCAGGCGCGCGACCAGCAGTTCCGAGCCTTCATAGCCCGAAACCGTGATGCGTCCCTTGATCGGCATGTTCGCCAGCGCGCCCTTGCAGGCGGCGATCATCGCATCCTTGACGCCGTCGACTTTGGCTTGAGGCAGGCCCATCACATCGCCCAGCGCTTGCAGCCAGGCCGCGGTGCCCTCGACGCCGACAGGGGCCGAACCGATCACCGGGCGGCCCGCGGCTTCGAATTCGCGGATCGAGGCGGTGTAAAAGGGATGGATCGCGGCGACGACCGCGCAATCCAATGCGGCATAAAGCTCGCGCCATTCGCGGGTCGGCACCACCGGCCCGGCGGCAAGGCCGAGGGGCGCGAGCATCTGGCCAATCACCACGGGGTCCGCCGGGAACATCTCGCCCAGCAATGCCACCGATGGCAGGTCCGAGCGTTCGCGCGGGGCTGCGACCGGCCCGCTCATCACTTCCTCGCGCGCATATTGCAGCATCGCGCCCGCCAGCACGTCCTTGGCTTCCGCATGGGTCGGGATGCCGAAGCCGGGCACGTCGATGCCGATGATCCGCACGCCGTTGATCGCCTTGCCCAGCAAGCGCAGCGGCACGCCGCTCGCGGTCGGGACGCACAGGTTGGTCACCACGATCGCGTCGTAATTTTCCGGATCGGCGAGGCCTTCGACCGCTTCCTTGATGTCCTCGAACAGCTTGCCCGTGACCAGCGTCTCGCTGGAGAAGGGCACATAGCCCACCGTTCGCCGCGCACCGTAGAAGTGCGAGGTGAAGGTCAGGCCGTAAACGCAGCAAGCCGAGCCCGAGAGCACGGTTGCCGTCCGCCGCATGCGCAAACCCACCCGGAGCGACCCGAAGGCTGGACACATCGACTGCGGCTGATCATGCGGGCCGACCGGATAATCGGCCGCATATTGATCGAGAATATCGCTCTTGCCCGCGGCGCGCGCGGCATCGTTCATCGTGTCCTTCGACGCGCAGCCGCCGACATCCACGGGATCGAGCTCGATCCGGTCGGCGGTGCGCCGGGGCGCGTCAAAGGCGTCGGACATGCTCATGCCGCGTCGTAGATCACTTCGAGGCTGGGCCGGGTTTCGAACACGCCGCCGCGCATGTCGGCCTGGGTTGCGGGAACCAGTTCGACATTGCCGCCCGTCACATCGGCGCTGAACAGGCCGAGCAGGCCGTCCTGATCGAGCGGATTGGGCCGCAGCGGCGGAGCGGAGGCGACATTTTCGGCCAGAGTTTCGAACAGGCTGCCCCATTCGCCGCCGGGCATCCCGATGATCTGGTAATTGGCGCTCTTGCGGCGGATGTCTTCGTTCGCCGGGATCGCGGTCAGCACCGGGATGCCCACGGCCTCGGCAAAGGCATGCGCCTCGCCCGTGCCGTCGTCCTTGTTGACGATCATGCCCGCCACGCCGACGTTGCCGCCCATCTTGCGGAAATATTCGACCGCCTGGCACACGTTGTTCGCGACATAGAGCGATTGCAGGTCGTTGCTACCGACAACGATTACCTTCTGGCACATGTCGCGCGCGATCGGCAGGCCGAAGCCGCCGCACACCACGTCGCCGAGGAAGTCGAGCAGCACGTAATCGAAGCCCCAGTCGTGGAAGCCCAGCTTTTCGAGCGTTTCGAACCCGTGGATGATCCCGCGCCCGCCGCAGCCGCGGCCGACTTCGGGGCCGCCGAGCTCCATCGCGAACACGCCGTCACGCTGGAAGCACACATCCTCGATGCGCACTTCCTCGCCCGCCAGCTTCTTGCGGCTGGAGGTTTCGATGATCGAGGGCGTCGCCTTGCCGCCGAACAGGAGCGAAGTGGTGTCGCTCTTAGGATCGCAGCCGATCAGCAGCACGCGCTTGCCCTGCTGGGCCATCATGTAGGACAGGTTGGCGAGCGCGAAGCTCTTGCCGCTGCCGCCCTTGCCGTAGATCGCGATGATCTGCGTCTCGCTCTTCACCTCGCCGGTGTGGACCGGATCGGGGTCGTGGCTTGCCTCGTCGCGAAGGTGGGCCGCCTGGGTATCAAGCACGGACATCAGCATTCGCTCCAATCGAGAACCATCTTCAGGCAATCGGGATCGCTGAAGGCTTGGGGGTAGGCGTCGAGCGCCTCGCCGGCAGGGCGCCGGTTGGTGACGAGACCCTTGAGGTCCAGCCTGCCGCATTCGATCAGCGCGCGCGTTTCGGCGAGGTCGCCGGGCTGCCATTCGGCGGCGACGCGGAAATGCGCCTCGCGCATGAAGGCGGCGGGGAAGGCGAAGCTGACACGCTGCGCGTAGAATCCGGCGAGCACGATCTCGCCCCCTTTGGCGAGCCGCATGACCAGATCGTCGATCAGGTTCGCATCGCCGCTGGCATCATAGATCGCGTGATAATCGCGGCGCTCGTCGGCAGCGGGGTCGATGACATTGTATCCGGCCGCGCCGGTGCGGCGGGCGGGGTCGATCTCCCACACGGTCGGCGCCGCGCCGCCCATCGCCAGCGTCAACCGGGCAAGCAGGCGGCCCAGCACGCCGTGGCCGACGATCAGATCGGGCAGCGCCTCGCGGCGGGCGAAGCCGCCTTTGATCGCGTGAAGTGCCGTCGCCGCAAGCGCGCACAGCACCCCGGCCTCGCCGAGATGCTCAGGGATCGGCATGGCCCGCGCCGACGGCACTATCACGCGGCGCGCGGTGCCGCCGAACAACCCGCGCGCATCGGTGTAGCAATCGGCGCCCGGGACAAACACCCAGTCGCCGATCCGGGCACGCGCTTGTGGCCCGGCATCGATGATGCGGCCGACCGATTCGTAACCCGGGACAAGCGGATAGCCGAGGCCCGGGAAAGGCGGCATGCGGCCGGTGAAGAGCAGTTTTTCGGTGCCGGTGCTGATCCCGCTCCACGCGATTTCGACCAGCACGTCGGAGGCCTGCGCCGCCTTCAACTCGAGCGACCGCAGAGCAAGACGCTCCGGTGCTTCGAGTATGACGGCCAGCGTGTGCATTTCCCCGGTCTCCTGTGCTGCGGATCGGCCGGTGCGAACACCGAGTCGAAAATCCTACAGCTGCGTGCTCCCGACTGTGTGCTACGACTTACATAGGATACTGTCAAATAACTTGGACAATTTATGCTCAGGCGGCGGCGATGATGAGACTGGCGTTAACCGCCTGGGCGGTGGGCAAGAATCGCGCCGAGGCAAAGCCTGCCGCGCGGCACATCGCGATGATCTCGCCCGGGCTGCGCGGTCGGCCCGAACCCATTGCCCACAGATACAGCCCGAAGAAGGCTTCCCCCATCGCTTCGGCGCCGGGAATGCGCGCCATCGGCTCGGCGATCAGCAGCCGGGCTCCGGGGGCAAGGCTCTTGCGGATATTCGCCAGCAGCGCCTGTGCGGGGCCATCGTCGTGATCGTGAAGGATGCGGATCAGCGACACCATGTCATAGCCTGATGGAATGAAATCGCTGAAGAAATTGCCCGGATGGGCGGTGATGCGGTGGGCCCCCAGCGCGTCGCCCAGGGCCGCGGCGCCGGCTGCGGCAACTTCGGGCAGGTCGAACAGGCCGAGCCTCAGATGCGGCCAGGCGCTGCCGATATGGCGCAGAAACGCGCCATGCCCGCCGCCGACATCGAGCAGGCTGCGCGTGCCGCGAAAGTCGACCGTGGCGAGCACCTCGTCGGCGACGAAATGCTGCGAGGCGGCCATGAGCGCGGAATATTCCGCCGTGTCCGCGCCGCGCTCGCTCGCCCCGTGGAGCGCGCCGGCATAGGTCCAGAAGCGCGACAGATCGGTCGGCTGCTTGCGATCGGCGCGCAGCAGGGCGACCGGATCGGCCAGATCGGCATAGAGCAGGCGGTGGTGACGCACCATCGCCTGAACACCGGGATTGGTAGCAAAAACAGCGCCTTGTTCGCCAAGCGTCCAGTGATCGGGCGCGGGCTCCTCCGACAGCATCAGCGGGCGCCCGGCGCGCAGCAGCGTCAACGCCGCCTCTTGCGACAGCCCGATCCGGTGCGCGACCGCGGCGGCATTGCAGGGGCCTTGCCGCAAGACATCGAACAATCCGGTTTCGACATAGGCGCGCAGGATCTGCGAATAGGTGAAACCGGCAAGCAGATCGAACGCGCCTTTCGCGCGGCGCGTCGCGATCCAGCGGATCAGCGGCAGGCGTGCGGCCCAATGCTGGAACCGTGCGCTCGAGAACACCGCGTTGCGGCGCTGCACATAAGCCAGCCGCAAGGCCGCCAGCCGGTTCAAAACTGATCCACTTTACACTGCATATGTCTAATTGATTGGACAGATGCCCGCGTAAGGTCAATGATATTCGCGAGGGGTATGCGAAGGGAGCAGGCGGGCGGAATGACTGCGCGAGTCGCCGTGATCGGGGCAGGAATTGGCGGGCTGACCAGCGCCGCGCTGCTTGCCGCGCGCGGGGCGGATGTCACGGTTTTCGAAAAGGAAGCATGGGTCGGCGGCAAGGCGCGCCGGGTCGAAGTGGACGGGGTCGAAATCGACGGCGGCCCGACGGTGTTTACCTATCGCGGGGTGTTCGACGATGTGTTCGCCGCCTGCGGTGCGCGGCTCGACGATCATGTCACCGTGCGCAAGGCCGATGTGCTCGCGCGCCACTGGTGGGATGCGGCGAGCGGCCCGCTCGACCTGTTTGCCGATCACGCGGCGAGCGTTCGGTCCTTTGCCGCTTTCGGCGGGTCTGATGCCGCGCGCGGATACAGCGATTTCGCCGCCGAGGCGCAGCGGATTTTCGATATGCTCGAAAACCCCTTCCTCCACGGTGACAAGGCGCGCACGCCGCTGCCGATGATGCGGCGGATGGGGCTGGCACGCTTGCCCGAGATGCTGGCGATGCGGCCCTTCGACCGCCTGTGGCCCGCGCTGGGCGAACATTTCAAAGACCCGCGCCTGCAACAATTGTTCGGGCGTTATGCCACCTATTGCGGATCATCGCCGTTCAAGGCGCCCGCCACGCTGATGCTGATCGCGCATCTCGAAGCGCGCGGCGTGTGGCTGATCGAAGGGGGCATCCATGCGCTTGCAAAGGCATTGGCCGGACTTGCGATCCGGCAGGGCGCACGCGTGCGCACGGGCGCGGCGGTGGCCGAAATCCTCACCGACAAGGGCCGCACCAGCGGGGTGAGGCTGGCGAGCGGCGAAGTGATCGCGGCCGACACGGTGATCTGCAACGGCGATCCGTCGGCACTTGCAACCGGATGGTTCGGCGCCGCCGCGCAGGCCGCGGTGCCCCCGATCCCGCGCGCCAGGCGCTCGCTGTCGGCGCTGGTCTGGTATGCCCATGCCGAGACCGCCGGCGCGGCGTTGTCGCATCACAACGTCTTCTTCTCGCGCGATTACGCTGCCGAGTTCCGCGACATCGCCCAAGGCCGCACCCCGGCAGAACCCACGGTCTATGTCTGCGCGATCGACCGCGCCGCAACGCGCGATGCGCCTGTGCCAACGGGCCGCGAGCGGCTCCAGATCATCGTCAACGCGCCCGCCGACGGGGACGTTCACGCCTATACCGCCGAGGAGAAAGAGCGATGCACGAACGCCATGATGGCCACGCTGGCCCGCTGCGGTCTGAGGCTGCCAGCGGATTTCGCGCACCAGCTCATGACCCCGCAGGATTGGGAGCGCCTCTTCCCGGCCACGGGCGGCGCCCTTTATGGGCGCGCGTCGCACGGCTGGGCGGCCTCCTTCCAGCGCCAGGGGCCGCGCACCCGGTTGCCCGGCCTCTACTGCACGGGCGGGGCGACCCATCCGGCAGCCGGCGTCCCGATGGCTGCCTTGTCCGGGCAGCTGGCCGCGCGGGCGATCGCAAAGGACCGCGCTTCGACGAAGCGATCCCCGCAGGCGGATATTCGTGGTGGTATGTCGATGCCATCAGCGACGACGGGCAGCACGCGCTGACGATCATCGCCTTTCTGGGCAGCGTCTTTTCCCCCTATTACAAGAAAAGCGGTCGCGGCCAGCCGCTCGACCATGCCTGCCTCAACGTGGCGCTGTATGGCCCGCAGCACCGCTGGGTGATGACCGAGCGGGGGCAGGGCGCAGTCAGCCGCGATGCCGCAACACTTGCGATCGGGCCAAGCAGCGTGCGCTGGGAGGACGGCGCGCTCACCATCGACATCGTCGAAGGCGACACGCGCCTGTTCGTCCCGTGGCAGCGCAAGGTGACGGGGCGGGTGCGGGTTTATCCCGAAATGCTCAACACCGCGGCCTTTGCGCTCGACCCGGCGGAAAACCACATCTGGCATTGCCTTGCGCCCTGCGCGCGGATCGAGGTCGAGATGACTGCGCCGGCCAGCCGCTGGCGCGGCAAGGCCTATCTCGATCACAACCGCGGGGCCGAGCCGCTGGAGACGGGTTTCAACACCTGGCACTGGTCGCGCGCGCATCTCAAGGAAGGCGCGCTGGTCTGTTACGAAGGCGAGCGCGGCGACGGCTCGCTGTTTGCCAGCGCGCTCCGGTTCGACCGCCACGGTGTGCCCGAACCGGTCGATCTGCCGCCGATCGCCGCGCTGCCATCCAGCGGCTGGCGCATCAACCGCCGCACGCGCAGCGATATCGGCGTCGCCGAGGTGCGCCGGACATGGGAGGACACGCCCTTCTATGCGCGCTCCGAACTCGCCTCGCGCTTCATGGGCGAAGAGGTCGTCGCGGTGCAGGAAAGCCTCGACATGCGGCGTTTCTCCTCCCCGCTCGTGCAATTCATGCTGCCCTACCGGATGCCGCGCCGGCCGCGCTAGGTCGGAGCGCGTCGCCCCCGCGCCACTCTGCATAAGTGCCGCACCGACCGCGTGCCAGATGCGGCGTCGTTCAGAAAACTGACCGCATTCCTGTGTGTTGGAGACACATGAGACACTGTCCAGAAACAGAAAACCGGCCACGCCTTGCGCCCTGAAAACGCCCGCCAAGGCATCGCCGCGACAGGCGCAAGGCAGGAACGGGCGGGATGGCAATTCCGGGGTCATCGGGCGATGGTGACGAGCACCCGCGAAGTAGGAAAGCGCTATTCCCGCCCTCGACTGCGGCCCTATTCGCGCCCCGCCAACCCCTTCAGTCCGAGCGGCTCGTAATCGCCGATCGCCAGCTGTTCGAACACCCCGAGCCCCGCCTCGCCCCCCGGCCCCTCGACACGGCAGAGCATCTGCACATGGAGGTTGTCGGGCCGCGCCGGATCGACGCTGGCAAGATCGATGTCCTCGCGTGCCACTTCCAGCTCGCCATGATCGAGCCCGTGGCCCCAGACGGGCGAGGTGTAGCCGAGGCCGCGCATCTGGAAGCGGTTCAGCGGGGTCAGAGTGAAGGCGTCCTCGCCGATAGTCAGCGCGCCCGATGCTGGCCAGCGCGTGCCATCGGCCAGCGCGCTGGCCATGCGGGGTTCGTGGAATTCGGAGAAACTTGCCGGCCCGCCGCCGTCGGGCGCGATCACCGCGCGGGTGTTCCACGGCGTGCCGTCGGCATGCGCGTTGAGGTGGAAGAAGACGCTGCGGCGCGTCATGTTGATCGGGGTCCACTGCCAGAAGAATTGCGGCAGGCTGCGCCCGGCAAATTGCGGATCGGCCGCGCCGATCGGGCGCACCCCCCAGCTGCGGTCGCGCGTGCCCATGCTGCCTTCGGGCAGCGCCGCGCGCGCGCCGTCCACTTCGATCCAGCCGGTGTAATGCCCGTTCTGCGTGAGCCGGGTGTAATCCATCACCGTGCGCGGGCCGATCCGCCAGGTGAAGCGCGGCTCGGCAATCGGAAAAGCGCGGCCCGCGAAGGTGAGATCGGCGGCGATCCCTTCGCCATCGACGATCACGCGCAAGGCTTGCAGCGGTTCGACCACCTCGATCCGGATGGGCCCGCATTCCAGCGCCATCCGCTCCATCCCGAGCCGGCGGCTCGCATGCAGGCAATGCTGCACCCCGCCCCTCACCACGCAGAAATGCGCGTCCGCAACGTCGAGGTGCGGATAGACCCCGAAGGCGACCGCAAAGAAGCTGCTGCCATCGGGGGCATAGCCGTTGAAGAAATAGCGGTCGTAGAAATTGCGGTCGGTCCCGGCAAAGGCGACCGGATCGGGGGTCTGGTGGATCGGATAATCGTCGCCGCGGGTGAGCATGATCGGTCTATCCCTTCTTGAGCAGATCGAGACTGCCATGCGCGAGGGCGAGCGCCGCCGCGCCGCGCGCCATCGACAGGAAATTGGCATCGCCGCGCGGCGTGCGCACCACGAAGGCCGCGCTGAACACTGCGGTCGACAATCCGTGCAGCGCGCCCACTGCATAATCGCGCCAGATATCCGCAACGCCGAGCGGCACGCCGCGCGCGGTCATTTCGGCGCAGTAAAGTTCGAGCAGCTCGGCCTCGTGCGCGCGGCGCAGGCCGTCGCCGATCCCGCAGCCGAGGAAATAGCCGACATCGGTCAGCCCGTTGCCGATGCCGAGCGTCTGCCAGTCGAGCACCGCCACGCTTTCCGCGCCGCCCTTGATATCGAACAACAGGTTGTCGAGCCGGAAGTCGCCGTGAACCAGACTGACGCATTCGGGGGTGCGGTCGGTGGCGGCGGTATGTTCGGCCAGCGCCTCGCACAGCGCCATGTATTCGGGTTCGAGGACACCGGCATAACGTTCGCGGAACACCGCCTGGGCCTGCGGATAGAGCGCCTTGACCCGCGCGGCGGCCTCGGGATCGGGTTGCAGCCATGCGCGGCCCAGGATCGCGGGGTTGTGCCAGCTTGGCGCGTGGAGCGCAGCGGCCTGGCGGATGGCGGCGCGCGCATCCGCGATCCCGCATCCGGCGATCTGGTTGCCGCCGCGTGCAGGGCCGAGATCCTCGAACAACAGGCAGAACGCCGTGCCGTCCTCGGCCATCTGCGCAAAGTGCACCTGCGGCGTGCGCACGGGAAGCTGCGGGGCAAGCTCGCGGTAGAAATTGACCTCGCGCGCGTAGAGCCCGAGCATCGCCGCGGTCGCGCGGCTGGTGGGATCGGCGGCAGCAAACTTGCCCGCCAGTGTCAGCGGCGCCGCATCGCCGGCAAAGTCGAGCGTGAAGCGCACCGAATCGCCGACCTGTCCGGTGCCGATCGCTTCCCAGCGCCAGCGTTCGGGCGTGCGGCCCAGCACCATCTGCCACCAGTCGGCGCTGATCTGGTCCGGGTGGACCGGTGTCGGCAGCATCTCTCCTGCACCCCCTCGCTGACCCTGCCGCGCTGCGCCCGATATTTCAGGTCGGCGGCGGGGCCTCCTCCTCGTCCTCGCGCGCGGCCTGCCTTGCGGCCTTTTCAGCGCGGGTCTTCTTGAGTATTCGGTCCATCGCCAGCCATTGCCAAGCGCCAAATCCGATAGCGATGCCATAGAACAGCGCGATCTCGATCCAGCCGAAATTCATGGCCGCACGCCTTGCGAGGCGGCGGTTTCGATGAATAGGGCGATGCGTTCGGCCGCGATTTCGGGCGCTTCCTCGTGCGCCAGATGGCCGAGCCGCGGCAGCAGTTCGAGCCGCGCATCCGGCAGCCAGCGCGCCGCATCGCGTGCCCAGTCGGGCGGGATCGCGGGATCGTTGGCACCGTGGAGCAGCAGCACCCGGTTGTGCACTGCGCCCATCCGCGCACGCAGCCCCGGCAAGTCCCAGTTCGCCATCATCGCCAGCGCGCCGCCGGCATGGCCCGATGCCTTGAGCAGCCTTGCGTAACAAGCCAGCCCTTGCGCATCGATCCTGGAATGGGTGGAGCGCCACAGGAACCTCTCCGGCCCGCCGACCAGATCGATGCTGCCGGTAAAGATGCGCGGCACCAGCGGGTTGACGAACAGCGCCTTGGCGACCGCGGGAAAGATCTGCGCCAGCGCGCCGGGGAAGGGGCGCAGCGCGGCGCTGAGGCCGACGATGGGGCCGGTGTGGCCGTGATCGAGCGCAAGTTGCAGCGCGATTGCGGCGCCTGCCGAATGGCCGATGATCGCCTGCGGGACGACGCCCAGAGTATCGATCAGCCCCTGCACCTCGCGCGCCATCGCGGGCAGGCTCATCGCATAGGCATTGTGACCGGTGGTGAAGGCATGGCGCGGCAGATCGCAGGCGATGACGTCATGCTGCGCGGCGAGCAGCGGCATCAGCCCGCGCCACGAATGCACCGACGCGCCGGTGCCGTGCAACAGCAGCAGCGGCGGGCCTGCACCCATGCGCTGCACATGCCAGCGTTTGCCCGCGACCTCGACGAAACGGCTGGCATCGCGGTGCGGCCAGATCAGCCCGTCGCGGTTCCAGTCAAGCGGGCTCATGCTGCGCGGGCCGAAGGTTGCACCGCGTCGATCGCCTGCTTGAGCATCCGTGCATCGGCGCGGGGGAGGGCGAGAAACCGCCCGCCAAGCGCGGCGGCAAGCGCGGCGCCTTCGGGGCCGGGGCGCGCGGAGATGTCGATCACTAGACTGTCGATCTCGCGCGCGGCGATGGCCTTGGCGGCGGCCTCGGCGTCCTTTGCGGCTTGCGGGCGGCCGGGCGCGCCGTCGGCGGCGATATTGGCTCTGCCATCGGTGAGGATCACCAGCGCGGCGCTGCGGCCCTTGGCGATCACCGCCTCGGCCACCTCGCGCGCGGCATTGAGCCCGAGCGCCAGCGGCGTGCCGCCCCCGCCGGGCAATTCGGCGAGCGTGCGGCGCGCGCGGGTCAGGCTGCGGGTGGGGGGCAGGATCAGTTCGGCACTGGTGCCCCGGAACGCGACCAGCGCGACTTCGGAGCGGGTGACATAGGCCTGACCGAGCATCAGTTCGACCGCGCCCTTGGCCTCGGCCAGCCGCGCGGCGGCCGCCGATCCGCTGGCGTCGACCGCGAAGATCGTGACCCGCGCGGCGCGTTCCTCGAAGCGGCGGATGCGCAGGTCTTCCTTGCGCATGATGATCGCAGCGTCCGACCGGCTCTCGCGCCGGCGCACCGCCTGCCACGGGACCGCGGCGCGCAGGCTGTCGATCAGCGCCAGTTTTGCGCCCCCGCGCGGCATTCCGGGCCGCGCGCCCAGCGGCTTGCCGCGGGTGGCGTCTTTCCGCCTCTGCCCCGTGCCGCTCGACTGCGCGCGCCGCGGGGCCTTGCCGCTGGCAAGCTGTTCAAGCAGCCCGGCAGGGATCGCGGCCCTTGCGGCGTCCACAAGGATCTCGGACAGGTCGGGCTCGGAGTTCCGGTCGCTGTCGGATGGATCGTCCCGATCGCCGTCGGGGGGCGGCTGGTCCGGTTCGGACGGCGGCGCGTCCTGTTCCTGCGGCGGCAACCGGCTCGCGCGCGGGGCGAGCACCAGTGCCGCTGCGCCCGACAGATCGGCGGCGTCCGCTGCCTTGCGCCCAGCCAGCGCGGCAAGCCCGCGCGCGGCGTGACCGGCAAAGATCAAGGCGCGGATGCTGTCCACGCCCAAGGCTTCGGCCGTGGCAGCGAGCGCGCGGTGCGCCTCGTCATCCAGCGCCGCGACGTTGGCAAGCGTGCCTGCCGCCGGATCCAGCGTCACATCCTGCCAGCGTCGCGAGGCCGAAAGGTCGCAGGCAAAGGCCAGCCGCCCGGTAAGACAAGCGGGTGGGGCCTCGCTGGGATCGGTTGCATCGTCGAGCAGCACCAGCGCGGTCTCGCCCTCATCGAGCGCCTGCGCCAACCGCCCGGCGACGCCGGTATCGATCCTTTCGGCCATGCCCGCGATCAGCGCGCCCCCGCGCGCTTCCTCGATCAGCCCGGTCTGGCGCACGGGCTTTCCTGCCGCGAGGCTGCTGGCAAGATCGATCCCGCCAAGCAGGCGTTCGTCATCGACATGGCCGGGCAGGCGGCGCAGCAGCAGCGCCGTGCCCAGCGCGGCGACCAGCGCCTCGCGCGCCGGGCCGGCACCGCGCAGGGTCAGCCCCTTGAAGGTCCGCGGCGCCAGAACGAACAGCCGCGCCGCCAGCACCGCATTGTCGAGCGGGTCCGCGGGCGGGGGGGCGGCTGTCATCCGAACAGTTCGGCAATCGCGCGGGTGATCCGCACGGTCGAGCCGGTCTCGTCGAGCACATCGCGGCGCAGGCGGTGCCGCAGCGCGAGCGGCGCAATCGCGATGAGGTGCTTGCGATTGACGCTTTTTGCCCCCTCCAGCGCCGCCAGCGCGCGCGCGGCGCGCATCAGCGTGAGTTCGCCGCGCAACCCATCGGCCCCGACCGCAAGGCACAGTTCGGCAGCATCGCGGTAAATATCGTCACCTGGCACCAGCTTGGCGAGGCGCGCCTTGCCCTTGGCGACGCGTTTGAGGATCGCATCGTCGGCTGCGGCCCAGCGCGCGGCGAAGGCTTGGGGGTCGGCCTCATTCTCGGCGACCAGTTTCATGATCGCGATGCGGGTGTCGATGTCCTTGGGGCTGCGCACTTCGACCGACAGGCCGAAACGGTCGAGCAATTGCGGACGCAGCTCGCCTTCTTCGGGGTTGCCGCTGCCGATCAGCACGAATTTGGCCGGGTGGCGGACCGACAGGCCCTCGCGCTCGACCACGTTCTCGCCCGAGGCGGCGACATCGAGCAGCAGGTCGACCAGATGGTCTTCGAGCAGGTTGATCTCGTCGATATACAGGAACCCGCGGTGCGCCTTGGCCAAGAGGCCGGGTTCGAACGCCTTTTCGCCCGATCGCAGCGCGCGTTCGAGATCGAGGCTGCCGATCACGCGGTCTTCGGTCGCGCCCAGCGGCATGTCGACGAAGGGGACCGCGCGTTTGACCAGCTTGCCCTGACCGCACACCTCGGGATAGCGCGCCTGATCCTCTTTCGAGGCGCCATAGGGGCAGCCATCGGCCGCCATGATCGGCGGCAGCAGGCTGGCCAGCGCGCGCGCTGCGGTGCTTTTGCCCGTGCCGCGGTCGCCGAACACCATCACCCCGCCGATGCCGGGATCGACCGCCGCGATCAGCAGCGCCTGTTTCATTTCGTCCTGACCGACGATTGCGGAGAAAGGGAAGCGTGCCATCGCCTCAGCTTGTGAACCTTCGGAAAGGTTTGGACAAGCACAAGTGACAGGCTGGCCTGACAGTTTTTGTCAGCGCTTGCCCAAGCGGTTGAGCACCAGCACCGGCAACAGCCCTGCGGCGAGCAGGATCAGGGCAGGGATCGCCGCCTCGACCAGCCGCTCGTCGCCGGCCAGCCGGTAGGTGCGCGTGGCCAGCGTTTCGAGGTTGAAGGGGCGCAGGATCAGCGTGGCGGGCAGTTCGCGCAAGGTATCGATAAACACCAGCGCCGCCGCGCCGCCAAGGCTGGGGGCGAGCAGCGGGGCGTAGATCCGCGCCAACACGCGCGACGGCTTTGCGCCAAGGCTGCGCGCGGCAGCATCGAGACCGGGGGGGATGCGCGACAATCCGCCGCCGACGGTGTTATACGCCACTGTCATGAACCGCACCGCCAGCGCATAGACCAGCACCGCGCTGGTGCCGGTGAGCAGCAGCCCGCCGCTCCAGCCCAGATTGCCGCGCGCAAAATCGGTCAGCGCGCGGTCGAAGGCGCCCAGCGGGGCGAGCAGGCCGACCGCGAGCAACGCGCCGGGCAGCGCATAGCCCAGCGTTGCCAACCGGATCGCGCCGTTGGTCACCGCCGATTGCGAGCGCGCGCGGGCAAAGGCGAGCACCAGCGCCGCGGCAAGGCACACCGCTGCCGCCGCCGTGCCCAGCCACAGGCTGCCGCGCAAATAGGTCGCCAGATCGCCCGCGCCGCCCTGCGCTTCTCCGGTCATCGCAAGGCTGACGAGATAGCCTGCCGGAGCCACGAAACCGATCAGCACGGGCAGCGCGCAAGCCGCAAGGGCCAGCGCCGTGCCGCCGCGCGACAGGTGCACCAGCGGTTCTTCGTCACGGCGCGCGGCCAGCCCGTCGCGGCTGTCGCTGCGCCCTGCGCGGGTGCGCGCTTCCCAGGCGACCAGCGCGATCACGAAGACCAGCATCACGCCCGCCAGTTTCAGCGCGCTCGCCTTGTCGCCCATCGCCAGCCAGCTGCGGAAGATCCCGGTCGAGAAGGTGGGGACAGCGAAATATTCGGCCACCCCGAAATCGGCGAGCACCTCCATCAGCACCAGCGCAAGCCCGCCGGCGATGGCGGGGCGCGCGGCGGGCAGCGCCACTTTCCAGAATGCGCGCGAAGGCGCAGCGCCAAGGCTGCGCGCGGCGCGGAACTGCGTCACGCTCTGCGTGGCAAAGGCGGTGCGCGCGAGCAGATAGACGTAAGGGTAGAGCACCAGCCCCAGCACTAGCGCCCCGCCGCCCAGCGAGCGGATATCGGGAAACCAGTAATCATCCGCGCCCCAGCCCGCGATCCTGCGCAAACCGGTCTGCACCGGCCCCGAAAAATCGAGCAACGCGGCATAGATATAGGCGGCAAGATAGGCAGGCAGCGCGAGCGGCAGCACCAGCGCCCAGCCGAGCACGCGGCGGCCGGGAAAGCGCGTTGCCGCCACCAGCCAGCCGCAGCCCGTGCCGATCGTCCCCGCAATCGCGCCCGCGCCCAGCATCATCAGCGCGGTGTTGGCGATGTAGGTCGGCAGCACCGAGCCTGCGAGCGCGCTCAGCCTTTCGCCGTCCCCGCTGCCGGTCAGCGCGGCCCAGGCGATCGCGGCAATCGGCAGCCCGGCCAGCACCGCCAGCACCCATGCGGCGATGGTCAGGCCATGCGCGGCGTCGCCCGCCGGGGGCGCTTTACGCGCAAGCTCGCTTGCAGTTGCCCCGGCAAATTGCCTAAGGCGGCGCACTCTCATCATCGCGGAACGCGCCCTTGAGCCTCGAATTTCGTCATATTGCCCATGCTTATGGTCCGGTGCGGGCGCTGGAGGATATCAGCTTTGCCGCGCCGGCGGGGGAAATCACCTGCCTGCTTGGCGCGTCGGGTTGCGGGAAGTCAACACTGCTCGGGCTTGCGGCGGGATTGCTACGCGTCCAGCAGGGCGAAATCGCGCTTGGCGGCGAGGTGCTGGCCGATGCCGCCCACAATCCTGCACCCGAAGCGCGCCCCGTGGGCCTGGTGTTTCAGGACGGCGCGCTGTTCCCGCATATGACCTTGCGTGCCAACGTCGCCTTCGGGATGCCCAAGGCCGAACGCTCGATGGCGGATCACTGGCTGGCACGCGTCGGGCTGGCCGGAATGGGCGCGCGCTATCCGCACGAATTGTCGGGCGGACAGCAGCAACGCGCCGCATTGGCCCGCGCGATGGCGCCGCGCCCGCGGGTGCTGTTGATGGACGAACCCTTCGCCAGCGTCGACATCGTGCTGCGCCGCAGCCTTCGGCGCGAATGCCGCATCCTGCTGCGCGAGGCGGGATCGACCGTGATTCTCGTCACGCACGATCCGGCCGAAGCGCTCGACGTGGCCGACCGGATCGCGGTGATGGAGGCGGGCCGGATCGTCCAGTTCGGCACGCCCGAGGAACTGCATCAGGCGCCTGTCACCGCCGCTGTCGGCGCGATCTTCAGCGGAGCGCAGGTGGTGAAGGGGACGCTTGCCGAAGGCGGGCTCGACACGCCGTTCGGGCTGTGGCCGCTGGCAAGCCTTGCAGGCGAACTGCCCGAGGGCGAAGGGTTGCTCGATCTGCTGGTGCAGGCCGACCGGCTGGTGCCGGTGGCCGATGTACGCGGCGGCAAGGTGCGCGACGTTCATCCGCTGGGCGCGCGGTCGCGGGTGCTGATCGGCGGGGCGGAAGGCGCGGCGATCACGGTCGAAACCGCCGTGCCGGTCGATCCTCTAAAGACCTACAGCGTGCTGCCCGATCCCGAAAGCGTGCGGGCCTTCGCGCGCAGTTAGGCCTTGCGCACGCATGCATAATATTGCAAGTCATTCGCAACAACCGCTGCGAAAGCCTCTCTCCCGATGAAACACCTGTTGCTCGCCGCCATCGCCAGTCTTGGCCTGCTCGCCGCCTGTGCGCCGGGTGAGGAAAGCGGCGCCGATGCCGTTCCGGTGACGGGCGAGATCAACGTCTATTCAGCGCGGCACTACGACACCGATCTGGCGCTTTACGAGGATTTCACCAAGGCGACGGGGATCAGGGTCAACCGTATCGAAGCCGATGCCGACGCGCTGATCGAACGCATCGCGGCCGAAGGCGAATACAGCCCGGCCGATCTGTTCATTACGGTCGATGCGGGCCGGCTGTGGCGCGCCGAGGAAGCAGGCATCCTTGCCCCGGTCGATTCGCCGGTGCTTGCGACGCGCATCCCCGCCAATTTGCGCGATCCGCAGAACCGCTGGTTCGCGCTGACCACGCGGGCGCGGATCGTCATCTACAACAAGGCCAAGGGCAAGCCCGCGGGCCTCGACACCTATCAGGATCTGGCCAAACCCGAATTCCGCGGGCGGATCTGCATGCGCTCCTCCTCCAGCGTCTACAACATCGCGCTGCTCTCCAGCCTGATCGCGCATGACGGTGCGGCGAAAGCGGGCGATTGGGCCAAGGGTGTGGTCGCCAATTTCAAGCGCGCGCCGCAGGGCAACGACATGTCGAACATCGAGGCCGTCGCGGCGGGCGAATGCGACATCTCGCTGGTCAACACCTATTACCTCGCGCGCTTCGACACGCCTGAAAAGCGGAAAGTGCTGGAAAGCGTCGGGATCATCTTCCCCAATCAGGCGACCACCGGCACCCATGTCAACATGAGCGGAGCCGGCGTGGTCAAGACCGCGCCCAACCGCGCCAATGCGGTCAAGTTCCTCGAATATCTCGCCTCCGACAGCGCGCAGAAATATCTCGCCGGCGACAACAACGAATACCCCGCGGCCAAGGGCGTTGCGCCGACCTCGGCGGTCGAAGCATTGGGCCCGTTCCGCGCGGACACGCTGGGCGCGGCCGAGATCGGCCGGAACGAGGCGCGCGCGGTCGAACTGTTCAACGCGGCACGCTGGAACTGATTGCAGCTTGCAGGGATTGACCAGCCGCAAACCAAGGCCCGCTTTCACGCCCTATCGCTAATCTAGCTTGAAGCGCGCGCGCGATACGTCCATTTGCGCCGCCAATCTGTCGCCCCTTTGCGGGCGGCCCCATCTTTGTATCCGAGGCCCGTCTTGACCCAAACCGCTCTGACCCGCGACCAGTTCACCGAAAGCGCGGCGCTCTCTGTCGAGACCATCACCTATGTCCACCACTGGACCGATGGCCTGTTCACGCTGAAGATGACGCGGCCGGCGTCCTTCCGTTTCCGTTCGGGCGAGTTCGTGATGATCGGCCTGCCGGGCGACAACGGCAAGCCGCTGCTGCGCGCCTATTCGGTCGCTTCGCCTTCCTACGAGGAGGAACTGGAATTCCTGTCGATCAAGGTGCAGGACGGCCCGCTCACCTCGCGGCTCCAGCACATCAAGGTCGGCGATCCGATCTATCTCGGCAAGAAGCCCACCGGCACGCTCGTCACCGACGCGCTGCTGCCGGGCAAGCGGCTGTTCATGCTCTCGACCGGCACCGGCCTCGCGCCCTTCATGAGCCTCGTGCGCGACCCTGAGGTCTATGCGATGTATGACGAGCTGATCGTGGTCCATTCGGTCCGCAGCGTGGGCGAGCTGGCCTACCGCGAACTGCTCGAATCGAAGCTCGAAGGCGACCCGCTGCTCGAAGACGATGACCGCGCCAAGATGATCTACGTGCCCACGGTCACGCGCGAGGCCTTCCATACGACCGGCCGCATCCAGACGCTGATCGACGACGGCCGCCTGTTCGCGCAGTCGAAGGGTCCGCAGCACTTCGTGCCGGACGAAGACCGCGTGATGCTGTGCGGCAGCATGGCGATGATCAAGGACCACGCCGCCGATCTCGAGCAGCGCGGGTTCGAGGAAGGCGCGAACAACAAGCCGGGGCAATTCGTGATCGAACGGGCGTTCGTGGGGTAACCTTCGCCTGCGCGGCTTGCATTTTTGACGCTTGACCCGCTTGCGATGGCGGGGTTCACTCATGGCAAATCGAAACCGATCTGCCCGGAGAGAAACCGCCATGCTCGCCACCACCCACCGCACCGCCTATAACGAAGACCACGAGGCCTTCCGCGACACGGTGCGCCGTGTCTTTGCCGAGCATCTGACCCCGCATCTCGACGAACATGAAGCCAATGGCATCGTGCCGCGCGATGTGTGGAAGGCGGTGGGCGATGCGGGCATGCTGTGCATGACGGTGAAGGAAAAGAACGGCGGCCTCGGCCTCGATTTCGGGTTCAACTGCGTGCTGACCGAGGAGATTTCCTACCTCGGTTCCTCGGCTGGCTTCACGCTCCAGAACGACATTACCGCCAGCTATTTCGAGCGGCTGGGCAATGACGAACAGCGCGCGAAGTATCTCCCCGGCATGGTCAGCGGCGACATCATCACCGCGATCGCGATGACCGAGCCGGGTGCGGGGAGCGATCTTCAGGGCATCCGCACCACCGCGAAGAAGGATGGCAACCACCTCGTCATCAACGGGTCGAAAACCTACATCACCAATGGCCAGAACGCCGATTGCGTGATCGTGGTCGCCAAGACCGATCCCGACAAGGGCGCCAAGGGGATCAGCCTCGTGCTGGTCGATGCCGACACCCCCGGCTTTGCGCGCGGGCGCAATCTCGACAAGATCGGGCAGCATTCAGCCGACACCTCGGAGCTGTTCTTCAACGATTGCCGCGTGCCGATGACCAATATCTTGGGCGCGGAAGGGATGGGGTTTGTCCATCTGATGGAGGAACTGCCGCAGGAACGCCTCAGCATCGCGGTCGGCGCGCAGGCGGCGGCGCAGCGGGCGTTCGATGAGGCGGTGGCCTTCACCAAGGATCGCAAAGCCTTCGGCAAGAGCGTGTTCGAATTCCAGAACACCAAGTTCACGCTCGCCGACTTGAAGGCCAAGCTCCAGGTGGGCTGGGCGCATCTCGACTGGGCGATCAGGAAGCATCTCGCAGGCGAGCTTACCACCGACGAGGCGAGCGCAGCGAAGCTGTGGCACACCGACCTCCAGTGGGAATGCTGCGACACGGCGCTGCAACTCCACGGCGGGGCGGGCTACATGAACGAATATGCGATCGCGCGGCTGTGGCGCGATGCGCGCGTGACGCGGATCTTCGGCGGAACGAACGAGATCATGAAGGAAGTGATCTCGCGGAGTATCTGAGGTGGCGGGCGAACTCGACTTCACCGGCCAGCGCGTCCTCGTCATCGGCGGGTCGAGCGGGATCGGCAACGGCATCGCACACGGCTTTCGCACGCGCGGTGGACAGGTCACCGTCACCGGCACGCGGCCCGATTTGGGCGACTATCTAGAGGCCGAGGACAGCGATTTCACCGGGCTCGATTACCGCCAATTGGACCTCACCGACCGCGAAGCGGCGGCGCGGCTGGCGGAGGGCTTCGGCGCGCTCGATGTGCTGGTGCTGTGTCAGGGCACGGTGCGATACGGGCGGCAGGAGTTCGCACGCGAAGGCTGGGACGCTGTCGTCGATATCAATCTCAATTCGGTGATGGATGCCGCAACCGCCTTCCACCCGGCGCTGGCAGAGGCGAAGGGCCGGATCATCATCGTCTCCAGCGTCGCTGCGTTCAAATCGACTATCGGCACGCCCGCCTATGCCGCCTCCAAAGCAGGCGCGGCGAGCCTGACCAAGACGCTGGGCGAGGCCTGGGCGCGCGATGGCATCCGGGTCAACGGCATCGCCCCGGGGCTGGTGCCGACCAAGCTGACATCTGTCACCACCGACAATCCCGAGCGCGTGGCGGCAACGCTCAGAAAAATCCCGCTGCGCCGGATGGGCACGCCCGAGGATATGGCGGGCGCGGCGCTGTTCCTTGCCTCGCCGCTCTCGGCCTATATCACCGGGCAGACGCTGGTGGTCGATGGCGGGCTGACGCTGGGCTGACCCCGCGCCGTCGCGGCAATTGTGACACGCAACTGAAAACCCGTCACAAACGCGTCATACAGCTGCGCCACGCAAAGCCTTGAGCAATGCGGGGCAGCGAGCCGATGGATGTGGTCAATATCTTCCTGACGAGCGATCTGGGGACGGGTCTGGAAGACTTTGTCCACGATCAGCGCCGTTTCACCTTCGACCGGTTGTGGCCGGAAGGGCCGCGGCGGCTGGTCGAAGGGCCGATGTGGGCCTTTGTCGACTGGGTGATGCCTGACCTTGCCGGACTGGAGATGTGTCGCCGGCTGCGCGCCGATCCGCGCACGCTCGATGCGCATGTGACGATGGTGCTCGAAGAGGACGATCCCGAGGATCGCCGCCGTGCGCTGAGGGCCGGGGCCGATGATTACGTGATCGGCCCGCTCACCCGCACCGCGGTGCTCGACCGGGTGCTGGCGCTGCAATCGCGCTGCGGCGAGCATCAGGCGACGCGGCGCTTTGCGCTGGGCGCGCTGACGATCGACATGGCGGCATTGCAGGCGCGCTGGAACGATGTGCCGATTGCCTTGCGCCCCAACGAATTTCGCCTGCTGCGCTTTCTGGCCGAAAATCCGGGCCGCGTGCTCACCCGCGAGGATCTGATCAGCGGGCTGGGCAAGCGCGAACCGCCGATCGACGAGCGTACCGTCGATGTCTGGATCGGCCGGCTGCGGCGCGCGATCAAGACGGCGGGCGGGGGCAATCCGCTGCGCACCGTCCGGTCGCTGGGGTATGTTTTCGATCTGACCTAGCCGCGATCGTTCCGACTGGCGCGTCCCCGGGGCGGCACGGCACAATAGCATTCGTCAGCCGCGCGCCAATGCGCTAGATGCGCGCAGCCTCCCCCTTTTGCGGTGTGAAACATTGACCTCCAAAAATTTGACGGGCCTGCTTGCCAAGGATTTCGGGCAAACACCCAGCGCATCGCGCACCACCGGCGAAAAGCTGTTCACGCTGGCCTTTGCCGCGGTGCAATGGCCGTGGCTGCTGAAAAGCCTGTATGGCGGGACCAAGGCGCACAAGGCGCAGCTTTTGGCGCGTATCGGGCTCGATGACGATGCGCTGCCGCATCTGGGTAGCTGGAAAGCGGACACCTTCCTCCTCCACCGGATCGTCGACGAGATCGAGGCGCGCCGCCCCAGGGTGGTGGTCGAACTGGGTTCGGGCGCGACCTCGCTGGTGATCGCCCGCGCGCTGGCGCTGCATGGTGGAGGCCAGCTGCATTCCTACGATCAGCACGAACCGTTCGTGGGCGAAGTGCGCGAGTGGCTGTCGGAAAACGGACTGGCCGCGCGCTTCCACCACGCGCCGCTCGCCTCGCGCGATCCGGCGTGGCCGGGGCTATGGTACGATCTGGCCGAAGTGCCCGCGCGGATCGACATGCTGGTGATCGATGGCCCGCCATGGGTTGTGCATCCCTATGTCCGCGGCATGGCCGAGCGCCTGTTCGACCGCCTTGTGCCGGGCGGGATCGTGCTGCTCGACGATGCCGCGCGCCCGGGCGAACGGGTGGTCGCGCGGCGCTGGCGTAAGGACTGGCCGGGCATCGACTTCCGTTACGAGGGCGGCGGCACCAAGGGGCTGCTGGTGGGTCGCAAGCCGGTCTGACCGCTGCAACGCCGAAAGCAAAAAGGGCCGCCCCTGTTGCCGGGGCGGCCCTTTTTTCATGGCCGAAGCCGGCGGCTCAGAACTCGGCTTTCAGCCCGACCGAGAAGCTGGTGCCGACATCGTAGGTGTTGATCTCGGCGCGGTTGCCATTGATCTCTTGATACTCGAAATTGTCGCGGCCCAGAATGTTGCGCGCCTCGAAACTCAATTCGAGCGGCAGGCGGCCGAGCTTCACTTCGGTGCGCGCGACCACGTCCACGGTCAGGCCCGGATCCTCGACCACATCGGGCAGAGCCCCGCCGCGCAGCGTCACGCGCTCGCTCGCGTAATTGAACATCACGGTGAACTGCTGGACCTTGTCGTCATCCTCGATGCCGAGCGAGAGGTTGGCCACGTGGTCCGACTGACCCACCAGCGGCGCACCGTCGTCGAACAGCTGGCTGGCAAGCTGGCCGGTCGCGCCGGGGATCGGGGCCAGATCGGCGGCGCCGACGCTGATGCTCGACTGCGTATAGGTGTAGTTGGCGAGGATCAGGAACTGCTTGCTCGCAAAGAACCCGCCCCAGCTTTCCAGCCCGATGCCATAGGCCAGATCAAGCTCCGCGCCGTAAAGCTCGGCTTCGGGCGCGTTGGCGTAGCTGGTCTCGATGATGCCGGGCGCGGTGATCAGGAAGTTTTCGATCGGGTTGTCGATCTTCTTGAAGAACCCGGCAAGGCTCACCCGGCGCGGGCCGCCGAAGTAATATTCGGCGCGCGCTTCCAGATTGAGCAATTCGCTGTCGACGAGGAAGGGGTTGCCGCGGAACCGGCGGTTCGATTCCGGATCGAAATAGGTCTGTTCGACCAACTCGCGGAACTGCGGGCGGGCGATCGTCTGCGAGGCCGAAAGGCGCAGTTGCAGATCGTCCACCGCTTCCCACGTGACCGTGGCCGAGGGCAGGAAATAATCGTTGGCGATCCGCGTGGGGTTGGCAAGGTTGCTGCCGCCGAAGGCCGGATCGGGCGCGGCGACCTGCAGGCCGTCCTCGTAACGCACGCCTGCCTCGATGCTGAGGCGGTCGGTCGGGCGGTAGCGCGCAAGGCCGTAGCCTGCGTGCACCGTCAAGGCGGCGTCGAACACGGGGAAGGGGGTGGGATCGGACACGGTGATGTCGAAGAAGCCCACGCCATTGGCATCGGTGGCCAGCGTCGCCCCGTTGAAGATCAGACCCGGCTGGCGCAGGCCCAGCGCGCGCAGGATCGACGTGCGATCCGCGCTCGAACCGACCAGCGGGCGGATGATGAAGCTCGACGAGCGCCGCGTCGTGTCCGAATAGGCATAACCCGTCGTCAGCGACAGCGTGTCGGTGACATCGAAGGTGACATCCGCGCCGCCGAACCACAGCTCTTCCTGCAAGTCCTCGAAACCGACCTGAATCCGCTCGGTCCCGCCCACCAGCGCGCCGACATCGACCACGAACTTGTCGCCGAAGGGATCATTGGGGATGTTGGTGCGGATATAGGGCACGATCGCGTTATAGGGCGCCTCGCGGTCGGTGCGGGCATAGCCGCCGCGCAAGTCGAGCTCGAAAGCGTCGAAATCGAACTCTGCGACGATCTGGCTGTCGATCAGCTGGCGTTCGAACCAGCCGGTCTGCTGGGTCTGGAAATCGAACGGCCGTGCGACATCGGTGAAGCTGTCGGTGCCGGTAGCGAGGCGCGCGGTCTTGAGCGTGTCGCGGATATAGAGATTGGTCCAGCGGATCGTGTGCTCGCCAATGTCGAGCCCGATCCCGATCAGCGCGTTTACCAGCGCCTTGTTGTCGGTGATGAAGTTCTGCGAATCGAACAGGATCTGCCCCGCTTGCGCATCGCCGAACTGCTGGCTGGTGACGTTGCGGTTGCGCCAAGTGTTGGTGATGCCGGCAGTCGCGATGATGCCAAGGTAATTGCCATCGCCGACCTCGAAGGATGTCCCGCCGGTCAGGCTGGCGGAGAAGTTCATCGGCAGTTCGTCATACTTCTGGAGCGTCACCAGATTGAGCGGCATGATCTGCCCGGCAAGCTGGCGCTGCTGCGCCGCCGACAGGTCGTTGATCCGCGTCCCGTTGGCAATCGCGCCTTGCAGCACGCCGGGAATATCGCGGTTGCCGTTGTCGAACCCGAAGGTGTCGTAATCCGAACCGAAATAGGTGAGGCCGTTCTGGAAGGTCGTCTCGGTATCGCCGCTGCCCGAAAGGCTCAATGTGAGGAAGCTTTCGGTCGGAATCGCCTTGGTGGTGAGGTTGATCACCCCGCCGCCGAATTCGCCCGGGAAGTTGGCCGAATAGGTTTTCTGCACCAGACTGGATGCGATCACGCTGGTCGGGAAGATGTCGAGCGGGACGACGCGGCTCAAGGGCTCGGGGCTGGGCAGCGGCAGGCCGTTCAGCAGCGCGAGCGAATAGCGATCGCCAAGCCCGCGCACGAAGACGCGGCCACTGCCCACCAGCGACAGGCCCGAGACCCGCGTCAATGCGCCCGCGATGTCGCCTTCGCCGCTGCGCGCGATATCGGCTTCGGACAATACGCTCAGCACCTGACCCGAGGTGCGCGCCGGATCGCGGTTGCGCCGGCCCGTCACGATGATCCCGCCGCCGGGCAGCGAAATGTCGGTCTCTTCGACAGCCGTGTCATCCTCAACCGCGGCGTCCGGGTCTTGCGCTGCCGCGGCCGCGTCGTCCTCGGGCGGTGCCTCCTGCGCGTGCAGAACCGACGGCAGCGTCAGCGAAGTGGTGAGCAGCAGCAGCCCGGCAAGGCGCTTGGCGGTGGTCATCTTGATTGGCCCCTTGGAGGAATTGGTCGTTCGTGAATGCAAAATTGGGGGAGGCGCTGCGGCTGGGCGGCGTCTCCCCCGGGTCAGGTCAGGTCTGGGCTGGCTGGCCTCAGGCCGGGTAGACGGGCAGCGAAGTGCAGTTGCCCGTCTGGCTGCCGAAGTTTTGCGTCGCCGAATTGCAGGTCCAGTTGCCGAAGATGCTGGTCAGCGCCGCGGCGTTCTGGATCGCCCCGATGAAGGTGCGGGTCGGGAAGAAGCTCGACCGCGAGGCGGCATTGAAGGCGGTGCGCCCGTTCTCGCCCGCGCCGTTCACCACGCCATTGGTCAGCGTGATCGCAAAGGCGAAGTTGTTGTTGGTGCCCGCATTGATGCGTGCGGCCACATCGGCATTGGTGTTGCCGGCGCCGCCGCGGATCGGATCGGTCGCGGGGCAATCGCCGACCACCGAATCCACCCCGATGATCGCGGCAAGCGTTGCCGGCTCGTCGATCTGGAAGCAGTGGTTGGTGCCGGCATTGATGACGCCGTTGGTCAGCCCCAGCGCCGCGCCGCCGCGGGCCTGGATCACCTGCGGCGCGCCGTCGCGCACCACGAAGGTGAAGTTGTTCACCTGCAGACGGGTCTGGGGGATTGCGTTCGAAGGCGTGCGGTCGGCAACATTGGGCGAATCGAGTTCGATGATCCGGTCGCCGGTGGTCGAACGCTGCACCGCGATCATGGTGTCGACATTGACGATCGCGCCGGTGTCGACATCGAGGCTGTCGTCCGATGCGCCGATCACCGCCAGATTGCGGACATTGAAGCCGCCGCCGAAGAATTCGACGCCGTCGTCGGAGCTGTTGAACGAGACGAGGTTCTCGATCACCGTGCCCGAACCTGCGCCGCCGGTGGTGAGCGACTGCAATTCGTTGTTCGGCGCCAGTTCGAACCCTGAGAACCGGATCTGGTTGAACCGGAACGAACCCGAGCTGTCGGCCGCATTCGCGCCGCCGAACGGGGTGGCGACCGCCGCGCCTTCTAGGCGGCCTTCACAGGTTGCGTTCGCATTGGGGGCAGCGGCGGTGTTGAACACGCCGGTCGAGCAATCGGAAACCGGCGCGCGGCCGAGCAGCACGACGCCGCCCCACTGCTGCTGGCTGTTGTCGTTGGTGAGGCCGAGAATGTTGTCGCGGCTGGTCCAGATGATCGGGCGGTCCGCGGTGCCGTTCGACTGGATCGCGTTGCCGCGGTTGACCACGAGATAGCTGTCCTGCTGGCCGAACAGGATCACGCCCGGCTCGACCGTCAGCGTGACGGTGGTGCCGGTGCTGGCAAAGCCGCGGTCCGCGCCGACTTCGACGCGGCCGGCGATCTGGTAAACGAGGCCGCGGATATAGGGCAGGTTGTCGCTCGAAGTGAAGCGCGCGGGCAGCTGGCACACGCGGTAGGTGCCGGTCGGGCCCGAAATCGTGTTGGCATCGGTCAGCCCGCCGGTGCTCGCAATCGTCGGGCAGCCGGCCGCCGGGGTCACCAGCGACTGGGTCGGGGTGGGGGTCGGCGTCGGGGTCGGGGTGGGCGAGGGATTGTTGATGATGATATCGCCGCCGGTGCCGGGCGAGACGATCTCGTCCGCGCCGCAACCTGCCAGAGCGATCAGGCTGGTGCCGAGAATGAGAGTGCGGTGGATGTTGGTCACGAGCGGTGGTCCCCTGTTGAGCCGAGAATTAGTTCGGGCGCGGCCATCTGGCGGCGCTCGGGGGCTGGCTAGGGACGGGACGTGACAGAATTTGTGCATCGTTACAGATGCATGTCAGTCCGGCGATTATGACCGAAGAAAGACAAATGTGACCATGCAACACCTGTCCGGATGACGGGCGATGTAACAATCTAAAGACGTAAAATCAGAGGCATGGCGTGAAATATTACAGCCAGATTACAATGTTGCAGTTTGATTGCATCGCGGGCCGACGCGGGTCATCATGGCGCATGATCTGATGAGGAGGCGTGCCGATGTCCTTTACCGCTCTTGCCCTTGCACTTGTCGCTGCGACTTCGGTGGCACCTGAACCGGGCGCGCAATCGCTGGCTTCGGGCAGCGCAGATCAGGCGCTGCTCACGCTCGAACGCAGCAGCGCAGGCCAGCCGCGCGATGCCGCGGTGCTGATCAACCTGGGCATCGCCTATGCGCAGAAGGGCGACGATGCCCGCGCGCGCGCCGCGTTCGAAGCCGCGGCGGCCTGCGACGAGGCGGTCGAACTCGCCACGATCGATGGCAATGTCACCGATTCGCAGCGGCTGGCGCGCAAGGCGCTCAAGATGCTCGCACGCGGCGAATTCCGCGGCGCAGACGCGCGCGCGGCGCAGCTTACCCGCCGCGACTGACGCGGACGCATCCGGCCCTTCGCGGGCCAATCAGCCCCTATTCATCGCGCGCGTGGCCAAAAGCTGCGCGCGCTTTGCTTTGTCCGCAACGCTTGGGCTGTCACGCGCCTGTCACTTAGGTTAGACAAGGCGCGATCGTCTGGAGGGCCGAGACATGATTCTCGCCGCGGTACGCCGCGTCATGATTGCCGTGCTGATGACCGGGATTGCCGCCGAGGCGCGCGCCGATGTTCTCGAACTCGGCGCCGATGGTGCGCGCTGGGTTGCCGGGCCGCTGGCGGGACAGCCCGCGATCCCGGACCCTGTGCGCGCTGACGCACCCGTGGCCGCCGCGACGGACGCGCCCGAATTTTCGCTTCCCGATCATGCGATCGCCAATCCGGCGCTGGCCGCAGCGGGCATCCCGCTGCGCTATGCGCCCAAGCTTGCCGAACTCGCCGCGCGTTTCGACCTGTCGCCCGCGCTGATCGAGGCGCTGGTATGGCAGGAAAGCCGCTGGCGCGAGAACGCGCTGTCGCCCGTCGGGGCGCAAGGGCTGGCACAGTTGATGCCGGGTACCGCGCGCTATCTCGGGGTCAATCCGCAGGACCCCTTCGCCAACCTCGAAGGCGGCGCGCGTTACCTGCGCGAACAGCTTGACCGGTTCGATGGCGATCTGGAAAAGGCGCTCGCCGCCTACAACGCCGGGCCGGGCCGCGTGGAGCGCGCGGGCGGGGTACCCAATATCCGAGAGACAAAGCATTATGTTGCCGCCATCATGGGGCGACTGGCCAACCATGCGCGCGCACCCGGGCCATAACCCGCGCGGCATTCTTAAAAAGAGAGACTGACAAGGACATGATGCCCAAATTCCGCCTTCCTGCCCGTGTTGCCGCAATGCTGGCACTGGTTTCGGCCCATACGGCCGCCCATGCGCAGGCCGCCGATCCGGCCGGTTCGGGCCCGATCAACAACGCGCTTCTGTGGTTGCAGGGCACGCTGCTGGGCACCGTGGCGACCACCGTGGCGGTGATGGCGGTCGCGGCGATCGGGTTCATGATGCTGACCGGCCGGATGAACTGGCGCTTTGGCGCGACTGTCATCATCGGCGTCTTCATCCTGTTCGGCGCGACCACGATCGTCGCCGGCATCCAGTCCGCCGCAGGCTGAGGGGCAGGCACGTGAGCGATCTGTTGCGTCATCCCGTCCACCGCGCGCTCACCCGCCCGCAGATGTTTGCCGGGGTGACGATGAATTTCTTCATCATCAACCTGATGGTGACGACGATCGCGTTCCTGATCCTCAAGAGCTTCTGGATCATTCCGGTGCCGGTGGTGATGCACGCAATCGGATACTTCGCGTCACTGCGCGAGCCGCGCGTGTTCGATCTGTGGATCACGAAGGTGTCGAAGTGCCCGCGGGTGCCCAATTTCAAGCGTTGGGGATGCAATTCCTATGCCCCGTAAATGGATCGGTCCCGCCGCGTGGAGCGCGAAGGAAGCCCGTGTCGGCGACCGGCTGCCCTATGCCCGGCTGATCGACGAAAGCACCGTGCTCTTGCGCGATGGCAGCGTGATGAGCGCGTTGCAGATCCCCGGTCTCCTGTTCGAGACCGAGGACAGCGATGCGCTGAACGGCCATGCCGCCACGCGTGAGGTGATGCTGCGCTCGACGCTCGATGCACGCTTCGTGATGTATCACCACGTGATCCGCCGCCGGGTCGAGGTTGAGCTCGACGCCGCGTTTCCCGATCCGCTCAGCGCGCATATCGACGCGCGCTGGAAAGAGCGGCTGGCGGGGGGATCGCTGTTCATCAACGACCAGTTCGTCACGCTGATCCGCCGGCCTGCGCGCGGCAAGACCGGCCTGCCCGAACGCCTGTCGAAGATGTTCAACCGCGCGGGCGCGGACGAGCTTGAAGCCGATCCCAAGGATCTGCGCAGCCTGAAGGCCGCGATCACCGGGCTGGTTGCCAGCCTTCAGGCTTATGGCGCGGCGGTGCTGGGCGATTACGACGGCGCGGGCGGCACCAATTCGGAAATGCTCGAACTGCTTTCCGCGCTCTACAACGGCGAGATGCGCCCGGTGCGCCGCCCTTCGGACGACACCGATATCGGGCACATGCTCCCCTATCGCCGCGCGAGCTTCGGGCTCGACGCGATGGAACTGCGCGGCAGCGCCGCCCCCGATTTTGCCGCAATCCTGGGGTTGAAGGACTATCCGGAAGCGACCTCGCCGGGCCTGCTCGACAATATCCTGCGCCTGCCGTTCGAGATGGTCGTCACCGAAAGCTACGCCCCGAACGAGCGCACGACCGCCAAGGAACGGATCGATCTGGCGCTGCGCCGCTCGCGTTCGGTGGACGAGGAAGCCGCCGCCGAGCGCGGGGAGATGCTCGCCGCGCGCGATGCGCTGGGCAATGGCGCGGTGGGTTTCGGCGACCATCACCTCACTGTGCTAGTGCGCGCGGCAACGCTGCCCGCATTGGACGATGCGACCGCCGCCTGCGCCGCGGCCCTTGCGGATACGGGCGCGATCGCGGTGCGCGAGGACACCAACCTCGAACCCGCCTTCTGGGCGCAATTCCCGGGGAACGAGGAATATATCGTGCGCCGCGCGCTGATCTCCTCGGCCAATATGGCAGGCTTCGGATCGTTCCACGGCTTTGCGCTCGGGCAGGCGAGCGGCAACCACTGGGGCGATGCGGTGACGCTGCTGGAAACCACCAGCGCAACGCCGTTCTTCTTCAATTTCCATCACGGCGATCTGGGCAATTTCAGCGTCATTGGCCCGTCGGGTTCGGGCAAGACCGTGGTGATGAACTTTCTTGCCGCCCAGGCGCAGAAGTTCAAACCGCGCACGATCCTGTTCGACAAGGATCGCGGGGCGGAATTGTTCATCCGCGGGATCGGCGGGCGCTATGACCGGATCAGCCCGGGGATGCCCACCGGCTTCAATCCGCTGAGCCTGACCGACACGCCCGCCAACCGCGCCTTCCTGCGCGATTGGCTCGCGGTGCTGCTCAAGGCCGATGGGCCGGAAGAGTTCTCCACGATCAGCGCCGCGGTCGATGCGACCTATGCCAACGACCCGAGCCTGCGGCGGCTGCGGCATTTCAAGGAGCTGCTCTCGGGCACCCGCCGCCCGCAACCGGGCGATCTGGCGGATCGGCTGGCGGCGTGGATTGCGGACGGCGAACATGCCTGGCTGTTCGACAATGCGCGCGACCAGCTCGATCTCGATGCCCGCGTGCTGGGCTTCGACATGACCGCGCTGCTTGAAAATCCGCGGCTGCGCACGCCCACCATGATGTATCTGTTCCACCGGATCGAAGAGCGGCTCGACGGGCAGCCGACGATGATCCTGATCGACGAGGGCTGGAAGGCGCTCGACGACGAGGTGTTCGCCGCGCGCATCCGCGACTGGCTCAAGACGCTGCGCAAGCGCAACGCGCTGGTCGGCTTTGCCACGCAGTCGGCGCGCGATGCGCTCGACAGCAAGATTGCGACCGCGCTGGTCGAACAGACCGCGACGATGGTGTTCATGCCCAACAGCCGCGCACGGCCCGAGGATTACTGCGACGGCTTCGGCCTTACCCCCCACGAATTCGCGCTGATCCGCAGCCTGCCTGCGCACAGCCGCGCGTTTCTGGTGCGCCAGCCCGATGCGAGCGTGGTCGTCCGGCTCGACCTGTCGGGCGCGCCCGAGGTGCTGACGATCCTGTCGGGCCGCGAAAGCGCGGTGCGGCGGCTCGATCTCCTGCGCGAGGCGGTGGGCGATGCCCCCCAAGGCTGGTATCCGCCGCTCACCGGCAGGCCGTGGCCCGATGCGGCGGCGCCCGCGGGCGGCGACGATGATCCCTTCCAGCAGGCCGCAGAATGAGCGCGGTCTGCGATGCCGCCGCCCAGGCGATGGGCACCGGGGTCGCTTCGGCGCTGACCGCGGTCGATTGCATCGCCAGCGGGATGAGCGAGCAGGCCTTCAACCGCCTGTTCGGCACCGAAGGGCAATTGACCCTGACGCTGACGCTGGTGCTGGTGCTTTATGTCGCGGGCTTCGGCATGTCGCTGATGCTGGGGCGCGCCAACCTAGGCGTGCGCGCGCTGATCCCGAAGATGATCACGCTGGGCCTGGTGGTCGGCTTTGCGACCAGTTACGTCGCGTTCTCGACCGTGTTCTACAATTTCTTTGTCGGCGGGCCCGACCAGATTGCGGGGATCCTCACCGGTGCACAGCGCGAAAGCGCGACCACGGTGTTCGCGCAGAAACTCGACGTTGTGTTCAACGCGATCCAGCAGGCGAGCGGCGATACCAAGGACATCAGCGCCTTTTCCCCGCCGGGGATGATGTGGCTGGGGGCGATGCTGTTGCTGCTGGGCACAGTCGGCCTGCTGGTCACCGCGCGGATCGCGCTCGCGCTGCTGCTGGCGATCGGGCCGATTTTCGTGGTGCTCGCGCTGTTCGAAGGCACGCGCGGGCTGTTCACCGGCTGGCTCAAGGGCCTGACCATGATGGCGCTGGCCCCGCTGTTTGCGGTGCTGGGCGGGTCGATCATGCTCGAACTCGCCGTGCCGGTGCTGGCCGCGCTGGTGAAGGTGCCGGGCCAGATCGACCAGCAGGCGGCGATGGCGTTCTTCCTTGTCGGCGCGGTTCACATGGCCTTGATGCTGATCGCGCTCAAGGTGGCAGGCACGATGGTCGCCGGCTGGCAGGTCTTCGGCCTTGTCCCGTCGAAAGACCGCGCGCGCGGCGGCGATATTCCGCGTCCCGTTCCTGCGCCGCTCGCACCGTCCGCGGCTGCGGCAGGGGCGGCGGTGGGGGCGGCGCGCAACCTCGGCATGGCTGCGCTTGCCCCCGGTCTGACCGCCTCCAGACCCGCTTCAGACCCCCGTCAGACCCTTTCTGCGGCCAATGACGGCGGGGTCGGGGGCGGTGTTTCACGTGAAACACGCGTCATCATGGGCGCCGCGCAATCGGGCGGGATCGCGCCGCTGGCCCCTCCGCCGGGCCGCACCCGCGGGATCGGCAACCGCTTCCGCAGCGCTGCCCCCGCCAAACCCGCCACCACCCCCAAATCCCCCCCACCGGAGACCTACCAATGACCCGCGCCGCGCCTGTCCTTGCGCCCCTGCTGGCCCTTGCCCTCGGGCTCGGCGTGCCTGCAACTGCGCAGGATTACCGCTTGAAAACGCTGGTTTTCAACGAAAACGCCGTGGTCCGGATCGATGGGATGGTGAAGGTCCAGACCACGATCAAGTTCGCGCCCGACGAAGTGATCGAAAACGTCGCGATCGGGGATTCGGCCGCGTGGCAGGTGCAGCCCAACAAGGCGCAGTCGATCCTGTTCGTCAAACCCTTGGATCCGGTCGCGCGGACCAACATGACCGTGGTCACCGACAAGCGCACCTATCTGTTCGATCTGGTGGCAAGTCCCCGCAATTCAGCGCTTTACGTGCTCCAGTTCCGTTATCCCGAACTGGAAAAGAAGGCCGAGGAAGCCCGGCTCGCCGCGCTTGCCGAGGCCGAGGCGCTCGCCGCGCGCGCCGCCAATGCGCCCGAGGAAACCGCGCCTGCGGCAAGTGGCTATGTGGTCAGCGATCCTGCGCAGCTCAATTTTGCCTGGGCCAGCGCAGGCAAGCCCGCGCTGCTGCCCGCGCGCGCCTATGACGATGGTGACACGCTGTTTCTGAGCTGGCCGCAAGGCATTGCAATTCCTGCCATTCTCATCCTCAACCCGGAGGGCGACGAGGGGCCGGTGAACTACACCGTACGCGGCGATACCGTGGTGGTCGAAGGCGTGCCGCGCCAGGTGATCCTGCGCTCGGGCCGCGACAGCGCGACGCTCACCAACACCGGGCCGCTGCGCAGCGCCCCGCGGCAGGCAGGGCTTGACCGGCCCGCCACGATCAAGAGGGAGTCCAACTGATGCGCCTTGCGATGCGCCTGCCGCCCAGGAATGGCGATGCCGCCGAAAGCGGCGATCCGCGCGAACGCGAATCCGCCGAGATCATCGATCTGGCGAGCCGCGCCGCCTTCCCTGCGGTGATCGACCGCAAGGCCAAGAGCGATGGCTTCCAGCTGCTCGCCGGGGTCGCTGTGGTCGGCCTGCTCGGTGCGGTGACGTTCTGGGCGATGAACGCCGCGCGCACCGATGAGCCTGAAGGGATCGGCAACCCTGCCGTCGCGCCGCCGGCTGCCGATGGCGCGACCGTCGCGGTGGCCCCGGTCGACCCGGTTGTCGATCCGGGCGCGATGCCTGCGGTGACCCCGATCATGCCGCAGCCCGATCCGGCGCCCGCGCCCGTCTATGCGATGGACCCGGGCGCGGTGCAGGCGGTGCAGACCAACCCCTATGCCAGCCCGCAGCTATTGTTCGACGCCAGCACCGCGCGCGGTGTGCGCGGGATCGAGACCGAAGGCGCGCCGACCCCGGGGGCTGCGGGTGCGGCCATGCCCGGTTCCTCGGGCGCGGCCGATTTCGCCAGCCGGTTGGGCGGGGTGGGCGGTGCGCCTGCACAGGCGCGCGCGATGGCCAATCCTTCGACCACCGTGACCGAAGGCACGCTGATCCCAGCGATCCTCGAAACCGCGATCAACACCGATGTGCCGGGCTATGTCCGCGCGGTGGTGAGCCAGGACGTGCGCAGCTTCGATGGCAAGCGCATCCTCGTCCCGCGCTCCTCGCGGCTGATCGGTCAGTATCAGGCGGGCGTGCAGCAGGGCCAGCGCCGCGCCTATGTGATCTGGACGCGCCTGATCCGGCCCGATGGCGTATCGGTGAGCCTTGCGTCGCCCGCCGTCGGGTTCGACGGGGCGACGGGTCTTGAAGGCAGGGTCGATAGCCATTTCTTCAAGCGCTTCGGTTCGGGCCTGCTGCTTTCGGTGGTCGGCGGCCTCGGCGCGGTCGCGACCGGCGGGATCGGCGGCGTGATCGTGGCGGGCGGCGCGCAGGGCGCGGCCAATACCGCGGTGCAATCGCAAGGCACGATCAGCCCGACGATCCGCGTGCGGATGGGCGAACCGATCCGCGTCTTCACCGCGCGCGATCTCGACTTCAGCACCGCAGGGTAGGGCGCCGGCGATGAGCGCGGATATCCACCGGCTGCCTGCCGACGAGACTGCGGCCAACCCGCTGTCGGCCCCACTGTCGGCAGAGCGCAGCGTCTATCTCGACGCCTATCTCGCGCCGTTCCGCCGCTGGCTCGACCGCGACAGCGTGACCGAAATCATGGTCAACCGCCCGGGCGAGGTGTGGGTCGAGGATGCCGCGCATCCCGGCATGCAGCGGATCGACACGCCCGAGATCGACGACCGCCTGGTGCAGCGCCTCGCCGAACAGGTCGCGCGGGTCAGCCATCAGGGGATCAACCGCGAGCATCCGCTGCTCGGCGCGACGCTGCCCGATGGGGCGCGCGTGCAGTTCTGCGGGCCGCCGGCAGCCCGCCGCCACTGGGTGATGGCGATCCGCCGCCACCGCCGGCTCGATCTGCCGCTCGATGCCTACGACACCGGCCCGCTGGCAGGCGAGACCGAAGTCGTCTTGCCCGATGCCAATGCCGCGCCGATCGCCTTCCTGCGCGCCGCGATCCGCGCGCGTCGCACGATCCTGATCTCGGGCGGGACGAGCACCGGCAAGACCACCTTCCTCAATGCGATGCTGGGCGAAATTCCGCCGCACGAACGCGTGGTGCTGGTCGAGGATACGCCCGAACTGAAGTTCCCCGGCGCCAATGCGGTGGGGCTGGTCGCGGTAAAGGGCGAGCTTGGCGAGGCCAAGGTCAGCGCCAACGAATTGCTTCAGGCCGCCTTGCGGCTGCGCCCCGACCGGATCGTGCTGGGCGAACTGCGCGGCAGCGAAAGCGTGAGCTTCCTGCGCGCGATCAACACCGGGCACCCGGGCAGCTTCTCGACCATCCACGCCAACTCCCTGCGCGGCGCATTGGAGCAATTGGCGCTGATGGTGATGCAGACCGGGATCGGCCTGACCCGCGCGGACACCATCGCCTATGCGGCGAGCGTGATCGACGTGATCGTGCAACTGGGCCGCGATGCCAACGGAAAACGCGGCATCACGGCAATTGCCGAAAGCCGCGATCTGGTGTGACAAGCCTGCCGTCCTGATTTACACCGCGCATTCAGGCGAACATGGCCGCCCCAAGGCAGTGAACAGGACAGCAATGAGCACCTCCCCGATTGGCATCGATCCGATCCCCGCCGCGGCAAACGCGGTGCAGATGGCCGAGCTTGGCCCGGAGGAATCGCCCTATTTCAACCGCGAACTGTCGTGGCTCCAGTTCAACCAGCGCGTGCTCGCCGAAGCCTGCAACCCCGCCTATCCGCTGCTAGAACGATTGCGGTTCCTGTCGATTTCGGGCAGCAATCTCGACGAATTCATGATGATCCGCGTCGCGGGCCTTGTGGGGCAGGTGCAGCGCGGCTTCGATACGCCCTCGATCGACGGGCGCAGCCCCGGCCAGCAGCTAGCCGCGATCCGTGAAAAGCTCGCCGAACTCAGCGCGGTCCAGCAGACAATCTGGCGCGAATTGCGCGCATCGCTGTCGAAGGCCGAAATCCACATCGCCGACGAGGAACGCGTCAGCGCAGAAGCGCACAGATGGCTGGGCAACTATTTCCGCAACGAGATCCTGCCCATCATCACCCCGCAGGCGCTCGACCCGGCGCACCCGTTCCCCTTCGTACAGAACGAAGGGCTGGGGCTATTGTTCACGCTCACCCGCAATGCGACCGGCGAACAGCTGATCGAGATGGTGCTGATCCCCAGCGCGCTGCCCCGCTTCGTGCGTGTGCCAGGCGAGGTGACCGGCGCCAGCGGCGGCAGCGGCGGCGCGCTCTACATCTCGATCGCGCGGCTGATCCAGCGTTACGCGGGCGAGCTGTTCCCCGGCTTCACGATCCAGGGCGACGGCCTGTTCCGGGTGCTGCGCGACAGCGACATCGAGATCGCCGAGGAGGCCGAGGATCTGGTGCGCACCTTCCGCAGCGCGATCCAGCGCCGCCGCCGGGGGCAGGTGATCCAGCTCGAGATCGACGAGGATTTCGACGCCGCCGCCGAAGCCCTGCTGCTCGATCAGCTCGGCATCAACGAGGCGGCACTCATCAAGACCGACGGGATCATCGGCGTCGACGGGCTTGCCGAGATCGTCCGCGAGGATCGCCCCGATCTCAAATTCGACGCCTATTCCCCGCGCTTTCCCGAACGCATCCGCGAGCATGACGGCGATGCCTTTTCCGCGATCCGCGAGAAGGATCTCATCGTCCATCACCCCTACGAAAGCTTCGAGGTGGTGGTCGATTTCCTGCGGCAGGCGGCGGCCGATCCCGATGTCGTCGCGATCAAGCAGATGCTCTATCGTGCAGGCTCGCAATCGGCGGTCGTCAATGCGCTGATCGAAGCGGCCGAAGCGGGCAAATCGGTGACTGCGGTGGTCGAATTGAAAGCCCGGTTCGACGAGGAGCAGAACCTCCACTGGGCGGGCAAGCTTGAACGTGCGGGCGTTCAGGTGATCTACGGCTTCACCGACTGGAAGACCCACGCGAAGGTCGCAATGGTGGTCCGCCGCGAGGCCGAGGGGTTCCGCACCTATTGCCACCTTGGCACGGGCAATTATCACCCCGTCACCGCGCGGGTTTACACCGATCTCAGTTTCTTCACCGCCGACCCCAAGATGGGCCGCGATGTCGCCAAGATGTTCAACTTCGTGACGGGCTATGTCGAACCCCACGCGCTCGAACGGCTGCACATCGCCCCGATCGACCTGCGCGAGGAAATCTATGCGCGGATCGACACCGAAATCGCCAATGTCCGCAATGGCAAGCCTGCGGCGATCTGGATGAAGTGCAACCAGCTCACCGATGAAGGCGTGATCGACCGGCTTTATGCGGCGAGCAACGCCGGCGTGCAGGTCGAACTGGTGGTGCGCGGGATCTGCTGTCTGCGGCCCGGAATTGCGGGCCTGTCGGAAAATATCCGGGTCAAATCGGTGATCGGGCGCTTTCTCGAACACAGCCGCATCTATGCCTTTGCCAATGGCCATCCGATGCCATCGGCGGAAGCGGCGGTGTTCATCGCCTCGGCCGACATGATGGGCCGCAACCTCGACCGCCGGGTCGAAACGCTGATCCCGATCATCAACCGCACGGTCCACGATCAGGTGCTCCAGCAGGTGCTGCTCGCCAACATGCTCGACAGCGAACAAAGCTGGTGGCTGCACCCCGACGGCAGCTATTCGCGTGTTGCGGTTGAAGACGGCAAGGCGTTCAACTGCCACCGCTATTTCATGACCAACCCGTCGCTGTCGGGCCGCGGCGGTGCGCTCGAGGCGGGCGCGGTGCCCAAGCTCTCGCTGCGCCGGGGGGCGGTGGCATGATCTGGGGACGGCGGCGGCGCGACACGCGCGATGGCACGGCGGGCAGCGCCAGCGGCGAGCGCGCGATCATCGACATCGGTTCGAACACGGTGCGGCTGGTGGTCTATGGCGGCACGATGCGCGCGCCCATAGTGCTGGTGAACGAGAAGGTCACCGCCAAGCTGGGGCGCGAGATCGCGACCACCGGGCGGCTGGCGGACGAGGCGATGGCGCAGGCGCTGCGCGGATTGAAACGCTATGCGCTGCTGCTGGCCGATCTGGGGATCAGGGATATCGACACCGTCGCCACCGCCGCGGTGCGCGATGCGGCCAATGGCGCCGAATTCATCGCGCAGCTCGAAGGGCTGGGATTGAACCCGCGCGTGATTTCGGGCGAGCAGGAAGCGCTGCTCAGCGCGCACGGCGTGCTTGGCGCATTTCCCGATGCGCGCGGGATCGTGGCCGATCTGGGCGGGGGCAGCCTCGAACTGGTGCGGGTGGCCGGCGGCAAGACCGACAGCGCCAGCACGCTGCCGCTGGGCACGCTGCGGCTGCCCGATCACCGCGGCAAGAACCCCAAGACGGCCAACGCCGACATGAAAAAGTCGCTCGACAAGGCGATCCGCAAGAGCGGCTGGGATATGTCCGGCAATCCGCCCGCGGCGAACGGCACGCTTTATCTGGTAGGCGGCACGTGGCGCGCGATGGCGGTGTTCGCGATGGCGGCCAAGGGCTACCCCTTGAGCGATCCGCACGGCTTCTGCATCGACCCTGCCGATGCGCAGGCGCTGGCCGCGACGCTGGCAGATAGTAACAGCGATACGCTGAAGGCGCGCGAGCGGATTTCGTCAATGCGTGCCGAAAAGCTCCCCGATGCCGCGGTGCTGCTCGAAGCATTGCTGGTGCGGCTGGCGCCCGAGAATGTCGTGTTTTCCTCATGGGGCCTGCGCGAAGGGCTGATCTACGACCGGCTGCCCGAACACACCCGTTCGCAGGACCCGCTGCTGGCCGGGGTGGCGGTGTTTGCCAGCCAGCGCGGCACCGAACCGGCGCTGGCGGCGCGGATGGCGGCTTGGACGCTCGATGCTGCGCCCGCGCGCGATCACGGCTCGGAACGGCTGCGGCTGGCGGCGATCATGCTGGGCCTTGCGGGGATGCAGATCGAGCCCAACATCCGCCTGCCGCAAGCGATCAACTGGGCGCTGCACAAGCGCTGGGTCGGGATCGACGGCAAGGGCAGGGCGATGCTCGCCGCAGCGATCGCGGCCAATGGCAATCAGCTCAACCTGCCCGCCGAAGTGCGCGCGCTGGCGAGCACCGAGGCCTTGGAGGAAGCGGTGCGCTGGGGACTTGCGCTGAGGCTGGCGCGCAGGCTCGGCGCAGGCTCGGCCCGCTCGCTCGAAGCCACGCGGCTGACCGTCAAGGACGGGGTGCTGGTGCTCGAACTGGCGCAAAGCCACGCCGCGCTGTTCGGTTCGCCCACCGAGAAGGACATGAAACTGCTCGCCGGCCGGCTCGGCCTGCCGTGGCAGTCCGAGGTGGTGCCCGAAATCGTGCTCTAGCGCTTGAGCGGCACTCCGCCGTCCGGCCGCCGCGTGCTGCCGAAGGGCGAGAAATCGGTGCCGATGTCGTAAAGGTCGACGCCCTCGGCTGCCTTGAGCCGGTTCACCACGACATAGGTGACCGGGGTCAGCACCGCTTCCCACACCACCTTCAATGCCCAGTTGGTGACCATCACCGTCAGCACCGCCTCGGTCGTCCAGATGCCGTAGAAGGCGACCGGGTAGAAGATCAGGCTGTCGACGCCTTGCCCCACGACCGTCGAGCCGATGGTGCGCGTCCACAGGGCGCGTCCCCTGGTCCAGACCTTCATCTTGGCCATCACGAAGGAATTGACGAACTCGCCCGCCCAGAACGCGGTGATGCTGGCGACGACGATGCGCCAGGTGCTGCCGAACACGCTGTCATAGGTGCTCTGGCAGATCGCGCCGCCGGGGATCGCGGCATCGGCGGTGGAGGTGGGCGGGCGCGTGCCGCCGAACCCGCTCGCCGCGCATTCCCACCCCGCAAACGGGGGCAGCGCGGTGACGATGAAGGACATGAAGGCGAGGAACAGGAGCGCCGCGGTGCCGACCCAAATCACCCGGCGCGCGCGGGCAAAGCCGTAAATTTCGGTCAGCACGTCGCCGATCACATAGCCCAGCGGAAAGAACAGGATCCCCGCGCCATAAATGAATACCCCGTCCGCCGCCGGCCACCAGCCCTGCGGCCAGAACGGTACGTTGACGAAAGTGAGTTTCGCCGCGCCGATAATGTTCGACAGCAGCAGGATCGCGACGAAGGCCGCCATCACCAGATCGTAATAGCGGAACGCGGCCGGGGCATGGCTGGTGGCGATCACCCCGTCGCCCGGATCGCGATCGAAAGCTGCGGCCGGATCGTTCGGGGCACCAGAGGCTGACGCGGTATTTTCCATCGCCGGATCGATTAGCCTGTTTCCCTTGGCCCGCAAAGCGCGCTATTGGCGGCGGCGCGATGCGCGCCCGTAGCTCATCTGGATAGAGCGCGAGACTTCTAATCTTGAGGCAGCAGGTTCGAGTCCTGCCGGGCGCGCCATCGTTCTATCCGGTCAGCCGCGCGCCACGGTGTCGAGCGGTTCGCCGATCACCGGATAGCCCGCATCGGCAAGGATCGTCAGCCACTTCGTGCCGTCCTTCTCGGTGACCTGCGGCATGATCGTGCGCACCGGGATCGCTTCGGCCTGCGCGCGGGCTTCGGCATAGCTGGCAAACAGCGCGAGGCGTTCGAGATTGCGGCGGGTCGGGAAGATCAGCTTGATCTCCCCGCGTGCGGCGGCATCGAGCGCGCCCTGCGCAGTGGTCCAGAACAGGTGCGTGTTTTCCGAGGCATCGATCGACACATCGACATCGCCGGTGCCAAGGTCGGCCAGATAGAAGCGCGTATCGTAAATCCGCGAGATGTTCTCGTTCTTGGGAAACCAGCGGGCAAAGGGCGTGATCTGGTCAAGATCGAGCCGCCAGCCGAAGGCATCCAGCACAGGGGCGAGCGCGCCGCGCTGCGCCAGCATCGCACGCGCAGCGGCCGCGCTTTCGGCGGTGATGTCGCCCGCCAGCCCGAGCGCGAGTCCCGTTTCCTCCAGCGTTTCGCGCACCGCGGCGATCTGGTGTGCGGCTTCGTCAGCGCTCAGGCCCGTTTCGCCCGCGATCGTTTCGGCGAGCGCGAAATCCTCGGGGTCGACGCGGCCCCCGGGAAACACCGCCATCCCGCCCGCAAAGGTCATGTTGCGCGAGCGCACGGTCATCAGCACTTCGGGCGCCGCGCCATCGGGGGCGTTGCGGAAGATGATGATGGTGGCGGCGGGAATACCGGGCGCGGCGGAATCACTGGTCATAGCGGCAAAGGATGGCCGCTAGGCAGCCGCTTGCCAAGGGGCTATGCCGCAGCCTTGCTGGTAAGCCGGCAAGATGTCGGGATGCTTTACACAACCCGATTGTCGCGGCGCAGCGATGCTTGGGAAAATGGCGGATTTGCGCCATTTTTCGCGTTTGGCACGCGCCATGCATTGCAGTGGGCAGTCCCAATGGTCTTCGACTTGAGGCGCTGTCCTTCCTGGTCTCCGGACGGCGCCTTACCCGAAAAAGCAAAAACCCCCCGCACTGGTCCTGCGGGGGGTTTTTCTTGTGCCGGTCTGGCGGCCCGCCGAAGATCGGCGGCCGCGCTCGCGATCAGTTCGCCTTGGCGACGCCGTTCTGATCCATCAGCGCCTGCAATTCGCCCGCTTCGTACATCTCTTTCAGAATGTCGCTGCCGCCGACGAATTCGCCCTTCACGTAAAGCTGGGGGATCGTGGGCCAGTCGGAATAGGTCTTGATCCCCTGACGGATTTCCATGTCCTGCAACACGTCGACGCTTTCATAGGCGACGCCGCAATTGTCGAGGATGCGCACCGCAAGGCTGGAAAAACCGCACTGCGGAAACAAGGGCGTGCCCTTCATGAACAGCACCACATCATTGGTGGTGACGAGATCGGAGATACGGGTGTTGACGTCGGACATCGGTGGATGGCCCCTTGGCAATATGAGTTTTCGGCTGAGCGGTTACTTGGGGGCCGCGGTGGTGACTTGCAAGGCGTGGAGCACGCCGCCCATCCGTCCGCCCAATGCGCCGTAGACCAGCTTGTGCTGCGCCACGCGGGAAAGGCCTGCGAACTGCGGCGCGGTGACGGCGACCGCCCAGTGATCGTCGTCACCGGCAAGATCGGTCAGCGCGACCTCGGCACCGGGTAGCGCGGCAAGGATCGCGTCTTCAATCTCGTGTGCGGCCATCGGCATCGGATCAGGCCTCGCCCATCAGCTGACGGCGCGCCTCGACGGTCATTTCTTCAAGCTTGGCGCGGATATCGGCATCGGTGACAGCGGCCTGCGCCGCGGTCAGATCGCCGAGCAGCTTGCGGATCACGTCCTCGTCGCCCGATTCCTCGAAATCGGCCTGCACCACCGCCTTGCGATAGGCGTCGGTTTCTTCGGGCGTCAGGTTCATCAGCCCGGCGGCCCATTCGCCCAGCAGCCGGTTGCGGCGCGCGGCGATGCGGAAGGCGGTGTCGTTGTCGAGCGCGAACTTGGCTTCTTCGGCGCGTTCGCGGTCTTTGAAATCGGTCATGCAGGGTGTCCTTCGGATACGATCTGCCGAAGCGATAGAGGGCGGGGCGCGCAAGCTCAAGGGGCCGCGCGCCCTGCTGCCTCAATCCATGGTCACCACCAGCTTGCCCACCGCCTCGCGCGCTTCGAGCTTGGCGATCGCATCGCCTGCGCGCGCCAGCGGGAAGGTTTCGGAGACCAGCGGGTCGATCTTGCCCGCCTTCATCAGGTCGAACAATTCGTTGACCTGCGCGTGGAAGCCTTCGGGATCGCGCGCGGTGAAGGCGCCCCAGAACACGCCGCAGATGTCGCAGCTTTTCAGCAGCGTGAGGTTCAGCGGCATCTTGGCGATTCCCGCCGGGAAGCCGACCACGAGGAAGCGGCCCTCCCACGCGATCGCGCGCAAGGCTGGTTCGGAATATTGCCCGCCGACGATGTCATAGACGATATTCGCGCCTTCGGGGCCGCAGGCTTTCTTGAACGCTTCGGCCAGGGCCTTGGAGGCATCCTTGTCCATTGCCTCGCGCGGGTAGATCACGACTTCGTCCGCCCCGGCATTGCGGGCAACCTCGCCCTTGGCTTCGGAGGAGACGGCGGCGACCACGCGCGCGCCGAATGCCTTGGCCAGTTCGATTGCGGACAAGCCCACGCCGCCCGCAGCGCCAAGGATCAGCACGGTGTCGCCGGCCTTGATATGGCCGCGATCCTTCAATCCGTGGATCGTGGTGCCGTAAGTCATCAGCAGGCTGGCTGCCTTCTCGAACGAGACGCCGTCGGGCACCTTGAACATCCGGCCCGCGGGCACGACGACCTTTTCAGCCAAGCCGCCATTGCCGATCCCGGCCAGCACGCGGTCGCCCACGGCATAGCCTTCGACGCCGTCACCCAGCGCTTCGATAACGCCCGAAATCTCGCCGCCGGGCGAGAAGGGGCGCTGCGGCTTGAACTGGTACATGTCGCGGATAATCAGGCCATCGGGATAGTTGATCGCGCAGGCCTTGACCGCGACGAGCACTTCGCCCGCGCCGGGAACGGGCGCGTCGATCTCGTCGAGGGTCAGCGTTTCGGGCCCACCGGTGGCGTGGGTGCGGATGGCTTTCATTGTCTCTCTCCCTTGAATTGTCGTGTCAGCCGGCGGTGCCTTGCATCAGCCAGGGCTGGGTATCGGCGCGCTGCGCCTCGAAGCTGCCGATCGCTTCCCCGCGCGCCATGGTCAGGCCGACCTCGTCGAGGCCGTTGAGCAGGCAATGCTTGCGGAACGGATCGATTTCGAAGGTGAAGCGGTCCTGATAGGGGGTGGTGACGGTCTGCGCTTCCAGATCGACAGCGATCTCCAGCCCCTCGCGCGCGACCTCCAGCAGCCGGTCGACCGCGTCCTGCGGCAAGACCACGGGCAGGATTCCGTTCTTGACCGCGTTGCCCGAATGAATGTCCGAGAACGACGGCGCGATCACCACGCGGATGCCGAGGTCGAGCATCGCCCAGGCGGCGTGTTCGCGGCTCGACCCGCAGCCGTAATTGTCGCCCGCAATCAGGATCGGCGCGCCTGCAAACGCCGGATCGTCGAACACGTTGCCGGGCTGCGCGCGCAGTGTCTCGAACGCGCCCTTGCCAAGGCCTTCGCGGCTGATGGTCTTGAGCCATTTGGCCGGAATGATGATGTCAGTGTCGACATTCTTGAGGCCGAGCGGGATCGCGCGGCCTTCGACGCGGGTAAGGGGCTGCATCGGCGTCCTTAATCTGTCTGCGGCGGCTCGCCCGAAGGGATCGGGCCGGGCTGCGTTGGCGCGTTGGACTTCTTCTTGCGCTTGCCCGCATACATGAGCGCGGCCGCGATGGCCGCAGAGCCGATGGCACCCGCCGCGGCAATCGCGGCGGTGCGGGCGGGGCTGTTTTTGGAATTGTCGGTCATGGGTTTTCCATGCGCCTGCCGGCCAAGGGTTTCAAGGCGCTATGATGATACCAGTTCGCGCACATCGGCCAATCGCCCCGCCACCGCGGCGGCCGCGGCCATTGCGGGGCTGACCAGATGCGTGCGCGCGCCCGGGCCCTGCCGGCCGACGAAATTGCGGTTCGAGGTCGACGCGCAGCGTTCGCCCGCGGGCACCTTGTCGGGGTTCATGCCGAGGCACGCCGAACAGCCCGGCTCGCGCCATTCGAAACCGGCGTCGGTGAAGATCCGGTCCAGCCCCTCTTCCTCGGCCTGCGCCTTGACGAGGCCCGAACCCGGCACGACGATCGCCCAGCGGACGTTGTCGGCCTTCCGGCGACCTTTCAGGATCGCGGCCGCCGCGCGCAGGTCTTCGATGCGGCTGTTGGTGCAGCTGCCGATGAAGACATTCTCGATGGCGACCTCGGTCATCGGTGTGCCGGGAGTAAGGCCCATGTAGTCGAGCGATTTCTGCGCGGCGACGCGCTTGCTTTCATCGGCGAAGTCCTGCGGATCGGGCACGCGGCCACCGATTGCGACCACGTCCTCCGGGCTGGTGCCCCAAGTGACGCTGGGCTCGACATCGGCGGCGTTGATGGTCACCGACTTGGCGAAGATCGCGCCCTCATCCGAACGCAGCGTGCGCCAATATGCGGCCGCCGCATCCCACGCGGCTCCCTTGGGTGCCATCGGGCGGCCCTTGAGATAGGCGAAGGTGGTGTCGTCCGGCGCGATCAGCCCGGCGCGCGCACCCGCCTCAATGCTCATGTTGCAGACCGTCAGCCGCTCCTCGACGCTCATCGCCTCGAACACCTTCCCGCGGTATTCGATCACATAACCCGTGCCGCCCGCCGCGCCGATCCGGCCGATGATGTGGAGGATCAGATCCTTGGCGCTGACGCCCGGACCCAGATCGCCCTCGACCCGCACCTCCATCGGCTTCGACTGCTGGAGCAGCAGCGTCTGCGTGGCGAGCACATGCTCGACCTCGCTGGTGCCGATCCCGAAGGCCAGCGCGCCCAGGCCCCCGTGGCAGGCGGTGTGCGAATCCCCGCAGACGATCGTGGTGCCGGGCAGCGAGAAGCCCTGTTCGGGGCCGACCACGTGGACGATCCCCTGCTCCTTCGCGGTCGCGGGAATGTAGCGGATACCGAAGGCGGGCGCGTTGGCTTCGAGCGCGGCGAGCTGCGCGGCGCTTTCGGCATCGATGATGGGCAGGCGGCGGCCTTCCGCATCGACGCGCGCGGTGGTCGGCAGGTTGTGATCGGGCACCGCCAGCGTCAGTTCGGGGCGGCGCACGCTGCGCCCGGCAACCTTCAGCGCCTCGAACGCCTGCGGGCTGGTCACCTCGTGCACCAGATGCCGGTCGATATAAATCAGCGCGGTGCCATCCTCGCGCATTTCGACGACGTGCGCGTCCCAGATTTTCTCGTAAAGCGTGCGCGGGCGGCTGGCCATCATCGGTTCCATCGGTTGAACGGGCAGGGCAGAAATCCGCCGCGCCGCGCCCTTCCCATAATCCTGTTCCGCAAGGCGAGGCAAGATTACGGCATTGCCCTGCGTATCGGTAATGGAATTTGTCACAATCTTGCGCTAGTTGACATTCATGTCAGCAACCGATTCCCCCGCGCGCCCGTTCTTCCACCCGATCAAGGTCGTCATCGACGACATCGATTTCATGGGGCACGTCAACAACGCGCGCTATCTCAACTGGGTGCAGGACGCGGTGCTCGCGCATTGGCGCAAGATCGCGCCGGCAGAAGATGTCGCCGCCAAGGCATGGGTCGCGCTGAAGCACGAGATCACCTATCGCAAGCCCGCCTTCCTTGAGGATGACGTGATCGCGCAGACCGTGCTCGAACGATTCAACGGCGCGCGCGCGTTCTATTCGACGCTGATCAAGCGCGGCGAGGATGTGCTGGCCGAAGTGCAGTCCTCGTGGTGCTGCATCGATGCGACCACGCTGCGCCCGGCACGCATCGGCGACCACCTGCGCGCGTTCTTCTTCCCCGAACCTTCCGCCTGACACGCGCGCGGCCGCGCCCTCTGTTGCTCTGCGGCAACAAGGCAGGCGGGGCGCAAAAATTCAGCTTTGTCGCAAGCCGCAACGATATTAGCTTCCCGCCACACGCAACTTTTCGAGTCTGCGTGAGGACATAATCGGGGAAGTAATATCATGAGCAAAATCGGGTCATACGCGCTTCTGGCCGCACTGCCGCTGATCGCGCTGGCAGCGCCTGCCAGTGCGCAGCGTGCGGGCGACAAGATCGCCGGCAGCTATATCTGCGTGTTCGATTCCAGCGTCACCGCGTCGCGTGTTCCGGCGGTTGCCAGCGCTGCGGCCAAGGCTGCGACCGGGCAGGTCGCACGGGTTTACACCAAGGCGCTGCGCGGCTTCAACGTGCGCGCTTCGGCGCAGGGGATCGCGGCGATGCGCGCCAAGAACCCCGCGATCCGCTATTGCGAACAGGATCAGGTCGTCACCATCATCCAATCGAAAAAACCCGGCGGCGGCACCGCGCAGCCTGCGCAGGAAACCCCCTGGGGCATCGCGCGTGTGCGCGGCGGCGCGGCGGGCACCTTTGCCACCGCATGGGTGATCGACAGCGGGATCCAGCTCAACCACCCCGACCTGCGGGTCGACACCGCACGCTCGCGCAGCTTCCTCACCGACACCTCGCCCGATGACGGCAACGGCCACGGCACCCATGTTGCCGGCACCATCGCCGCGATCAACAACACGATCGGCGTGATCGGCGTGGCACCGGGCGCCAGCGTGGTTGCGGTGCGCGTGCTCGACCGGCGTGGTTCGGGCAGCAATTCGGGCGTGATTGCCGGCGTCGACTATGTCGCAGCCAATGGCCGTCCGGGCGATGTCGCCAATATGAGCCTTGGCGGCGGGGTGAGCGCGGCGCTCGACACTGCGGTGCTGAATGCGGCGGCGACCGGGGTGCGCTTCACGCTCGCTGCGGGCAACAGCGCGACCAGTGCCACCACCTCCTCGCCCGCACGGGTCAATGGGCCGAACATCTATACCGTGTCCTCGTTCGCGCAGGGCGACACCTGGTCGAGCTTCTCGAACTTCGGCAACCCGCCGGTCGATTTCGGCGAGCCGGGTTCGTCGATCAAGTCGACCTGGATCGGCAGCACCTACAACACGATCTCGGGCACCTCGATGGCAGCGCCGCACCTTGCGGGCATCCTGCTGCAAGGCGCGGTTGCCAATGGTGGGATCGTCAACCGCGACCCCGATGGCAACCCGGACATCATCGGCGTGGTGAACTGACCGGCGCGGCGGGCGGGGGCTGCCGGATCGCAAGGTCCGGCGCAACCGCCCGCCCGCAACCTTGCCGCGCGGCGATTGCGCCGCAGGGCAGGGCGCTTTGCGCAAACGCAATTGCCGTTTCGCGCGCGAAGCCTATACGCATCCCGATGGCCATCCTTCGCGTAACCTTGTCCCGATGAGCGCGCCTGCTGCCCCCGCCTACACGCTGCCGCCGCGCCGCACGCAGCGCGCGATCGGGCTGGTGCTGGCCGCCGCGATCGCCGGAAGCTGGCTGGCGATCCATGCCTGGGGCATGTTCATTTTCGAACTGACATGGACCAACTGGCCGCTCGCACTGGCGGCGGCGCTGGTGCAGATGTGGCTTTCGGTGGGCGTGTTCATCGTCTGCCACGACGCGATGCACGGCACGCTGGTGCCGGGCCGCCCGCGGGTGAACGCCGGGATCGGCGCGGTGCTGCTGGCGCTTTATGCCGGGTTTGCGTGGAAACAGCTGCGCGATGCGCATTTCGATCACCACAAGCTGGCCGGCAAGCCGGGCGATCCCGATTTCGACGAGCACAATCCGGGCCATTTCTGGCGCTGGTACGGCACCTTCTTCCGGCGCTATTTCGGCTGGCGATCGCTGTTGTTCGTGCACACCGTCGTAGGCATTTACTGGCTCGTGCTCGATATTCCGATGGTGCAGATCGTGCTGCTCTACGGGCTGCCTGCGCTGGGATCGTCGCTCCAGCTGTTCTATTTCGGCACTTTCCGCCCGCACCGCCATGACGCGGGCGAGGGTGATGCGGCGGCCAGCTTTGCCGACCGGCACAACACGCGTTCGGAAGAATTCGGCACATGGGCGAGCCTCGCCTCGTGCTTCCATTTCGGCTACCATCTCGAACACCACCGGCGCCCCGATGTGCCGTGGTGGTCGCTCCCGGCGGCGCGCCGGGCCGGGGTGGGCCGCATCGAGACGAAGGATAAGGTGCCCGCATGAGCTGGCTCGAAATCGTGTTGACCGTGCTGTCCTCGCTGATCGGGATGGAGCTGTTCGCCTGGGTCGCGCACAAATACATCATGCACGGCTGGGGCTGGGGCTGGCACCGCGACCATCACGAACCGCACGACAATGTGCTTGAAAAGAACGACCTGTTCGCGGTCGTGTTCGGCACGATCAACGCCGCCATGTATATCTACGGCGCGCTCTACTGGGACTGGCTGTGGTGGTTTGCGGTGGGGATCACGCTGTACGGGGTGATCTACACGCTGGTCCACGACGGGCTGGTGCATCAGCGTTACTGGAAATGGGTGCCGCGCAAGGGCTATGCCAAGCGGCTGGTGCAGGCGCACAAGCTGCACCATGCGACGGTCGGCAAGGAAGGCGGGGTCAGCTTCGGCTTCGTCTTCGCGCGCGACCCGGCCAAGCTGAAGGCCGAGTTGAAGCGCCAGAAGGAGGCAGGCGTTGCCGTGGTGCGCGATGCCGCCGGCGCGGGCGGCGAGGATGCCTACGAGGTCGTCGGGCGCAATCTGTAACGAGCGCCAGACCCGTTTTGCGGGCGGTCAGATGCGGGTTTGACCCCCTCCAGACCCCTCTCAGCCCGTTTTAGACCCTTGCCTGCGGCGCTGTTTCACGTGAAACATCGCAGGCGCTGGGCACGGGTCAGGCGGCAAGTCTGGCGGCATGCTCCTTGACCAGCGCGATCATGTTCGGAACGCCTTGGGTGCGGTTGCTCGACAGCTGGTTTTTCAGCTGGAACGGTTCCAGCGCTGCCATCACGTCCATCTGCGCCACCTCGGCCGCGGGCTTGTCCTGCACCGCGGCGATCACCAGCGCGACGATCCCCTTGGTGATCGCGGCATTGCTGTCGGCGAGGAAATGGAGCTTGTCGCTATCCGCGCCCGCGGGATAGACCCACACCGCCGCCGAACACCCGCGCACCAGCGTCGCATCGGTCTTGAGCGCTTGCGGCATGGGTTCAAGTTCGCGGCCAAGCTCGATCAGCAGGCCGTAACGGTCGTCCCCGTCGAGGAACGCGTATTCTTCGAGAATGTCGGAAAGGCTGCGCATTGCCCGCCTTTAGCCAGCACCGCGCGCCAACGCAAAGGGGCTGTTCAGCCGCCGATCCCGCCGGGGCGGGTGAAGGCGTAATAGACCACGTAGATCCAGCCGAGAAACCCATGCACGATCGCCCAGACGATCGATGAGTGCAGGCTCCAGCTGATCGCCACCGCGATCGCGCTGCCAAGCCCGATCCCGGCCTGCGCGGCGGAATTGCGCGCGTTGCTCAAAGTTCGACCCCGCTGGCGATCGCTTCCAGTTTGCGGATCCGCTCCTTGAGATCGGCAAGCTCGATCCGCGCGGTGCCGATGCCCGAACCCTCGTCGACCGCGTGGCTCGCCGGCGCATGGCCCAGCTCGCTGCGCTTCAATTCAAGCCAGCCCTGCCAGGCGCGCAGCATCGCGCCGGTGACCACGATCACCGCGACGATGAAGCCTGCGGTGAGGACGATGGTGGGATCGAGAAAGGTCTGTGTCACTGGCCCGGTTCCTCCTTGCTGGCTGCGGGAATGCCGCGCAGCGCCTCGATTTCCGCGGTGATCCGCGCCTGTTCGCGCGCCTCGCCCGAATGGGCATCGGTGGCGATGCGTTCGAGCACTTTGACGCGGTCCTTCAGTTCGGCCAGCTCGCGCCGCGCCGCTTCGAGCTCGGCGGCGGAACGATCGTCCGTCCGCTCGCCAAGCTTCTGGTTCCCGTATTCATCGGTGATGATCCCGGCGCGCGCGCGGATCGATTCGACGATGCCCCAGATCACGATTCCGAGGACCGCGACGATGGCCCAACTGCTCATCACGCCTTGCCCCTGTCCTTGAGCCCTTCGAGCGCCCTATCCCGGGCCGAATCCCGCAGCGCGTCGATCTCGGCGCCGAGGTGATAGCCGCCGTCGGTGACGATCCGCTCGACATTGACCAGGCGGTCCTTGACCGCGCCGAGTTCGGCACGAAGCTCGGCGTTTTCCTGGGTGAGCAGGGTAACGCGGTGCGCGGTTTCCTTGTCCGAACCCGGCTTCAGCGACTGCCCCCACATCCCTTCGAGCGGGTAGCCGTTCTTGATCTTCATCCGGGTGGTCTGGAACGAGGCGGCAATACCCAGTGCGCCAAGCGCAAAGCCGCCGCCGATGATCCAGCCGAGATAAGGGAGAAAGACTTCCGGTGCCATCACACGCGCTCCTTGTTCGAAAGGCCCAGCGGCACGCCAGCCCCTTCATCGACCCGGCGCGTGTCGCGCAGCGCTTCGATCTGGGTGGCGATGTCGTAGCCGCGGTCGGTGACGATGCGTTCGAGCACCTGCACCCGGTCTTCGAGCCGCTGGATCTGGCCGACATATTGCGCGGCCTTTTCGGCGGTCTGCTCGGCGGTGGCACCGACCTGCATTTCGGCCATCTTCTGCTGGTGCTTGGTCCAGATGGCGACGATCGGGATCATCATTGCGACGATCGGGATCATCACGCCAAGGCTGCCTGCGTCCATGATACGTGTCCCCTGTTGCGTTGGTGCCTAGCGCAGCCGCTCGATTTCGGCGGTCAGGCGCGGATTGCTGCTGACGTAGTGGGCTTCCACTGCGGCCAGCCGGCGATCGACATCGCGGAAGCTGGCACGGATTTCGCGCGCGGTGCGCTTAGGGTTCTGGCGGATGCCCTGCCAGTATTTCTGCTCGCTCGCATCGCGGTAGAGATAGGGCGGCTTCTTGTTGAGCAGGAAGCCTGCCAGCAGGTAGGCGAGGATGGTCGCGCCGCCGGTGGGCCACATCGACAGGAAGACGACGAGGCGCACCCAGAAGACATTGACCCCGGTGTAATCGGCAATCCCGGCGCAAACGCCCATCAGCTTGCCGTTGTGCTTGTCGCGGTAAAGCGTGGTGCGGGGGCTGTTCATGAGCGGATTCCCTTCTTCTCGGCGATCAGCGCTTCCAGTTCGCGCAGTTGCTGGTTGTCCTTTTCCTGATCGGCGATCAGGCGGCGGGCGGGCGTGAAGGCCGGATCGTCGCTGGCTACCAGTCGCTCGACGGTATCCATGCGTTCATCGAGCCGGCGCGCGAGGTTGTAGAGTTCCTCGAGCAGCACTTCGTCATCGGCGGTGATCGTCGGCGCGGTCTTCCACTTGGTGACGTAGTGCAGGATGACCCACGGCAGACCGATGAAAATCATCGGCACCACGATGAGGGCGATAAAGACGTCTTCCATTGGTTATTCCCCCTTGTCGTCGGCTTTGCCGAGCGCCTTTTTCATGGCAGCCAATTCATCGTCGATCGCGTCCGAACCGGCGAGTGCGGCAATTTCATCGGCAAGCGACGGCGGGCCGTCTTCTGCAATCCGCAGCGCATCGGCGCGGCCTTCGGCATAGTCGACGCGGCGTTCGAGCTGGTCGAAGCGGGCGAGCGCCTCGTCGGTGCGCTCAGTGCTCATCAGCGTGCGCAGCTTGACGCGGTTTTCCGCGCTTTCGAGCCTTGCGGCGATCGCGCTCTGGCGGCTGCGGGCTTCGCGCAGGCGGTGCTGCAGCTTGGCGATGTCTTCCTCGTAAGCACGCAGCGCGTCGTCGAGCACCGCGATCTCGCTTTTCAGCTGATCGGCCATGTCGCTGGCTTTCTTCTTTTCAAGCAGCGCCGCACGGGCCAGATCCTCGCGGTCCTTCGACAATGCAAGCTGCGCCTTCTCGGCCCAGTCGGCCTGGAGCCGGTCAAGCTTGACGCAGTGGCGGTGCATTTCCTTCTGATCGGCGATCGTGCGCGCAGCCGAAGCGCGGACCTCGACCAGCGTTTCCTCCATTTCGAGGATGATCATCCGGATCATCTTCTGCGGATCATCCGCCTTGTCGAGCATGTCGTTGAAGTTCGACGCGAAGATGTCGAGGGTGCGGCTGAAAATGCCCATGAAGGCTACTCCATCGAGAAACGAATTGACCCGGTTCGCCGGTGCGACTCGGTCGCCCTGGCTGTCCTCGGGATTGTGCCGTGATCTTGGCGCGCCGGGGTTGCGGCGCAAGGCTTCGATTTCCTCGTCCAACCGCGACAGGCGGCCGGCGGAGAGGAGGCGGGACGGTTGGGCCGGAGCTTCGCTGCGTGACGCGCCGGGATAAGAGCGTGCGTCACGCTGAGCGTCGGCAGGGGGGACATCCTGAGAGGGGCGCTCCGGCCCGAGGGGGTCGAACGGATCGCCCATCTCAGGCGATCTCGATCATGGGATGCGTATCGAGCGCGGCGGCGTTGGCGAGCCCCGGTTGGAGCTGCGACGACAGCGCGATCATCATCACCATCGCGGCGATGCTCGCCATCGCGGCATGGCCGAGCTTGGAGCTCCAGAAGCCGGCGTTGCTGGCATTGCGATCGATCATTGTGGGCCTCCCGTAAGGTGTGCGTCTGCTTGCCCATGATATTGCACGCGGCGTGCCAACTCGCCGCAAACCGCAGATTTTCGCCATTCTTGCGAAATCCCCGGCGCAGCACGTTGGCCCCCATTGCCAAGCATTGGGGATTTTCACTATAGTTTGGATGTGAAGCACGAGAGCCATTTTATCGGCCAATCGGGGGCCTTTCTCGACGCGGTCGAGCGTGCCAGTCGCGCGGCGTCGATGAACCGTCCGGTGCTGGTGATCGGCGAGCGCGGGACAGGCAAGGAACTGATCGCCGAACGGCTTCATCGCCTGTCGAGCCGGTGGGGCGAACCGCTGGTGACGATGAACTGCGCCGCGCTTCCCGAAACGCTGATCGAGGCCGAACTGTTCGGGCACGAGGCGGGGGCCTTTACCGGCGCGACCAAATCGCGCGCCGGCCGGTTCGAGGAGGCCGATCACGGCACGCTGTTCCTCGACGAATTGGGGACGCTCTCCATGGGCGCGCAGGAGCGATTGCTGCGCGCGGTCGAATATGGCGAGGTCACCCGCATCGGTGCCTCGCGCCCGATCCGGGTCGATGTGCGGATCGTCGCTGCGACCAACGACGATCTGCCCGCGCTTGCAGCCAGCGGCGAATTCCGCGCCGACCTGCTCGACCGGCTGAGCTTCGAAGTCATCACCCTGCCGCCGCTGCGTGTGCGCGAAGGCGATATCGGCGTGCTGGCCGAACATTTCGGCCGCCGCATGGCCGCCGAGCTTGATTGGGACCGCTGGCCGGGCTTCGCGCCGCACGTGATGGATGCGCTCGAAGATCACCCATGGCCCGGCAATGTGCGCGAGCTGCGCAACGTGATCGAGCGCGCGGTCTATCGCTGGGCGGCGCCCGATATGCCGATCGCGCATGTCCAGTTCGATCCCTTCGACAGCCCGTGGCGTCCGCGCCCGCCCGAGCATCGCCGGAGCAGCGCTGCGGCCAGCGCGCCCGCGGCCCCCGCGGCGGGCCCCGCGCCAGCCCATGCCGGTTTCGATGGAATCGAGGACCTGCGCGGCGCGGTCGACGCGCATGAACGCGCGATCCTCGCCCATGCGCTGGGCAAGCACCGCTGGAACCAGCGCCAGACCGCGCGCGCGCTCGGCCTGACCTATGATCAGCTGCGCCACTGCATCCGCAAGCACGGCCTGATGGAAGGCGAGGAATAAGGCACCCTTCCGGGGCGGCGGCGCGTAATTGTCCCTATTGCCGGGATTGTGCGGTGTTCACGCAAGATCGCGGATGTTGGGCGCGTCATGGCCGCGCTGCCCGATCTTCCCCCGAGTGATGCTCAGCCCCCTGTCACCGGGCGGCGCGGTTCGGCGCGGCTGCGACTGGCGGTGCCCGCGCGATTCGTTTCGGTCTATTCGACACAGGATTGTCTGCTGCTCGATGTCTCGCGCACCGGGGCGCGGCTGGCGCTGGGTGTGCCGTTGGCGGTTGGCCAGTCGGGCTTTATCGCATTGGGCCGCTTCGAGGTGTTCGGCACGATCATCCGGCTGGAACGCGAGAGCGGGGGCGGGGTCAACGCGATGGTCTTCGATGATCCGCTGCCCAAGGCAGACGTGCTGGAGATCCGCCGTTTTGCCGAACAGTTCGAAACGCGCGAGCAGGCCAGCGTGATCGAGGCGGCGCGCCGCTGGGTGACGGGCCGCTTGTAACCGCTGCGGGCAAGGATCGTGCTTGCGTTTCGGGACAATTGCGACTAGGTGCAGCGGCAATCCCGGCATTGTCGTGACAAGGTTTGGATGCTGGCGCCTCCGGGGGCCGGCCCGACACCGCGTTTGCGCATTACCGATTCTGGCTTTGCCACCCTGACGAAAGACCCCTGTGACCGATATTGCCCGCCTGACCCAGCTGATCGAACCCGAAGCGACCGCGCTCGGATTTGAACTGGTGCGCGTGGCGATGCTGCCGTCCGAAGCGGGCGATGGCGGCATGGCCTTGCAGATCATGGCGGAAGACCCGGCGACCGGGCAGCTGGTGATCGACCAGTGCGCCGCGCTGTCGCGCCGCGTTTCCGATGTGATCGACGCCGCCGAAGAAGCCGGCGAGGAACTGATCGAAGGCGCCTATCACCTCGAAGTCAGCTCGCCCGGGATCGACCGGCCGCTGACGCGCGACAAGGACTTCGCCAACTGGGCGGGGCATGAAGTGCGGATCGTGATGGACAAGGCCTTTGCCGGTCAGCGCGTCAACAAGGGCGTGCTCGGCGGGATCGAGGATGGTATGGTCCTCGTCAAGGAAGTGAAGGCAGGCGATGTGCGCCTGCCCCGCAATGAAATTCACACGGCCAGGCTTGTCCTCACCGATGCGCTGATCGCCGCCACCCGCCCGCTGGATACCAGCGGTGCTGACGAACTCATCGAAGATACAGAGAAGGCAGACGACTGATGAGTGCCATTTCCGCCAACAAGGCCGAACTCCTCGCGATCGCCAACGCGGTCGCCTCGGAAAAGATGATCGACAAGTCGATCGTCATCGAGGCAATGGAAGAAGCGATCCAGAAATCCGCGCGCAACCGTTACGGCGCGGAAAACGACATCCGTGCCAAGCTCGATCCGCTGACCGGCGATCTGACGCTGTGGCGCGTGGTCGAGGTGGTCGAAGAGGTCGAGGACTACTTCAAGCAGGTCGACCTGAAGCAGGCCGAGAAGCTCCAGCCGGGTGCCAAGGTGGGTGACTTCATCGTCGATCCGCTTCCCCCCGTCGATCTCGGCCGTATCGACGCGCAGTCGGCCAAGCAGGTGATCTTCCAGAAGGTCCGCGATGCCGAGCGTGAGCGTCAGTATGAAGAATTCAAGGACCGCCAGGGCGAAGTCATTACCGGCGTGATCAAGTCGGTCGAATTCGGCCACGTGATCGTCAACCTCGGCCGCGCCGAAGGCGTGATCCGCCGCGACCAGCAAATCCCGCGCGAAGCTGCCCGCACCGGTGAGCGCGTCCGCGCGCTCATCACCAAGGTCGAGCGCAACAACCGCGGCCCGCAGATCTTCCTTTCCCGCGCGCACCCCGACTTCATGAAGAAGCTGTTCGCGCAGGAAGTGCCCGAAATCTACGACAACATCATCGAGATCAAGGCCGCCGCGCGCGATCCGGGCAGCCGCGCCAAGATCGGCGTGATCAGCCGCGATTCGAGCATCGATCCGGTCGGCGCCTGCGTCGGCATGAAGGGCAGCCGCGTGCAGGCCGTCGTGCAGGAGCTGCAAGGCGAAAAGATCGACATCATCCCCTGGTCGGAAGACACCGCGACCTTCGTGGTCAACGCTTTGCAGCCCGCCACGGTCAGCCGCGTCGTTCTCGACGAAGACGATGGCCGGATCGAAGTGGTGGTGCCCGACGATCAGCTGTCGCTGGCCATCGGCCGCCGCGGCCAGAACGTCCGGTTGGCAAGCCAGCTCACCGGTCACCAGATCGACATCATGACCGAGGAAGAGGCTTCCGAGAAGCGCTCCAAGGAATTTGCCGAGCGCTCCAAGATGTTCGAGGAAGAGCTCGACGTCGACGAAACCTTGTCGCAGCTGCTGGTTGCCGAAGGCTTCGCCGAGCTGGAAGAAGTCGCCTATGTCGACCTCGCCGAACTCGCGAGCATCGAAGGCTTCGACGAGGAACTCGCCGAAGAACTCCAGAGCCGTGCCCTCGAAGCGCTCGAACGCCAGGAAGCTGCGCATCGCGAGGTGCGCCGTGGTCTGGGCGTCGAGGATGCGCTGGCCGAAATCCCGCACCTCACCGAAGCGATGCTGGTCACGCTCGGCAAGGCCGGGATCAAGACGCTCGACGATCTGGCCGACCTTGCCACCGACGAACTGATCGCCAAGAAGCGCGAGGCGCCGCGCCGCCGGAACAACACCGACGGCCCGCCGCAGCGTCGTCCGCAGCGCGAAACCGACAAGGGCGGCGTGCTGGGCGAATATGGCCTGTCGGACGAGCAGGGCAACGAGATCATCATGGCCGCGCGTGCGCACTGGTTCGAAGACGAGGCCGTTGCCGAACCGACCGAGGAGGCCGCCCATGCGGACTCCACCCAATGAGCGCCTGACGTCCGACATCGTCGAGCCTTCGCTTTCCGCATCCGCGGGGAGCGAACGGCGCTGCATCCTCTCCGGGGACACCTCGGCGCGGGACGGGCTGGTGCGTCTGGCGATATCGCCCGATGGACTGGTGCTCCCCGATGCCGGCGCGAAGGCGCCGGGGCGCGGGGCTTGGATCGGTGTCAGCCGCGACGAGCTTGAAAAGGCGATCGCCGAGGGCCACTTGAAGCGGGCACTGATGCGGGCCTTCAAGGGCGCGCCGCTGACCATTCCCGATGATCTGCCCGAACGGATTTCGGCTGCGCTTGCGCGGCATCTGGGTGACCGGCTCGGGCTCGAACTGCGCAGCGGCAATATCGTGATGGGTTCCGCGCGGATCGAGGAACAGGCGCGCAGCGGCCGGATCGCGGTGCTGCTGCATGCCAGCGACTCGAGCACGGATGGCCGGCGCAAGCTCGATCAGGCGTGGCGCGTGGGCACCGATGCCGAAGGGACCGGGCAGCGCGGCATGGTCTTGCCCCTAGACCGGATGATGCTGTCTGTGGCATTGGGCCGCGACAATGTGGTGCACCTCGGGGTGGCCGGACATCCCGGCGATATGCGGGCGGCAAACCGTGTGCTGCAGGCGGTTTCCCGGGTGGTGCAATACGCCGGGCAAGACGCTGCCGATGCGACGAACGAGACAGGCCGGGACGCTTCCGGCAACGCTGATCCCCTTATGGGCGGAGCAGCGCATAGTGATGAATACGTGAAGGACTGACGAGCGATAATGAGCGACGACAACGACAACCAGCGCACTCGCAAACCCCTGGGCCTCAAGCGCTCGGTGGATGCGGGCGAGGTCAAGCAGACCTTCAGCCACGGCCGCACCAACAAGGTGGTGGTCGAGGTGAAGCGTCGCCGCGTGCTCGGCAAGCCGGGCGAAGCTGCGCCGGTGGCAGCGCCGCCTGCGCCCGAACCTGCGCCCGCGCCCGAACCGGTGGCAGCAGCGCCTGCACCCAAGCCCGCGCCCGCCCCGGCACCGCGCCCGGCGCGCCCGGCACCCGCTGGCGAAACACCGCAGGAACGCGTCAAGCGGCTCCAGCTCGAAGCCGAGGAAGAGCGGCTGCGGCTTGCGGAAGAGGCCCGCAAGCGCGAGGACGAAGAGCGTCAGCGCGCCGAGGAAGAAGAGCGTCGCCGGATCGAGGAAAACCGCCGCGCCGAAGAAGCAGCGCAGCAGCAGGCCGCCGAAGCCGTCGATGCGCCCGCGCCCGAAGCGCCTGTCGCCGACGCTCCGGCACCGGTGGAAGCCGTGGCCCCGGCCGCCAAGCCCGAAACCGCGGATGCCGAGCCCGCCGCCAAGCCCGAGGTCGTCGTTCCGGCTGCCCGCCGCTTCACGCCTGTCGCCCGCCCCGAGCCCAAGCGCCCGCCCGCGGTCGAAGCGGCCAAGCCCAAAAAGAAGGACGACAAGCGCGCCGCGCCTGCCGACGAGGGCAAGGATAACCGCCGTTCGGGCAAGCTGACCGTTACCCGCGCGCTGAACGAGGACGAAGGCCGCCGTGCGCGCAGCCTCGCCGCGCTGAAGCGCGCGCGCGAAAAGGAGCGCCGCGGTCAGGGCGGCCCCAGCAAGCCGCGTGAAAAGCAGGTGCGCGATGTGGTCGTGCCCGAGGCGATCACCGTCAGCGAGCTTGCCAACCGCATGGCCGAAAAGGGCGCGGACCTCGTGAAGGCGCTGTTCAACATGGGCATGATGGTCACGGTCAACCAGACCATCGATCAGGACACGGCGGAATTGCTGGTCGAAGAGTTCGGCCACAACATCACCCGCGTTTCCGCGAGCGATGTCGACATCGACACCTCCGAGGACACCGATCCCGAAGAAACGCTGGTCACGCGTCCGCCGGTGGTCACGATCATGGGCCACGTCGATCACGGCAAGACCAGCCTGCTCGACGCGCTGCGGGGCACTGATGTCGTCAAGGGCGAGGCCGGCGGCATCACCCAGCACATCGGCGCCTACCAGATCACCACCAAGGACAAGTCGAAGATCACCTTCCTCGACACGCCGGGCCACGCGGCCTTCACCGAAATGCGGATGCGCGGTGCCAATGTCACCGACATCGTCATTCTGGTGGTCGCGGGCGACGACGGGCTGATGCCGCAGACGATCGAGGCGATCAATCACACCAAGGCGGCGGGCGTCCCGATGATCGTGGCGATCACCAAGTCGGACAAGCCCGAGTTCAACCCGCAGAAGATCCGCGAACGTCTGCTCGAACACGAAATCGTGGTCGAGGCGATGAGCGGCGACGTGCAGGATGTCGAGGTTTCGGCCAAGTCGGGTGCGGGTCTGGACAAGCTGATCGAGGCGATCGGACTTCAGGCCGAACTGCTCGAACTCAAGGCCCGTCCCGACCGCGACGCCGAGGCAACTGTCATCGAAGCACAGCTCGACAAGGGCCGCGGCCCGGTTGCGACCGTGCTGGTGACCCGCGGCACGCTCAAGCGCGGCGACACCTTCGTGGTCGGCACGCAGAGCGGCAAGGTCCGTGCGATCGTCGACGACAAGGGGCAGCAGCTCAAGGAAGCCGGCCCCTCGATGCCGGTCGAAGTCCTCGGGCTGGGCGGCGTGCCGTCGGCGGGTGACAACCTGTCGGTGGTCGAAAACGAACAGCGCGCCCGCGAGGTCGCCAAGTATCGTCAGGAACGCGCCACCGAAAAGCGCACCGCGCTGGCACCGACCAACTTCGACACGATGTTCAACAATCTTGCCTCCAACGTCATCGAATTCCCGGTGGTGGTGAAGGCGGACGTGCAGGGCTCGGTCGAAGCGATCGTCAACGCGCTCCACAACCTGTCGACCGACGAGATCAAGGTGCGCGTGCTCAATGCAGGCGTGGGTGCAATCACCGAAAGCGACGTCATGCTGGCAGGCGGATCGAAGGCGCCGATCATCGGCTTCAACGTCCGCCCGAACGCCAAGGCGCGCGATCTGGTGAAGCGCGACGGGGTGCGGATGATGTATTACGATGTCATCTATCACCTCACCGATGCGATCGCCAAAGAGATGGCGGGCGAGCTTGGCCCCGAACGGATCGAAACCGTCGTTGGCCGTGCCGAAGTCAAGCAGGTCTTCCCGGCGGGCAAGCGCGACAAGGCGGCCGGTTTGCTGGTGCTCGAAGGCGCGATCCGCAAGGGCCTGTTTGCGCGTCTCACGCGTCAGGACGTCATCGTCTCGGCGACCAAGATCCAGTCGCTGCGCCGTTTCAAGGACGATGTCGACGAGGTCCGCACGGGTCTCGAATGCGGTGTGGTTCTCGAAGACACCAACGACATCAAGGCCGGCGACATGCTCGAAGTCTTCTCGGTCGAGGAGCGTGAGCGGACTCTGTGAGCCTGATCGACCTGAACAGCCAGGATCCTGCCGGGCAGTCGCCGCACACGGCGCTGCTCGGCAGCGAGTTCGTCGGGTTCGACGAAGCCACGCAGACCGCGACGATGCGTTTCACCGTGAAGCGCGAAATGACCACTTGGCGCGGCGGCGTGCAGGGTGGCCTCGTTGCGGGTTATCTCGATGATGTGATGGGCTATGCCTATGTCGCGGCCACCGGCGGCGTCATGGCACCGCTCAATCTCGACATATCGATGAGCCTGATCCGCCTGATCCCCGAAGGCGCGAGCATCATCGCCAAGGGCAGGGTGGTGAAAGCCGGGCAGCGCGTGGTGTTCCTCGAAGGCGAATTGCTCGCCGAGGATGGCACGATCTATGCCCGTTCCACCTCCACCGCGATCCCCACGCCGCACCCGACGCCGGAAGTGACGGGGCTGGAGCGCTGATGCCCGAGGGCGACCGGCGCTATCTAGCGCTGCTGGGCAGCATCAATGTGGGCGGCAACCGGATCGCCATGGCCGACCTGAGGCTTGCGCTGGTGGAGGCGCGGTTTCGCGACGTTGTGACGGTAGCGGCCAGCGGCAATGTCATCCTGAGCGACGAGCGTGATCCGGCCAGCATCGAAGCCGCGCTCGAAAGCGTGATTGCCGCGCGCTACGGTTTTGCGTCCTGCGCCATGGTCCGCACCCGCGAAGAAGTGCGCGCCGCGATTGACGAAAATCCGTTCCACGGCACCGGGCCGCAGCATGGGTCGGACAAGATGGTCCATTCGATCTTTCTCAATCGGCAACCAGACCCCGCAGATTTCGACCAGCTTGTGGCCGATCACCGCGCCAGAGGAGGCGAGCGGTTGGCGATGGGTGACCGCGTGCTGTTTCTCGATTATGTCCACGGGGTTGGCGTGTCGGACCTGTCGAACAAGACGCTGGAGCGCAGGCTCGGCTGCAAGGGAACGGCGCGCAATATGAACTCGCTCAAGAACCTCCTCTCGAAGATGAACTGACGCCATGGCTGCCAAACAAACCTTCACCACCGAACAGCAATCGGTCCGCGTCCTCAAGGTGGGCGAGCGGGTCCGGCATATCCTTTCGGAACTGCTCGCGCGCGGCGAAGTGCATGACGATGTGGTGACAGCCGCCCACATCTCGGTCACCGAAGTGCGGATGACCCCCGATTTGCGCCATGCGACGGCGTACGTGAAACCGCTGCTCGGCGCGAGCGACGAGGAGGTGGTCAAGGCGCTGCGTCAGAACACCGCCTTCCTGCAACGCGAAGTCGCGCAGCGTCTCGGCCTCAAATTCGCGCCCAAGCTGAAATTCCGCAAGGACGAGAGTTTTGCCGAAGCCGACCGGATCGAGGCCCTGCTGCGCGATCCCAAGGTGCTGCGCGATCTCGACGACGAGGACGAGGCGGGCGAAGGCGCAGATTAACGCGGCACCATCCGCGCTTTCAGCGTGATCGTGACCTTGTTGCCGACCACCAGTTGATAGGCTTTCATCCCGAACTGCCGGCGGTCGATCGTGGTGGTTCCGATGAAGCTGACGGGCCTGTCAGGCTGCGCCGCAGGATCCGCGGCAAATGTGACATCGAGCGTCGCCGGACGGGTGACGCCGCGCGCGGTCAACGCTCCCGACACGGTGCCGCGGGTGGGGCTTGCCAGTTTGAGCGAGCGACCGGAAAACCGGATCGTCGGATATTTCTCGACCCAGAAGAACTTCTCCCCGCGCAGCCGCGCCAGCGTGATGCTGTCGGGCGCCTCGATCGCGGCGGCATCGAAGGTGACATCGATCACTGCCTGATCGGGCGCGCCGGGCACGATCGTCACTGCGCCCTGCATCCTGGGAAAGCGCGCGGTCTTGCTGCCCAGTCCGAGGAACGGCACCCGCGCCGCAACATGGCTGGCACCGCTGTCGAGCGTGAAGCGCAGCGGCGCCGCCGCGCCGTTGGCGAGCGTCAGCGCGGCGAGCAGCGGCAGCGCGAACAGGCGCAGGCGGGCGGGATGCGGCACGGTCATCGCAAGACAAAATGCCCGACCCGGGCAAAAGGTTCAAATCCCCGCTCGCCCGCAGCCCTGCCAGCGGTTAGGCAGCGCGCATGGCCAAGCTCTATTTCTACTATGCCAGCATGAATGCGGGCAAATCGTCGCACCTGTTGCAGGCGGATTTCAATTACCGCGAGCGCGGCATGGCAACGATGCTGTGGACCGCCGCGCTCGACAGCCGTTCGGCCGGGATGGTGCGCAGCCGCATCGGGCTGGAAAGCGAGGCGCACAGGTTCACCCCCGAAACCGACCTGTGGCAGACGATCGGCGCGAAACATGCCGAGGCAAAGCTCGATTGCGTGCTGGTCGACGAAGCGCAATTCCTCACCCCCGATCAGGTGTGGCAGCTCGCGCGGCTCGCCGACGAGGGGGGCATTCCGGTGCTGTGCTATGGCCTGCGCACCGATTTCCAGGGCGCGCTCTTTCCCGGATCGGCGGTCTTGCTGGGCATCGCCGACGCGCTCGTCGAACTGAAGGCGGTGTGTCACTGCGGGCGCAAGGCGACGATGAACCTGCGCGTCGACGACAGCGGGGCAGCGGTGCGGCAGGGCCAGCAGACCGAGATCGGCGGGAACGACCGCTATGTCGCGCTGTGCCGCAAGCATTTCGCGCGGGCGATGGCCGCATGAGCGCGGCAGCGACGCATCCCCTCTCAGGCTGGCTGATCCTCGACAAGCCGAAGGGCATGGGGAGCACCCAGGGCGTGAGCGCGGTCAAGCGCGTGCTGCGCCAGAACGGCTATGCGAAAACCAAGGTCGGCCACGGCGGAACGCTCGATCCATTGGCCGAAGGCGTCCTGCCGATTGCGCTGGGCGAAGCGACCAAGCTTGCCGGGCGGATGCTCGATGCGAGCAAGATCTATGCTTTCACGATCGCTTTCGGGGAAGAAACCGACACACTCGATACCGAAGGGCCGGTGATTGCCACCAGTGATATGCGGCCGGCCCTGACCGAGATTAAAGCTGTGCTGCCGCGCTTCACCGGGCCGATCGAGCAGGTGCCACCCGCCTATTCCGCGCTGAAAGTGGATGGCAAGCGCGCCTATGATCTGGCGCGTGCGGGCGAGGCGGTCGAACTGAAGTCGCGCAATGTCACGATCCATGCCCTCGATCTTGCGCAAGGGACAGGCGAAGGCCGCCTCGATGCAGTCACGCTTGTCGCCCACGTGTCGAAGGGAACTTATATCCGCTCCCTTGCACGGGACATCGCTCACGCGCTTGGCACCTGCGGCCATGTCACCTATCTCAGGCGGGTCAGGGCCGGGCCGTTCCGCGAGGAACAGGCGATTTCGCTGGACAAACTCGACGAAGCGGGTAAGGGCGCGAGCCTTGAATACCTGATCCTGCCGCTGGAGGCAGGGCTGGACGACATCCCGGCCCTCAACCTCGATCAGACAAGCGCGCAGGCGGTCCGACAGGGCCGGGTGTTGTCTGACATGCCCCAATCATCCGGGCTGTACCTTGCCAAACTGGGCGCTGTCCCGGTTGCGCTGATGGAAATTTCGGATGGGACGGCCACGGTCGTCAGGGGTTTCAACCTTCCCGATGTCGCTGAGTAAGAAAGAGACATACTATGTCGGTGACCGCCGAAAAGAAGCAGGAAATCATTTCCGACAACGCCCGTGATCCCAAGGACACCGGCAGCCCCGAAGTGCAGGTTGCGATCCTCACGCAGCGCATCCGCAACCTGACCGAGCACTTCAAGGATCACCACAAGGACAACCACTCGCGTCGTGGCCTTCTGATGATGGTGAACAAGCGTCGCACGCTGCTCGCCTATCTCAAGAAGAAGGACGTCGAGCGTTACAACGCCCTGATCCAGAAGCTGGGTCTGCGTAAGTAAGAGTTTAGCACAGCAAGGGCGGCTCGAAAGGCCGCCCTTCTTGCATATGGGCCTGGCAGACATCCGGTCTGCACTGGCTTTGGGGCCGAAGCGCTCCGCACCGGACCGGGACGGTTGTATCCCCGGCACAAGAGGCCCCGCGTGGCAATATGGCTGTGCGGGTTCATAAGGAAAATCAATGTTCGACACGAAAACCGTATCGCTGGAATGGGGCGGCAAGACCCTCACTCTGGAAACCGGGCGCATTGCCCGTCAGGCCGATGGTGCCGTCCTCGCGACCTATGGCGAAACCGTGGTGCTGTGCGCCGTGACCGCTGCCAAGTCGGTCAAGGAAGGGCAGGATTTCTTCCCGCTCACCGTCCACTATCAGGAAAAGTTCTCGGCCGCCGGGCGCATCCCGGGCGGCTTCTTCAAGCGTGAACGCGGCGCGACCGAAAAGGAAACGCTCACCAGCCGTCTGATCGACCGTCCGATCCGCCCGCTGTTCCCCGAAGGCTTCTACAACGAAATCAACGTTATCTGCCAGGTTCTGTCGTTCGACGGCGAAACCGAAGCCGATATCGTGGCGATGATCGCCGCTTCGGCTGCGCTGACGATTTCGGGCGTGCCCTTCATGGGCCCGATCGGCGCCGCGCGCGTCGGCTTCGTTGACGGCGAATACACGCTGAACCCGAAGCAGGACAAGGCGCTCATCGACGGCCGCCTCGACCTCGTCGTCGCCGCCACGCAGGATGCGGTGATGATGGTCGAATCCGAGGCCAAGGAACTCACCGAGGAAGAAATGCTCGGTGCGGTGATGTTCGCCCACAACGAGATCCGCAATGTCATCGGCGCGATCATCGATCTGGCCGAGAAGGCCGCCAAGGACCCGTGGGATGTCGACACCAGCGACAACACCGCGGACATGAAGGCCAAGCTCAAGGACCTGATCGGCGGCGATATTGCCGCTGCCTACAAGCTCACTGACAAGTCGGCCCGCTCGAACGCGCTCAACGAAGCGCGCGCCAAGGCCAAGGCAGCCTTCGCTGAAGAAGGCGGTCAGACCCAGATGGTCGCTGGCAAGCTGATGAAGAAGCTCGAAGCCGAAATCGTGCGCACCGCGATCCTCAAGGATGGCCAGCGCATCGACGGCCGCAAGCTCGATCAGGTTCGCCCGATCGAAGCGATCGTCGGCTTCCTGCCGCGCACGCATGGCTCGTCACTGTTCACCCGCGGCGAAACCCAGGCGATCTGCACCACCACCTTGGGCACCAAGGACAGCGAGCAGATGATCGACGGTCTGGAAGGCCTGAGCTATTCGAGCTTCATGCTGCACTACAACTTCCCGCCCTATTCGGTCGGTGAAGTGGGCCGCTTCGGCGCGCCGGGTCGCCGCGAAGTGGGTCACGGCAAGCTCGCCTGGCGCGCGCTGAACCCCGTGCTGCCGAGCAAGGAAGACTTCCCCTACACGATCCGCGTCTTGTCGGACATCACCGAATCGAACGGCTCGTCCTCGATGGCGACCGTTTGCGGCGGCTGCTTGTCGATGATGGATGCAGGCGTTCCGGTGAAGGCGCCGGTGTCGGGCATCGCGATGGGCCTGATCCTCGAAGGTGACGAATTCGCCGTCCTTTCGGACATTCTGGGCGATGAAGACCACCTCGGCGACATGGACTTCAAGGTCGCCGGGACCGAGGCTGGCATCACCACGATGCAGATGGACATCAAGGTTGCCGGCATCACGCAGGAAATCATGGCCAAGGCGCTCGAGCAGGCGAAGGCCGGCCGTCAGCACATCCTTGGCGAGATGGCCAAGGCGCTGACCGGTGCGCGCACCGAAGTGTCGAAGCACGCCCCGCGCATCGAGACGATCCAGATCGACAAGTCGAAGATCCGCGATGTCATCGGCACCGGTGGCAAGGTGATCCGCGAGATCGTCGCCGAAACCGGCGCCAAGGTCGACATCGACGATGAAGGCGTGATCAAGATCTCGTCCTCGAATCTTGACGAGATCGAAGCGGCGAAGAAGTGGATCCTCGGCATCGTCGAGGAAGCCGAAGTCGGCAAAATCTATAACGGCAAGGTCGTCAACATCGTCGACTTCGGCGCTTTCGTGAACTTCATGGGTGGCAAGGACGGTCTCGTCCACGTCAGCGAAATGAAGAACGAGCGCGTCGAGAAGCCCACCGATGTCGTGTCGGAAGGCATGGAAGTGAAGGTCAAGGTGCTCGAGATCGACCAGCGCGGCAAGGTCCGTCTGTCGATGCGCGTCGTCGATCAGGAAACCGGCGAAGAACTGGAAGACACCCGCCCGGCACGTGAACCGCGTGAACCGCGCGGCGACCGTGGTGATCGCGGTGATCGTCGCGGCCCCCGCGGCGGCGGCGACCGTGGTCGCGGCGGTGACCGCGGCGGACGCGGCGGTGATCGGGGCGGCGACCGTGGCCCGCGCGAAAGCGGCGGTCCGGCCGGTCTTCCCGACTTCCTGAAGGACTGATAGCCTCAACCGAGGTATGAACATCGGCCGCCCGGAGCGATCCGGGCGGCCTTGTTTTTGGAAATTTGACCGATGCTGCAGCGCGAACTGATCGACACCACGCAAATCGAGGACGGGGTAAACCTCGAACTCTACACCCATGCCGGTCATTTCATGATCGTGATGGGCCGCAACGAGCTGATGAGCACGAGGATGCGGTTTTCCGAGGAGCAGCTCGCCGATCTCACCCTGGACCGGTTGGGCAAGGACAATGCCCGTATCCTGATCGGTGGCTATGGCATGGGCTTCACCTACCGCGCCGCCGCCGCCAAGCTGCGCGCCAAGGCGCAGATCGTGGTCGCGGAAATTTCCGAGGCGATCATCGAATGGGCCAAGGGGCCGATGGCGCAGCTTACGGGCGAGGGGCTGTCAGACCCGCGGCTCGATCTCAAGATCTGCGATGTCGCCGCCCTGATTGACGATGCGAATGATGGCACCTGCGCCAAGTTCGATGCGATCCTGCTCGATGTCGACAATGGGCCCGACGGGATCGTGCGCGATGCCAACAACCGCATCTATTCGCGCACCGGGCTTGCCAAGGCGCGCGACGCGCTGAAGCCGGGCGGCATCCTTGCGGTCTGGTCGGCGGGACCCGATGCGGCGTTTCGCAAGCGGCTTTACGATACCGGGCTCGATGTCACCGAATGGAACGTGCGCTCGCGCCCCAACAACAAGGGCGCGCATCACATCATCTGGTTTGCGCAGAAGAGCTGATCAGAAATCGTAGATCAGCGACACGCGGCTCAGCGTGTCGGTCTGCACCGCGCCCGGCGCGGGGTTGCTGTCATATTCGACCGCATAGGAAAACCGCGCCTTGAGCTTTCTGGCAATCGCTGCATCCAGGCCCGTCACCAGATCGATCGAAGTGCTGCGCGAATCGATGATCGCGACCGCTGACCCGCCGGTTTCGGCAACCGCATTGGTGTCCTGCGTCAGCTTGAGGCGGTCGGTGATCTGCCAGTCGAAATCGAGCGCAACCAGCCCGGCGATCCGGCTTTCTTCGCGGCCATCGACGAATTGCGTTACGCGATAGGCGGGGCCGGCTTTCAGCGAAAGCTGCACTTCCTTGCCCTTGAGCGCCTGATAACCCATCCCGCCCGACACGGCATAGCGATCGCTGAACCCCTGAAACCGGTCGCGTTCGTATTGCGCCAGCGCATAGACGTAGAAATCGTCCGATACGTTGACGTTCGGCTCGTAGCGGCCGAGATATTGTTCGCGGGTGGTGACCCCGTTGGCGCGCTGGTAATCGATCCGACCGGTCAGCCTGTGCCGCCAGTCGATCCCCTGCCGGTCGAGCGAAAGCGCTGCGGTGACACCGGTATTGGCGGAATTGCCCGTCGCCCGGAAGCCGCCGAGTTCACCCCGGCCGCCCCAGTTGTCGAACAGACGGGCTTTGCGCAAAGCCGCCTTCTTGGCCTCGGCCTCGGCTGTCCTGCGCGCCGCCATGGCTGCGCCGAAGCGCGCGACGATGGCATCGATTTCGGCAATTTCGGAAGGGTTGGTGGTGCGCGCCAGATCGGTGACGGTGCGAACCTTGGCCTCGTCGCCCGTCGCGATCGCGGCATCGATCATCGCGCGCACCGGTTCGGGCAGTTCGGCCAGCGCGGCCACCGGTGAAGCCAGCAGGCTGGTGGCAAGAGCGAGCTTGCCGATGTGCGCGGCGACCATGTCGAGGTTCCCTTTCAACAGGTTGGGCCTAGCGGGGGCGGGCTGCCGAAGGCAAGCGCGCCGCTCCGCAAAAACGCTTTCCTACTGGTCAGGCCATGGGCGAACCATATCCTATGTGTTGCGCCCCCCGAACCGATGGTGTCGAAATTCCTCGCAAGGGAGCGGTGCGCCGGCCAGGTTTTTCTGGTTCAGGACAGTGTCTCACGTGTCTCACCGTTCAGCCCCAAGGGTGCGGGGCTGAACGTGATGCGATGCGAATCGAACGAGGCCTTGCGGCCTGCCGGTCAGCGGACGCGCGGACCACCGAAGGGCAGCGGCGGGGGAGGGCGGCGCACGCCGCGCGGCAGCTGTGCCTGATAGGCACGCCCGCAATGCTCGACGCAATAGGGGAAGCCGGGGTTCACCGCGTTGCCGCAGAAGTGGAAATCGGGTTCGCCCGGGTGGCCCATCGGCCAGCGACACACCTTGTCCGACAGATCGAGCAGGCTGGTCTTGCCGGCAATGTCGGGGCTGGGCTTGGCCGGGACGAGACGGCGCGGCGGAGCGGGCGGGATCGGGGCCTGCTGATCACCGGGGCCCTGACGCAGAAAACCGCCGGGTCCGACCGAGACGATCTTGGGCAGGTTATCCGATGGCATGGGCTGCGACGATGCGGCGCTCTCGGCGGCGGGCTCGGCGCGCGCGGCGACCGGAGCGGCGGCACTCGGTGCCGGGCGTTCGGCGGGCTGGACCGGCGCTGCGCGCTCGGCGGGTTCGGCTACGCGCGGCGCGGCCGGCGGGGGTGCCGCCGGTTTCTTGGGTGCGGGCGCGGCAGCCTTCTTCTTCTCGTTCGCCTTGACGGGGGAAGGGCGCGCCTTGAGGCCAAGGCGATGCGCCTTGCCAATCACCGCGTTGCGGCTGACACCGCCCAGTTCGGTGGCGATCTCGCTGGCAGTCGCGCCGCCTTCCCACATTTTCCTGAGCGTTGCGATACGCTCGTCCGTCCAGCTCATAATTACTACCTGTTCCTGTATCCGGCGCCTATCCGGGTCTTGAGGGCCGCTTGTCAGAGGCGAGGTCGCGGCCTAGGCACCGTGCCCATGGCCGACAACGCAACCTATGACCCGCTTGGCAACCCCGCTCCCGTGACCGAATCGACGGATGCTGACAAGCCCGGCGGGCGCTTCCAATTCGCCCCGCGCGGACAACCCGTGATTACCGGGATCAATCGCGTGGGACTGCAAGCGCTCTATATGAAGGAGGTGCGGCGGTTTCTCAAGGTGCAGACGCAGACGATCTGGGCCCCGGCCTTCACCACGCTGCTGTTTCTGGTGATTTTCGCGGTCGCCTTGGGCCGGGAGGGGCGCATGGTGCTCGGCGTCCCGTTCGCCACCTTCGTTGCGCCCGGGCTGATCGTGATGGCGATGATGCAGAACGCCTTTGCCAATTCGAGCTTCTCGCTGCTTGGCGGCAAGATCCAGGGTACGATCATCGATTACCTGATGCCTCCGCTTTCGCCCGGCGAGGTCATGGCCGGAATTCTCGGAGCGGCCGTCACGCGCGCGGTGCTGGTGGGGCTGGCGGTATCGCTGGCGATGGCCTTGTGGCCGGGTGTAACGCTTGCCGCTGTGCACCCTTGGGCGATCGTCTGGTTCGGGCTGATGGGCGCCCTGATGCTGGCGATCGTCGGTCTGATGACTTCGATCTGGGCGGAAAAGTTCGATCACAACGCCGCGATCACGAACTTCGTCATCGCCCCGCTCTCGCTCCTGTCGGGGACGTTCTACACGATCGAGAACCTCCACGGCGTGTTTCAGACGATCAGCCGGTTCAATCCGTTCTTCTATGTGATCTCGGGCTTCCGATATGGATTTTTGGGCGCAAGCGATATCGGGGACGGGGGCCATGTCGCCATCGCCGGCTTGGGGCTGGCGGCGGTGAACGGCGTTCTGATGGCCGGCGTCTATATGCTGCTTCGCAGCGGCTGGAAGCTCAAGAGCTGAGCGATTGGGACCGCGCCATTTCCCGTGGGCGAAGAGAGATTTGCGCGGCAGCCGCGGCAGCGCCCGCGATGTCCGCGACCGGTCCGATGGCGAAGAACTCGGTCTGGCGGTCGCCGTCGCTGTCGCGGCCGACATGCACTGCAAGGTTGAGCGTGCCCGTGCCGTCGCGCAGTTCCTGCTTTTCAGCCAGCCCCATGCGGTCGGCCGGCACGGATTTGACAGTGAGTTGGCGCAGCAGCGTGAGCTTGATGGCGCGCCGGTCGGTCATGACGAACAGCACGCGGTCCCGCTCGGTCAGCGGCATGAACGGTTTGAGGAGCATCGCGCCGCCGATCACGATGAACGGCAATCCGAACAGCGGGAACGCAAACCCAAGGGGCCCGATACCGGACGCACACATCGCGCCCGCCGCAAGCACCGTCCACATCACGGAAAACGCGGTCCATGGCACCGCAAAGACATAGATGCCAAATTGCCGCGGTTCGATGCGGGCGAGCTGCCAGCCATGCCAGATGACTTCTTCATCATCCCCAAGCTCGCGATCAAGCGCAAGCCTCAGGCGTTCTGCACGGGTCGGACCATGTTCGCTGGAGGACATGCCGTGCTTTTAGCAGGCATAGGTTGTTAATGCGTAAGTGCCGCACGCATCCGATAACGCCCGTCCTTGAAGCTCTCGAACAGCTGGCGAACGGTCGGATGGTCGACCGGCCCGCCTTCGGCATCGCCAATCAGATTGCCCTGACTGACATATGCGACATAGGACGAATCGTCGTTTTCCGCGAGGAGATGGTAGAAAGGCTGGTCGCGTTCCGGACGAATGTCTTCCGGGATCGACTGGTACCATTCTTCCGAATTGGCGAACACCGGATCGACGTCGAACACGACCCCGCGGAATGCGAAAATCCGGTGGCGCACGACATCGCCTATGCCGAAGCGGGCGAGGGTCTGGCGCGGCGCGACGATTGTGCGCCCGGCCTGGCTTGAGAAGAACTCTGCACGTTCCATGTCGCTAATATGGACCGCAGTGCGCCTAAAACAAGCATTGGTGCAGGCCTCGCGCGCGATACGCGCATTTTATGATCTCTCGGGTCTTGGCAAGCCACGATCCTTGGTCTAACGGCGCGCTTCCCGCTGACGACTGCCTCCGACCCGGCAGTCACTTGCATGTCGGCAGGCCTCGCGGAGAGGTGGCAGAGTGGTCGAATGCGCCGCACTCGAAATGCGGTTTACCGGCAACGGTAACGTGGGTTCGAATCCCACCCTCTCCGCCAACGGCCGCATCTGCGGACGTAATCTTCCATTACACATCTCGGTATCGGGATCGGCGTTGTGCCGAACGCGGTCGCGTGACGTGACGGACTAGACCATCTGTACAATAAGCTGTGCGGCATTAAGACATGTAGTGCTCAGCTCATGGCAGCCATTGCTGTGGCTGATCTTCAACGCTTCGCTGAACGGCTGGTCGGTTCCTCAAAAGATAAGCAGGCGACCTTATTGCCGAGGTTATCGGCGCATCGTTATATCCGTCTACGCGTTGCGCGATACGTCAGCGGGAAGAATCTCTGGGGAGGGACAGGCAATGGCGAGGGTCACGACACCGAAGCTGCGCGGTGGAAAGTCAGCCCAACAGCGGGTGCCGTAGGTCGCACGAAACTGCCGGTTTCACGCGTCACCAAGCCGAGATAATCGGCCTTGCGAGCAAAAAATTATGACAATTCAGAACCTTGCCCAGAAAATGCACGATTTCAGAAAAAAGACACAGAAAGCCGTTGACCGAATCATGAAGGGCTCATAGATGGGCTCCACCGACGCGGCGCTGACGGCTTCCACCATCACCGCCACTGACGGTCGCCAACAGCTTAGGATAGCCGGTCCCTCGGTGATAAATCGGGGAACCAAGCGCTGTCCGCTATTACTGTCTGGTGGTTCATTGACATTGTTGGTTTTTGATGAAGGGACATGTGGGCGACGGCGCCCGGTCCGGGGACCTCAAGGCTCCGGGTACCGGTTAACTAAGCCGATGCCACGTTTGTTCGGCCACCACGGCTGGGCAGATGTCAAGCATGTTCATTCGTATCCATTACGTTTGACAGTGCAGGTATTGGCTCCTTGCAGCTCATGCCGGACTGGTTGGCGGGATTTATCCCGTGCTGGTTTGGTGTGTGACACAACTTGAGAGTTTGATCCTGGCTCAGAACGAACGCTGGCGGCATGCCTAACACATGCAAGTCGAACGAGACCTTCGGGTCTAGTGGCGCACGGGTGCGTAACGCGTGGGAACCTGCCTTTAGGTTCGGAATAACTCAGAGAAATTTGAGCTAATACCGGATAATGTCTTCGGACCAAAGATTTATCGCCTTTAGATGGGCCCGCGTAAGATTAGCTAGTTGGTGGGGTAAAGGCCTACCAAGGCGACGATCTTTAGCTGGTCTGAGAGGATGATCAGCCACACTGGGACTGAGACACGGCCCAGACTCCTACGGGAGGCAGCAGTGGGGAATATTGGACAATGGGCGAAAGCCTGATCCAGCAATGCCGCGTGAGTGATGAAGGCCTTAGGGTTGTAAAGCTCTTTTACCAGGGATGATAATGACAGTACCTGGAGAATAAGCTCCGGCTAACTCCGTGCCAGCAGCCGCGGTAATACGGAGGGAGCTAGCGTTGTTCGGAATTACTGGGCGTAAAGCGCACGTAGGCGGCTTTTTAAGTCAGGGGTGAAATCCCGGGGCTCAACCCCGGAACTGCCCTTGAAACTGGGAAGCTAGAATCTTGGAGAGGCGAGTGGAATTCCGAGTGTAGAGGTGAAATTCGTAGATATTCGGAAGAACACCAGTGGCGAAGGCGACTCGCTGGACAAGTATTGACGCTGAGGTGCGAAAGCGTGGGGAGCAAACAGGATTAGATACCCTGGTAGTCCACGCCGTAAACGATGATAACTAGCTGTCCGGGCTCATAGAGTTTGGGTGGCGCAGCTAACGCATTAAGTTATCCGCCTGGGGAGTACGGTCGCAAGATTAAAACTCAAAGGAATTGACGGGGGCCTGCACAAGCGGTGGAGCATGTGGTTTAATTCGAAGCAACGCGCAGAACCTTACCAGCCTTTGACATCCTAGGACGACTTCTGGAGACAGATTTCTTCCCTTCGGGGACCTAGTGACAGGTGCTGCATGGCTGTCGTCAGCTCGTGTCGTGAGATGTTGGGTTAAGTCCCGCAACGAGCGCAACCCTCGTCCTTAGTTGCCATCATTTAGTTGGGCACTTTAAGGAAACTGCCGGTGATAAGCCGGAGGAAGGTGGGGATGACGTCAAGTCCTCATGGCCCTTACAGGCTGGGCTACACACGTGCTACAATGGCATCTACAGTGGGCAGCTATTCCGCAAGGATGCGCTAATCTCCAAAAGATGTCTCAGTTCGGATTGTCCTCTGCAACTCGAGGGCATGAAGGCGGAATCGCTAGTAATCGCGGATCAGCATGCCGCGGTGAATACGTTCCCAGGCCTTGTACACACCGCCCGTCACACCATGGGAGTTGGATTCACCCGAAGGCAGTGCGCTAACCGCAAGGAGGCAGCTGACCACGGTGGGTTCAGCGACTGGGGTGAAGTCGTAACAAGGTAGCCGTAGGGGAACCTGCGGCTGGATCACCTCCTTTCTAAGGATGCTTGCGAAAGCGCCGGTGCCAGTCATCGGAAGGGCTTCGCGGTTTTCCAAAGAACATTGCCGTCGTCCTCATGTCCTTTCATCAATCGGAATACAGCGCGCTGCGGGCTTGTCCTGCAAGTTGCTGCTGTGTGCCTGAGCCGGCTCGCGCCCGTTTGCGGCAGCCTGTTCCTTCGGGACTGGCGGCCGGATACGGAGGTGTGGGCCTGTAGCTCAGTTGGTTAGAGCGCACCCCTGATAAGGGTGAGGTCAGTGGTTCGAATCCACTCAGGCCCACCATTTACCTTTAGGGGCCTTAGCTCAGCTGGGAGAGCACCTGCTTTGCAAGCAGGGGGTCATCGGTTCGATCCCGATAGGCTCCACCAGGTACCATATCAGATTCCGATAGATGAAACGAAACCAGATCCCGCTTTCGGGCGGGTCAGGCGATCGTGCTGATTAGTCAGCGTCGCCGATCTTTGACATTGTGAATGGGTTTTAAATCGATGCCGTGGCGCATGGATTGTAACGGGCAGGGCTACGGCTTTGTTTCGGATCGATCGATGCATCACAAATCAATCAAATTGATTATCTGGCTGAGATAATTCTCCCACCGTCTTCAAGCGTTCAGGCTTTTATGCAGGTCTGACGTTGATGGTGTGGATTCTCAAGCGTGAGGTAAGAGCATTTGGTGGATGCCTTGGCATGTACAGGCGAAGAAGGACGTGGCACGCTGCGATAAGCGTCGGGGAGTTGTGAGCAAACTTTGATCCGGCGATTTCCGAATGGGGAAACCCACCTTCACCATTTCTTCCAGTTGGCTTTCGGGCCTGCTGGGCGAGGTGGATAAGGTATCACCGAGCTGAATATATAGGCTTGGTGAAGCGAACCCGGGGAACTGAAACATCTCAGTACCCGGAGGAAAAGACATCAACAGAGATTCCCGTAGTAGTGGCGAGCGAACCGGGACCAGGCCAGTGCCTTCTTTTCAACTAGCAGAACATTCTGGAAAGTTTGACCATAGCGGGTGACAGTCCCGTATGCGAAAGTGATGAAGAAGGACTTGAGTAGGGCGGGACACGTGAAATCCTGTCTGAACATAGGGGGACCACCCTCTAAGCCTAAATACTCGTACATGACCGATAGCGAACACAGTACCGTGAGGGAAAGGTGAAAAGCACCCCGATTAGGGGAGTGAAACAGTACCTGAAACCGGATGCTTACAAGCAGTTGGAGCTCCATAGGGAGTGACAGCGTACCTCTTGCATAATGGGTCAGTGACTTAATCTAGCATGCAAGCTTAAGCCGTTAGGTGTAGGCGAAGCGAAAGCGAGTCTGAATAGGGCGACTGAGTATGTTGGATTAGACCCGAAACCCGGCGATCTAGGCATGAGCAGGTTGAAGGTGCGGTAACACGCACTGGAGGACCGAACCGTTTAATGTTGAAAAATTATCGGATGACTTGTGTTTAGGGGTGAAAGGCCAATCAAGCCGGGAAATAGCTGGTTCTCCGCGAAATCTATTGAGGTAGAGCGTCAGATGTATGCCGATGGGGGTAGAGCACTGGATGGGCTAGGGCTGCGCGAGCGGTACCAAACCTAACCAAACTCCGAATACCATCGAGTCTTGTCTGGCAGACAGACGGCGGGTGCTAAGGTCCGTCGTCAAAAGGGAAACAGCCCTAACCTACAGCTAAGGTCCCCAAGTCATATCTAAGTGGGAAAGCATGTGGGAATCCCAAAACAACCAGGAGGTTGGCTTAGAAGCAGCCATCCTTTAAAGAAAGCGTAACAGCTCACTGGTCTAAACAAGGGTTCCTGCGGCGAAGATGTAACGGGGCTAAAGATATGCACCGAAGCTTAGGGTTGCAGTTTACTGCAGCGGTAGCGGAGCGTTCCGTAAGCGAGTGAAGGCGAAGGGTAACCGACGCTGGACGTATCGGAAGTGCGAATGCTGACATGAGTAGCGACAAACAGGGTAAGATACCCTGTCGCCGAAAGACCAAGGGTTCCTACGCAATGCTAATCAACGTAGGGTGAGCCGGCCCCTAAGACGAGCCCGAAGGGGGTAGTCGATGGGAACCACGTTAATATTCGTGGGCCTGGTGGTGTGTGACGGATCTCGTAAATTGTCCTTCCTTATTGGATTGGTTGGGCAGTGAAGAGGTTCCAGGAAATAGCCCCACCGTATAGACCGTACCCGAAACCGACACAGGTGGTCAGGTAGAGTATACCAAGGCGCTTGAGAGAAGTATCCTGAAGGAACTCGGCAAATTGCCTCCGTACCTTCGGAAGAAGGAGGCCCCATCTATGCGCAAGCACTGGTGGGGGGCACAGGCCAGGGGGTAGCGACTGTTTATCAAAAACACAGGACTCTGCTAAGTCGGCTTCAAGACGACGTATAGGGTCTGACGCCTGCCCGGTGCTCGAAGGTTAAGAGGAGGAGTGCAAGCTCCGAATTGAAGCCCGAGTAAACGGCGGCCGTAACTATAACGGTCCTAAGGTAGCGAAATTCCTTGTCGGGTAAGTTCCGACCTGCACGAATGGCGTAACGACTTCCCCACTGTCTCCAGGATATGCTCAGCGAAATTGAATTCTCCGTGAAGATGCGGAGTACCCGCGGTTAGACGGAAAGACCCCGTGCACCTTTACTGCAGCTTCAGAGTGGTATTAGGAAAGAGTTGTGTAGCATAGGTGGGAGGCTTTGAAGTGTCGGCGCCAGCTGACATGGAGCCATAGGTGAAATACCACCCTGCTGTTTTCTGATATCTAACCACGCACCGTTAGCCGGTGTTGGGACCCTCTGTGGCGGGTAGTTTGACTGGGGCGGTCGCCTCCTAAAGAGTAACGGAGGCGCGCGATGGTAGGCTCAGGACGGTTGGAAACCGTCTGTTAGAGTGCAATGGCATAAGCCTGCCTGACTGCGAGACTGACGAGTCGAGCAGAGACGAAAGTCGGTCATAGTGATCCGGTGGTCCCTCGTGGAAGGGCCATCGCTCAACGGATAAAAGGTACGCCGGGGATAACAGGCTGATGATTCCCAAGAGCTCATATCGACGGAATCGTTTGGCACCTCGATGTCGGCTCATCACATCCTGGGGCTGGAGCAGGTCCCAAGGGTTTGGCTGTTCGCCAATTAAAGTGGTACGTGAGCTGGGTTCAGAACGTCGCGAGACAGTTTGGTCCCTATCTGCCGTGGGCGTCGATACTTGAAAGGAGTTGCCCCTAGTACGAGAGGACCGGGGTGAACGTACCTCTGGTGTACCTGTCATTCTGCCAAGAGTGCCGCAGGGTAGCTATGTACGGACGGGATAACCGCTGAAAGCATCTAAGCGGGAAGCCTCCCTTAAGATAAGGTATCTTTGAACCGTGATAGACCATCACGTTGATAGGCCGGGTGTGGAAGTGCAGTAATGTATGGAGCTAACCGGTCCTAATAGTTCATATCGCGCTTGAGAGTTCGCACTATCAACGTCAGACCTGCCCTGCAGGAACGCGTTGGTGGAGAATACTCCAGCCAGATACGCCCCAAACCACTCACCCAAATGAGTGTGCATCGATTTGAAACCCGCATCCACTGGTCCCATTGCTTGGTGACCATAGCGTCTGTGACCCACCCGATCCCATCTCGAACTCGGCCGTGAAACCAGACCGCGCCAATGGTACTAACGCTCAAGCGTTGGAAGAGTAGGTCGTCGCCAGGCATTGCGACCAGTGGAAGCAGGCATAACCCATTCACATAGTCAAAGGGCTGACCCCACAAAGGGCAGCCCTTTTGGCGTCTTCAAGGCCCTCGGGCCCCAATGACGCTTCCCTCACCGGCGAAAGCCTCCGAGGGGCGGCCCCGGCTCCGCAGGAGCCGCAAGGCCGAACGGCCGCCCGCAGCGCTTGCGCGAGGAACGCCACCAAGAACGGTATCGCGGGATGGAGCAGCCCGGTAGCTCGTCAGGCTCATAACCTGAAGGTCGTTGGTTCAAATCCAACTCCCGCAACCAACCACAAAACCCAGCAAATCGCAGAGATCCAACGCCCGCAGACTCGTTGCTGGGCGCTCATGTTGTTCGTGCGGACATCCTTGTCTGCACAGAATGAAATGGCAGTGACGAGGTCGTTCGGGCGCACTGCACGCGACACGCATAGCGGGCTGAAATCGGTCGCTCAGTTCGCTGGCTGTCGACGCGCGATATTCAGGTTCGCCCCAGTCCTTCGTCTTGAGGTTTCCCGTTTCGTTTCGTGAGAAGGAGCGCGACTCTGCGATCTGGCCGCATGCAGATCCACAATGTCCGATATGCCGCGTGACGGCAGCATTTTAGATTGACAGTCATTCGCAATAGCAAGAGAGGCGACCGAAACTTTCCTCCTTGTGTTGCGGAGTCACAATGTCGCTTACCGTGAAGTCTGCCCGTTTCATGTTTGTCGCCACGCTTATGAGCTCCGCAGGCTCACAAGCTCTGGCGACCACAGCGTCGCCTGGTAGTCCCGATACGCAAGCTGCCGAAGTTCAGGCCGCGGGTCAGATTGCCGCGGGACAGGCAACGTCGATCCTTGTCACCGCACAGCGCAGCGATGATCGGCTTCCCGATCAATCGGGTACTCTGATCTTTGCGGGCAAGCTTGGCGATATCGCGGTTCTTGGTGACATTCCGAACGTCCCCACCCGCAATTTGCGCGTGGCATTCGCAGACATTCCCGGTTTGCTGGTGTCCGAAGTTTCAAATGGTTCGTGGGCATCGGTGTCCTATCGCGGACTTGGCGAGCCGCATGAGAGCTGGAACGTGCTGACTTTGCAGGATGCCGTGCCGGCGGTGCCCGACATGTACTCCTACCCTGCGGGATATTTCACGCCGCCGCTCGAAACGGTTGAGCGGATCGAATTCATCCGCGGCGCTTCGGGCCTGCTGTACGGGCCGCAACCGGGCGGCGCGATCAACTATGTCCTGAAGGGGCCGCGCCGGGCAGCCGGGATCGAGGCCGAAGCACGGCTGACCGCGGGAAGCTGGGATGCGCGCCAAGGCTTTGCCGGGTTCGCCGTATCGGACGGAACGCTGGCCGCAGATAGTTTCATCCATTACGCCGAGGGTGACGGACCGCGCCGCGTGAACAGCGATCACACCCAGACAACGGCGCGCGTGCGCGGGCATTATCTGCGCGACAATCTCACCGCCACGCTCGCGCTGGATTACTACACGGCGCGATTTGGCGAGCCCGGCGGCCTGTCTGCCGATCGTCTTGCAGCGGATCGCCGCGCCAACTCGCTGTCGCGTGATCGGGTGCGGATCGAGCGGCTCGCGCCGACGATGACCGTCGATTGGCAGGCAGATGACCTGACCCAAGTCACCGCTCGCGCATTCTACAGCCGTTTCGAGCGCGAAAGCCTGCGTCAGGCCGGCGGCGGATTCGGCCAGATAACCCCCGACGCCAATGTCCTGATCCGGCAGTTGCAGGTGTTCGACACTGCCGGGCTCGACCTGCGTGCAGCGCGCAGTTTCGGCAGCAACGGCCAGCACACGGTCACGCTTGGCGTGCTTGGTCATACGTCCGACGCTCCGGTCTTTGTCGACAAGGGGATCAGTAACAGCGATGAGAAGGGATTGGCGGGCGCGCTGACCCGCGCGACGCGCAGCGGTGATGCCGCGGCCGTATTCGGCGAACTGAAACTGGGTTTCGGCGATGTCCAGATCGTCCCCGGCTTCCGGGTCGAGCGGCTGCGCCAGCGCGTGGTGGAGACGCTCGATCTTGCCGCGGGCAGCGCAACCGGCGGCGGGCCGGGCGCGCCGAACGGTGCCCTCGGCAATCGCGAGGACAGGCAGACCGTGCCGCTTTATGGCCTCGGTGTCACGTGGGATGCGGCGCCCGCCTTGCGCTTTGTCGCCAATGCCAGCCGCGGCTTCAAACCGCTCCAGTATAATGACGGGGTGACGTTCCAGGCCGGGATTGACGCTGCGGGCACTTTCGAGCCGTCTTACGCCTTTACGGTCGAGGCCGGATTGCAAGCAGAGCCTGCGCCGATGGTGCGGATCGATGCCAGCCTGTTCCGGGTGGAGTTCGAAAATCAGGTCGGTTTCCTTGCCGGCCCGCTGGCCGCGACACCCACGCGCGGTGCGGTCGGTGTTGGCGGTGCGCGGCGGCAGAACGTGGGCTCGATGCGCAACCAGGGGATCGATCTTGCCCTGCGCCTCGATCTGGTCGGGCCCGAAGGGTTCGCAAAGAGCGACGACACGCTGCGGCTGTCGACCAATCTCCAATTGCTCGATGCCGATTTCACCTCGGGCGCGGCAGCCGGGTTTACGCCGCAATACGCGCCGAAGCACCTGCTACGCTCGGTGCTGGCATGGATCAGCAAGGATGGTGGGCGAGCTGCGCTGACATTCACTTCCGTTGGCGATCAGCAGGGCGCGGACAACAATGTCGCTGATTTCTTCCTGCCCGGTTACGAGGTTTTCGATGCCTCGGTCGAATGGCCACTGACGGCGGGTTTCGCGATCGGGGCCGGGATCAACAACCTCTTTGACGAGGAATACGCGAGCCGGGTGCGACCGGGCGGCGGGGGCGGTTTCGATCCCGGCGCACCGCGCAACGTGTTTGTCTCGATCAGCTGGAAGGGCTGAGCTAAGTAGCCTTTGGCATCGAACTGCGCTCTGCCATGATCCGTCGGGCGCCGTTCGATGCAACCCTTTCGCCGGCAAACCGTATATCCCTTGCAGCCATTGCAATTGATCGATGGAGCCAAGGGACTAGCTGCCGACCATGCTTGAGAACCTCGACGCGCTGCTGCTGGCAAGGATCCAGTTCGCCTTCACGGTGAGCTTCCATTTCTTCTTCCCGGCCTTCTCGATCGGACTGGCGAGCTTTCTGGCAGTGCTCGAGGGCCTCTGGCTGAAGACGGGCAAGAGCGTTTATCTCGACCTGTTCAGATACTGGCTCAAGATCTTCGCGATCGCCTTTGCGATGGGCGTCGTCTCCGGGATCGTCATGTCCTACCAGTTCGGCACCAACTGGTCGGTGTTCTCTGACAAGGCCGGGCCGGTGATCGGGCCGCTGATGGCCTATGAGGTGCTCACCGCCTTCTTCCTCGAAGCGGGCTTTCTTGGCGTCATGCTGTTCGGCATGGAGAAGGTCGGCAAGAAGCTGCATTTCGCCGCAACGCTGATGGTGGCGCTGGGCACGTTCGTATCCGCGTTCTGGATCCTCAGCGTCAACAGCTGGATGCAGACGCCCACCGGCTATCTCGTCGGTGCGAACGGCCAGTTCCTGCCGGGCGACAGCTGGTGGGACATCGTCTTCAACCCCAGCTTCCCCTACCGTCTCGTCCACACCGTGATGGCCGCCTATCTCACCACCGCCTTCGTGGTGGGCGCAGTCGGAGCCTGGCACCTGCTCAAGGACAAGAGCAACCAGCACGCGCGCAAGATGTTCTCGATGGCGATGTGGATGGCTGCGATCGTCACGCCGGCGCAGATCTTCGCGGGCGACATGCATGGCCTCAACACGCTCGAATACCAGCCCGCCAAGGTGATGGCGATGGAAGGGCACTATCAAAGCCATCCCGATGGTGCCCCGCTGATCCTGTTCGGTATTCCCGACAGCGAGGCCAAGACCGTGCGCTACGCGATCGAGATCCCGAAGCTGTCTTCGCTCATCCTCAAGCACGATCTCGACGCGCCGATGGCGGGGCTCGACACCATTCCCGATGACCGCGAGCCGCCCGTGCCGGTGGTCTTCTGGAGCTTCCGGATCATGGTCGGCATCGGCTTTGCGATGCTGGGCGTGGGCCTGTGGAGCCTGTGGGGCCGGGTGCGCGGGCGGCTTTACGACATGCCCTGGCTTCACCGCGCGGCAGTATTGATGGGGCCGAGCGGGTTCGCCGCGGTGCTCGCCGGATGGATCACGACCGAAGTCGGCCGCCAGCCTTTCGTGATCTACGGCGTGCTGCGCACGGCTGATGCGGCAAGCCCACTCGATGCGCCGGCTGTCGCCGTTTCGCTGCTGGCCTTCATCCTCGTCTATTTCGCCGTCTTCGGCGTGGGCGTCTGGTATATCACCAAGCTCATGAGCAAGCCGCCACATCGGGGAGAGGAGGGTGTCGAGCGCGGCGATGACGGCCCGATCCGCACGGCCGGTATCACCCCGGGGCCGACGCAGAACCCCGGCAAAGCCCAGCCCCTGCCGACCGAGCGGCAGGGCCAAGAGGAGGACGCGTGATGGATCTCACCGTCGTCTGGGCCTTCATCATCGCCTTTGCGGTCTTTGCCTATGTGGTGATGGACGGGTTCGACCTTGGCATCGGTATCCTGTTCCCGACCTTCCGCGTCGGGCAGGGCCGCAACCGTGCGATGAACTCGATCGCGCCGGTGTGGGACGGGAACGAGACCTGGCTGGTGCTGGGGGGAGGGGGCCTGTTTGCCGCCTTCCCACTTGCCTATGCGGTGATCCTGCCCGCAACCTATCCGCTCATCATCGCGATGCTGCTCGGCTTGGTCTTCCGCGGGGTCGCGTTCGAATACCGCTGGCGGGATGCGGCGCATCAGAAGTTCTGGGACAATGCCTTCTTCGGCGGCTCGCTGGTCGCGGCGATGTCGCAGGGCATGATCCTCGGCGCGCTGTTGCAGGGGATCGAGGTCGAAGGCCGTGCCTATGCCGGCAGCTGGTGGGACTGGCTCACGCCCTATACCCTCCTCACCGGGCTCGGCACGGTCGCCGGCTATGCGCTCCTGGGCAGCACCTGGCTGATCTGGAAGCTCGACGAAGGCGTGCAGCGCCATGCGCGCTATGTCGCACGGCGCGCGGCGATCGCGACGATCGTGCTGATGGGCGCAGTGAGCGTCTACAATGTCGCGCTCAATGCCGAATATGCCGAACGCTGGCTGACCGCGCCCGAAATCTACTATGTGTTGCCGGTTCCGGTGATCACCGCGATCATCGCGATCTCGATGCTGCGCGCGATCGGATCGGAGCGCAATTCCAAGCCGTTCTGGCTGGCGATCGCGCTGTTCTTCCTCGGGATGGCCGGCCTCGGCGTAACGATCTTCCCCTATGTCGTGCCGCCGGGAATCACAATCTGGGATGCCGCCGCGCCCGAGCGCAGCCAGATCTTCATGCTGGTCGGTGTCGTGATCACGATGCCGCTGATCATCGCCTACACCGTCTGGGCCTATTGGGTGTTCCGCGGCAAGGTGGGCGAGGACGGATATCACTGATGCTCGCACCGCCGGAGAAACCGCCCGAAGCCCCCCTGTGGCAGCGGCTCTTGTGGATGGCCGGTATCTGGGCCGCGAGCGTCGCCGTGCTGGGCGCGGTGGCCTACATCATCCGCCTGTGGATCGCGCCGTGAGCCTCACCGTCTGGTATGACGGCGGCTGCCCGTTGTGCCTGCGCGAGATTGCGCTGATGCGAAAGCTTGATCGGCGCGGGGCAATCGATTTCGTCGATGTTGCCGCCGGCGCTGACCCCGCCTGTCCGATCGATCGCAAGGTGTTGCTGAGCCGTTTTCATGCGCGCGAGGCAGGCGTCATCTATTCGGGCGCGGCGGCGTTTGCTGCGATGTGGCGCGCGATCCCGCTGCTGCGACCGCTTGGGCTGGCCGCCCGCTGGTCGCCGGTGCTGCATGTGCTCGAAGCGGCCTATCTGCAATTCCTGAAGGTTCGGCCCCGCTTGCAACGTCTGGCCGCAGGACGATAATTCTTGCCCTCAACCGCCGCATCGGCTGATCTGCCCCCAACACACGGGAGAGACGGGCGCGATGACCTATTTTGGCGCGATGCAGAACGAGATTTACAATGCGGGCCTGCGCGGGGTGCTGCCCGCCTATCCGGTCGACTTCGCCACGCTGGAAAAGCGCGCGCATGAGGCCTTGGGGCCCAGCCTGACGAATTATGTCGCGGGCGGTTGCGGGGACGAGCATACGCAGGACCAGAACGCCGCCGCCTTCCGCCGCTGGGGCATGGTGCCGCGGATGATGGTCGACTGCTCGGCGCGCGACCTGTCGATCGAACTCTTCGGCCACCGCTATCCCACCCCGCTGTTCATGGCGCCGATCGGATTGAACGGCGAAGCCACACAGGACCGCCACGGCGACATTGCCGCAGCGCGGGCTTCGGCGCTGACGGGGGTGCCGTTCTGCGCATCGACGCTGGCGAACGATCCGATGGAGGATGTGAAGGCCGCCTGCGGGGAGACCCCTGCATGGTTCCAGCTCTACACGCCCAAGAACCGCGAACTGGCCATCAGCCTGATCCGGCGTGCGGAGAACGCGGGTTACAAGGCGCTGGTGGTGACGCTCGACACCTGGGTGACAGGCTGGCGCCCACGCGACCTCAACGCGTCGAATTTCCCACAACTGCGCGGAAAGGTCTTGCAGAACTACTTCACCGATCCCGTGTTCCGCTCGCTGCTGGCAAAGCCGCCAGAGGAGGATCCGGCGGCGGCAATCTTCACTTGGGCAGCTACCTTCGGGCAGGTGCTGACTTGGGACGATATCGCCTGGTTCAAGTCGGTGACCAAATTGCCGATCGTGCTCAAGGGGATCTGCCACCCCGACGATGCCCGGCTCGCGGTCGAACACGGGGCCGATGCGATCTATTGCTCGAACCACGGCGGGCGGCAGGCCAATGGCGGGATCGCGGCGATCGATTGCCTTGCCGATGTGGTCGAGGCCGCGGGCGATACGCCGGTGCTGTTCGACAGCGGCATTCGCTCGGGCAGCGATGCGGTCAAGGCGCTGGCGATGGGTGCGCGCGCGGTGGGCGTGGGGCGGCCCTATACCTATGGCCTCGCGCTCGGCGGGGCGGAGGGCGCAGCTTTCGTGCTGCGCGCCATCCTTGCCGAGGCCGACCTGCTGATGGCGGTCAACGGCTACCCCACGCTTGCCGCGGTGCGCGCCGCAGGCGTGCGGCGCACAGCGGGATAATCAGCCGCCCGCTTTGGCGAGCATCACCAGCTTGGTGTCGGTGAAGGCAAGGTAGCCTTCCTCGCCGCCTTCCGATCCGAACCCGCTGTCGCCCACCCCGCCGAACGGGGTTTCGGGCGAGGACACGATCAGCTGGTTGATCCCCACCATCCCGGCGCGCAGCGCGCGACCAAGATAGTGTGCTTCGTCGAGATCGGCCGAAAAGGCATAGGCGGCAAGCCCATAGCGCAGACCATTGGCGATGCCGACGGCGTTCTCGATCGTGTCGAAGGGGACGATCCCGGCGATCGGGCCGAAGGGTTCTTCGGTCATGAACCGGCTGTCGGGCGCGGGGTTGGCGATCACGGTGGGCGGGAAGAAGAAGCCCCTGCCGCCCATTGCCTTGCCGCCGGTCACGACCTCGCCGCGGTTGCCGCCGGTGTCGGCAACCACCTGTTCCATCGCGGAAATCCGACGGGCGTGGGCGAGCGGGCCCATCTCGACGCTGTCATCGATGCCGGCGTCACCCACCTTGATCCGGCTGGCGCGCTCGGCGAAATCGGCGACGAACTGATCGTAGACTTCGCGCGCGACGAGGAAGCGGGTGGGCGAGACGCAGACCTGCCCTGCGTTGCGGAACTTGGTTGCCGCACACATCGCGGCAGCGCGCGCGATATCGGCGTTTTTGCTCACGATAACAGGGGCATGACCACCAAGCTCAGGCGCGAAACGCTTCATGTGGGTAGCGGCCAATGCGCCCAGCTGCTTGCCGATCGCGGTCGATCCGGTGAAGCTGACCTTGCGGGTCACGGGCGAGGCGATGAGGTGTTCGGCAATCGGGCCGGGATCGCCATGGACGAGGTTGAGCACGCCTTCGGGCACCCCGGCATCGACAAAGCATTCGACCAGCAATTGCGCGGAAGCCGGCGTGTTTTCAGCGGGCTTGAAGATCGCGGTGCAGCCTGCCGCCAGTGCGCCGGCGATCTTCTTGGCGGGCAGGTTGACCGGGAAGTTCCACGGGGTGAGCAGGACAGCCGGGCCGATCGGTTCGTGCGTCACCATCTGCGCGATCAGCTGCCCCCCGCGGACCGGGATCATCCGCCCGCCGCGGCGCTTGGCCTCTTCGCCAAGGAAATCAATCACATCGGCAGAGCCTGCGATCTCGCCCACCGCCTGTGCATGGGGCTTGCCCATTTCGGCGGTGACGACCTTGGCGATCACGGGCGCGCGTTCGCGCAGCAGATCGGCGGCGCGGCGTAGGATCGCGTAGCGTTCGGCCCCCGGGGTCGCGCTCCAGCGGGGGAAGGCATCACCTGCCGCCTTGAGCGCGGCATCGAGCTGGCCGGTCGACGCCTTGGGGCACTGCCCGATTACATCCCCGGTGGCCGGATTGATCACATCCATCGAGCCTGCCTCGCCGGTTGCGGTCCACTGGCCGGCGATGAACAGTTTGAGCGTTGGGTAGGCAGTCATCGGAAGATCCTCGAAAAGTCAGGGGGCAATGTTTCACGTGAAACGTTGCAAAAAGCGGGGGTCAAAAACGATCAGGGCGGGGTCTGGAAGGGGTCAAAGCGGGGGCAAGCGGGGATCAGAACGGGTCTGAACCCCCGCAAAATGCGCATCAGACGGCGACGACCTTCTGTTCGATCGCGCCGAACATCGAATGGTTGTGCGCATCGCGCATCTCGATCCGCACCGTGTCGCCCGGCTGCATGAAGGGCGTGGTCGCAGCGCCGCCTTCGATCGTTTCGATCATGCGGATTTCGGCGATGCACGAATAGCCCGCGCCGCCTGCCGCTACGGGCTTGCCCGCGCCGCCATCGGCGCCCTTGTTCGATACCGTGCCCGTGCCGATCACCGTGCCCGCGCCAAGATTGCGCGTCCTGGCGGCATGCGCGACCAGTTGAGCGAGATTGAAGGTCGCATCCTGCCCGGCATTCGCGCGGCCGAAGGGCTGGCCGTTGTAATCGACCATCAGCGGCAGGTGGATCAGGCTGTCCTGCCACGCATCGCCCAGTTCATCGGGCGTGACTGCAACGGGCGAGAACGCGCTGGCAGGCTTCGACTGGAAGAAGCCGAAACCCTTTTCCAGTTCGGCAGGGATCAGCCCGCGCAAGGACACGTCGTTGACCAGCATCAGCAGCTTGATGTGGCCCGCCGCGTCCTCTGCCGAGCAGCCCATCGGCACATCGTCGGTTATGCACGCGATCTCGCCTTCCATGTCGCAGCCCCACGCGACATCGCCCAGCGGGATGTCCTGCCGCGGGCGCAGGAAGGTGTCCGATCCGCCCTGATACATCAGCGGGTCCGCATAGAAGCTTTCGGGCACCTTGGCCCCGCGCGCCTGCCGGACGAGTTCGACATGGTTGATATAGGCGCTGCCATCGGCCCACTGGTAGGCGCGCGGCAGGGGCGAGAGCGCCTGGCGTTCGTGGAAGCGTTCGCATGGCACGGTTTCATGTTCGACATCGCGCGCAAGCACTTCGAGTTCGGGCGCAACGCGCTCCCAGTTGTCGAGCGCATATTGCAGCGTCGGGGCGATGTATCCCGCCGCACAGCAGCGCGTCAGGTCTTTCGACACCACCACCAGCATTCCGTCGCGGGTGCCGTTGTCGAGGGTTGCGAGCTTCATAGATGGTTCCTCCCGGTGGTTGTGCTTATGCGGCGTCGATCTGGCGGTCGGGATGCGCTGCGGCAAAGGCCGGAAGCGCGAGACAGGCCGCCTCGATGCGGGTGAGATGCGGGCTGTCGCCCAGATCGTAATCGAACCGCCGCGCGTTCGCGAGTTGCGGGATCGCGACGATTTCGAACAGGCCGGGCGCATCGCCGTGGAGGAAATCGCCCGTCTTGAGCTGCGCCAGCCGCGTCTCGACGGGGTCGAGCGTGCGCTTGAGCCAGGTGCGATACCAGGTGTCGATCTCGTCCTGCGAATGGCCGAGCGGATCCTTGAGGTATTTGAGCACCGGCAGATTGTTCACCGCGTGAATTTCGGTCGCGATGGCATAGGCCAGTTCGCGCACTGTGTAGCGCGCTTCGATATCGGCGGGCAGGAAGGCGGGCGAGGGGTAGGCTTCATCAAGCCATTCAAGCAGCGCCATGGACTGCGCGCGGTCGCGGCCATCGGCTTCGAGCATGGGGAGCGAGCCGAACGGGTTGCGCTGCGTGAAGGCGGCGTCCTTGTTCGCGCCGGTGCGCAGGTCGACCGGCACATTGTCATAGGCGAGGCCCTTCAGATTGAGGGCGATGCGCAGGCGGTAGGATGTCGAGGAGCGGAAGTAGCCGTAAAGTGTCATCGTGCTCATCCCCCTGCCATCGCAGGGTTGGGCCAAGCGGGCAAGGGGATGCGCGGCCAGCCAACGCACAAGAGGTGCGCTTGCGCTGAAGGGCGGGGTGTGCGGCGCAAGACAGCGCCGCAGGATGCACGTCAGACCCGGGTGAGAACGCCGCTGACCGTGTCGAGCAGCATCGCCGGCGGGCAGGGTTTGGCCAGCGTCGTCGCGCGGGGAAAGCGGACCGACAGCGCGTGGGTATCTTCGGGCGCGGAGTGCAGGATCACCGGCACATCATCGTCCATCAGTTTCTGCGCCAGTTCGAGGCTGAGCCCGTCGGCCAGTTCGATATCGAGTACCGCCAGATCGGGGCGTTCCTTCTGACAGGCGAGCATTGCCGAAGACACCCCGGCATGCGGGCCTTCGACCTCGTAGCCGGCTTCTTCGAAGGTATCGCAAAGATCGAAGCCGGTGATGAATTCGTCTTCGGCCAACAAGATCCGTAAAGGCATCGACTGTCTCCTGCGATTGCGAATCCCAAGCGACAGGTTGTATCACGGTTTGGACGTCAAGCTGCGTGCAAATTCATCCATTCCTGCCGAACTGGCTGGCGAAACCCGGCTCGTCGCCCGCAGCGAGCAACTGGGCTTGCGCGACCCATTGATCGCGGGTGATCCGACCGGCGAACCGCCCCATTTTTGCGTCGATCCGCTCGACTTCCTCGGGGGTGAGCGCGGCGATCTGGGCGAAGGTGCTGATCCCGAATTCGCCGAGCAACGCCGCGATTTTGGGGCCCAATCCCTTGATCCGGGTCAGATCGTCGCCGCTGCCGGGGGCCGCGATGGGCGCATCGGCAGCGGGGGCGGGCGCAGGTGGGATTTCGGGGCCGGCTTCGGCATCGGTGCCCAGCGGGGCGGCGGCGGTGGGTTGCGCATTGGCGGCGGCGGTCAGCTCGCCGAAGGACACATCCATCGCGCGCGGCGCATCGATCAGCGCCTGGTTGCGCGGCGCAGGCGCAGCGCCTTCGGCCAGCACGTCGCGCGCGAGCGGGGTGTCGGTCTCGTCGGTGATCACGCGCGCCTTGCGGTTGAGGCGGGTGAGCACCACCAGCGCGATCACCAGCAGCAGCGCGGCACAGGCGATCAGGATCAGCGGGAGATTGGCGGTGATGTCGGCCATGATGGCGAAGGTCTCCGGTCGGGTTGCGGGTATCGTGCAGGTTTAAACGGTCGAGACGGGATCGGGTTCACTGGCGGGGGCGTCTTGTTTGCGGAACAGCACCTTGTCGTCCTCCGAAAAGCCGCGTCGCCAGATCACCAGCGCATAGACGCCGAGCACCGCAGGGATGCCGAGCAGCAGCTCGATCCATTCGGGCATGAAGGTGAAGGCATAGCCCACCACCACCGCGGGCGCGGCGGCATGCACCAGCGCCCAGCGCCAGTTGCCGATGCTTGCGCCGAGCAGGCGGGACAGGAGCAGCGATTTGACGAGGCTCGACACCGCGAGCGCGACCAGCAGCGCGCCCGCCGCGCCGGCGGCCTGGAACCCCTGGCCAAGCCCGTAATGCTGCGCGATCAGGATAAAGGCGATGGTCAGCACCGCCTGCAATGCGATGATCGCGACCGACAGCGCCAGATTGCGCTTGCGCGCGATATAGACCAGCACGCTTTCGGACACGACCGCCATCGAGGCGGCAACTTCGGCAGCAAGCAGCAGCGCCAGCGCGGCGGTGCCCGCGACGTAATCCGGGCCCCACAAGCCCATCACCGCCTCGCCCGGCACGCCCAGCACCAGCGCGATGCCAAGCTGGACCGCGATGATCCAGAACCCCACCTGTCGCACCTGCGCCGCGATCGCGCCCATATTGCCGATCCGCAGGTTCTTGGTGATGACCGGCGACAGGATCGGCTCGAAACTGGTTTTGAGCTTCTGCGGGAGCGAGGCGATCTGCTGCGCGGCGTAATAGATCCCGACCGCCTGCGGGGGCGCGAACAGGCCGAGGATGAAGATGTCGAGCAGCCGCGTGCCGCGCTCGATCGCGTCGGCACCGATGATCGGGAAGGCGCGGCTGGATATCTTCGCCAGCGCACGCGCCTGCGGGTGCCAGCCCTTGGGCAGGCCATAGCTGCGCAGGAACGGCCACAGCGCGGTGAGAAGCCCGGCATAGATCGAGGCGATGAAGGCGAGTGCCAGACCCGCCTCGCGGGTGGCGGGGATGAAGAAGAACACGCCTGCGGCAATCGAGATCGTCCACGGCTCGACCACCGCGCGCGCGCGGACCGTGGTGGCGATATCGAAGCGGTAGGCCTGGGCCGCGAGCAGGATTTCAGTGACGGCAAAGGCCGGGATCGTCGCCACCAGCCAGATGTCGAGGGGGGAGTTCATCCCGTTGGGGAACATCGGGTCGGGGAAAGCGAGCAGCACCGCGGCGGCGACCGCGGAATAGCCGAGCGCGAGCAGCAGCCCGTCATAGACGAGGTTCGTTTCGCGCGCGCGGTCCTCGCCCGCGCCGACCGACAATCGCTGCGCCAGCCCGCGCTTTTCGCCCAGCGAACAGATCAGCGCGACGATCTCGATCAGCACCAGCGCCGAGGCGAAGCGCCCCAGCGCCTCGGCCCCGTAGAGGCGCGTCGCGATGACGAGGAAGGGGATCCGCGCGATCAGCCGGACGACGAAGCCCAGCGTGTTGGTGCGCCCGCCCTTGGCCAGCGCGGCCAGATCGCCGCTGTCGTCCGCAGCCGGTGCGGACGCGGGCGGGGCGGCGCCGGCGGGTGTCACGCGGTCAGATCCCCGGCATCGCTTTCGAGTTCGGCGCGCAAGGGGCGGGCGAGCAGATCGGCGACCACGGCGCGCGCATCGGCGCCCCTGAGGATCGCGTCGACCGCCGCGACGATCGGCATCGCCACCCCGCGGCGCTGCGCCAGATCGGCGAGCACGGGCGCAGTGTGCGCGCCTTCGGCCACGGTGCGGCGGTCGGCCATCAGATCGGCGGCGAGGGCGCCTTCGCCCAACGCCTTGCCAAGGCTGAAATTGCGGCTCGACGTGCTCGAACAGGTCAGCACCAGATCACCGAGGCCGCACAGGCCCGACAATGTCTCGGTCTCGGCGCCCAGCGCCTCGCCGAAGCGCAGCATTTCGGAAAAGCCGCGCGCGATCAACGCGGCGCGCGCGTTCTGCCCGAGGTTGAGCCCGTCGACCACGCCGCACGCAATCGCCAGCACGTTCTTGACCGCGCCGCCGATCTCCGCGCCGGTCACATCGTCCGAATAATAGGGGCGGAAGGCAGGCCGCGCGATCGCCGGGGCCAAGCGTTCCCACTGCGCCCGTCCGCCCTCGCAGGCGAGCGTGACCGCGGTCGGCAGGCCGGCGGCGACTTCATGCGCGAAGGTCGGGCCCGAAAGCACCGCGATGGTGCTGCCCGGTGCAGCTTCGCGCGCGGCATCGTTCATCAACCGCCCGCTGCCCGCCTCGATCCCCTTGGAACATAGCACCAGATCGCGCGGGCTGCGCGCAAGGCCCGCGAGCACTTTGCCCAAAACCTGGGCAGGCGTAACGACGAGCACGGTATCGAGTGCCGCAAAATCGGGCAGGTCGCAGGTTGCACGGATGGTGGGCGACAGCGAGGCCGATGGAAGATACAGCGGATTGCGGTGTTCGGCATTGATCGCGGCGACCACTTCGGGCTCATACGCCCACAGCAGCACATCGCGCCCGTCGCTGCTCAACATTTGGGCAAGCGCGGTGCCCCATGAGCCCGCGCCGATCACGCCGATGGCGGGAGCCGCGCTCATGCCTTGGCTCCTGCACCGCGCACGGCCTCTGCCGCAGGGTCGAGCGGCCAGCGCGGGCGCGCGACGAAATCGAGCGGGTCGCCCGCAAAATCATCGCCATCGCGCGCGATCCGTTCAAGCCCCGCCCAGGCGATCATCGCGGCATTATCGGTGCACAGCGCCAGCGGCGGCGCGGAAAAGCGCATTGCGTGCTCGCCTGCGAGCGTTTCGAGCGCGGCGCGCACGGTCTTGTTCGCGGCGACCCCGCCGGCGACCACCAATGCCGGCATGGGGCCGGTTTCGCGCAGTGCGCGCGTCAGCCGGTCGATCAGGCAGTCGACCGCGGCCTGCTGGAAACTGGCGGCGATATCGGCAGGGCTGTACGCGCCGCTTTGCACCGCGCGCAGCACTGCGCTTTTGAGACCGGCAAAGCTGAAATGCGGCTCGGCCGAACCCTTCAAGGGGCGGGGCAGCGGAACGGCGCGCGGGTCGCCTTCGAGCGCCAGCCGCTCGACCGCAGGGCCGCCGGGATAGCCGAGGCCCAGGATCTTGGCGGTCTTGTCGAAGGCTTCGCCCAGCGCATCGTCGATCGTGGTGGCAAGGCGGCGGTATTGCCCGACGCCTTCGACGGCGAGGATCTGGCAATGCCCGCCCGATACCAGCAACAGGAGATAGGGAAAGGCGAGATCGCGATCGGCCAGCCGGGGGGAAAGCGCGTGGCCTTCAAGGTGGTTGACCGCGAGCAGCGGCTTGTCCGAAGCCATCGCCAATGCCTTGGCGCTGACCAGCCCGACCATCACCCCGCCGATCAGCCCGGGGCCCGCGGTTGCGGCAATCGCGTCGACATCGTCGAGGCTCACGTCCGCTTCGCCCATGACCTTGGCGATCATCGGCGCCAAGCGTTCCGCATGCGCGCGCGCGGCGATTTCGGGAACGACCCCACCATAGGGCGCGTGTTCGGCTTCCTGGCTGGCGATCGCCTGCGCCACGATCGTCCCGTCGCCGCGAACCAGCGCGACCGCGGTTTCATCGCAGCTTGATTCAATTCCCAGAACCAGCGGTCCGATCGCAGGTTCGTGCAAGGTGTGTGTGACCGATCCCATCGGCCTTCCATCTAATGCGTGTGAAGGCTAGAGCAAGCGCGCATGACGACAAGCATCCCAGCACCGGCGCCGCTGTTGCGCCTTGGCACCCGCAATTCGCCGCTGGCGATGGCGCAGGCCCGTGAAACCCGCGCGCGGCTGTGCGCGGCGCACGGCTGGGACGAGGATGCGGTCGAGCTTGTCCCGGTGCTTGCCAGCGGCGACAAGGTGCTCGACCGGCCGCTGTCGGAAATCGGCGGCAAGGCGCTGTGGACCAAGGAACTCGACCAATGGCTGGGCGAGGGGCGGATCGACCTGTCGGTGCATTCGGCCAAGGATGTCGAGACGATCCGGCCCGATGTTTTCCATTTCCCCGCCTTCCTGCCGCGCGCCGACCGGCGCGATTGTCTGGTCGGGGCCGCCAGCCTTGCCGATATTCCCCACGGCGCGGTCGTCGGCACCAGCGCGCCGCGCCGCGCGGCGCAATTGCTGAACCTCAGGCCCGATTGCAAGGTCGTGACCTTCCGCGGCAATGTGGCGACCCGGCTGAAGAAGCTGGCCGAGGGGGAGGCGGATGTCACCTTCCTTGCCGCCGCCGGTCTCGAACGGCTCGACCAGACCGAGGCCGGCACCGCGCTGGGGGCGGAGGAGTGGATCCCTGCCGCAGCCCAAGGCGTGATCGCGATCGAATGCCGCGCCGATGATGCGCGCACCACCGAATGGCTCGCCGCGATCGACCACGCGCCGACCCGCGCCGAGCTTGAAGCCGAACGCGCGCTGCTGGCCGCATTGGGGGGCACCTGCCATTCGCCGGTCGCGGTGATCTGCGTGCTGGCGGGCGACACGCTGACGATGCGCGCGGCACTGTTCAGCCCTTGCGGGGCCGAGCGGATCGAAGGCACGGTGCATTTCACGATCGGCGAACTTGATGCGGTGCGCGGACTTGCCGCGGATCTGCTGGCGCGCGCGCCCGCCGCGATTGCGGACCATTTCCGCGCAGGCGATTGACCATGCAGGTGCTTGCGCTGCGGCCCGAACCGGGACTTGCGGCAACAATCGCCAGAGCGCGCGCGGGCGGGCTGGAAATCGCCGGCTGCGCGCTGTCGGCCATCGAAAGCGTCACGTGGGACTGCCCCGATCCGGCAGGGTTCGACGGGCTGCTGATCGGCAGCGCGAACGCGATCCTGCACGGCGGGCCAAACCTTGCGCGGCTTATGGACAAGCCTGTCTTTGCCGTGGGCGAAGCGACCGCGGCCGCCGCGCGCGCGGCTGGGTTTAAGATCGCGATGACGGGGAGCGGCGGCCTGCAAGGCGTGCTCGACGCGATTACCGGACCGCGACACCTTTTGCGCATCGCGGGCGAGGAGCGGATCGTGCTTTATCCGCCGGGCGGCGTGACATTTGCCGAAGTCGTCGCCTATCGCAGTATCGCGCGCCCGCTCGACCCGGCAGCCGCGCTGCTGGCGGGGGGCGATGCGCTGGTGCTGCTCCATTCGGCGGCGACCGCGGCGCATTTTGCCGAGGAATGCGAGCGGCTTGGCCTGCCGCGCGGGGCGATAGCGCTCGCCGCGCTCGGCCCGCGGATTGCGGCGGCGGCAGGGGCGGGGTGGGCCGCGGTCCACACCGCCGCGCAGCCCGACGAAGCCAGTCTCATGCAATTGGTGTTTGACTTGTGCGGCAAGCCGCGCTCCATTCCCGCCAAGCCGCCCGGGGCCGCCTGACCGACAGGCGTGCAAGGCAGGCAAAACCAGAACTCGAATGGGTCGCAAGAACGGATCGCAATGGCATCGCAGCCCGAACCATCTTCCTATGATATTCCCGCAAAGCCGCGTTCGGCCCGTCCGCTGATTTTCGCTGCATTGCTTGCCTTTGCGGCTGGCGGCGGGCTGGTGGGCTGGGTGATGTGGCACAATCTGGGGCCTCAGAGCGCCGCGCCTGCGCGCACGGCGGGGGTGCAGTCCGGCAGCGGGCCCGCGCTCACCGCCAGCGCGACGCCGATCGTCGCCGCCGCGATGAAGGCCGAACAGGCCGCCGAACGCGTGGCCGAACAGCAGGGCGGGATCGACCAGCGGCTGGCGGCGGCCGAACAGCGCCTCACCCGGCTCGATCTTCAGGCGCAGGCCGCCGCGGGCAATGCCGCGCGCGCCGAAAGCCTGCTGATCGCGTTCGCCACGCGCCGGTCGCTCGAACGCGGGGCCGAGCTTGGCTATCTCGCCGACCAGCTGCGGCTGCGCTTCGGCGACCAGTGGCCCAATGCTGTGCGTACGATTATCGATTTTTCGCGCAATCCCGTCCGGCTCGACAGCCTGACCGCGCGGCTTGAGGGGTTGAGCCCGCAACTGAACGAAAGCGCCGAGGGGCCATCGTGGGGCGCGTTCAAGCGCGAATTCAAGCAATTGTTCGTCTTCCGCCGCCAGACCACGCCCTCGCCGCAGCCGCAAAAGCGGATGGAGCGCGCGCGCTGGGCGCTCGAACAGGGGCGCCTGTCGGCCGCAATCGAGGAAGTGCGCGGGATGCCGGGGGCGGCCAAGGCGCAAAGCTGGATCGCGGATGCCGAACGCTATCGCAAGGCGATGGAGGCTTTGGAAGTGATCGAAACCGCCGCAGTGCTCGACCAGCGCGGCCTGCGCGACGGGGCGGGCAACCCGGTGCAGCAATCGAGCCCGCTTGTGCGGCCGTAAACCCATCCGCCGCCATCGGCAGCGCAAGTCTCGTATTCCGCCCCGTGTTGGAGACACATGAGACAGTGTCCAGAAGGCAAATAACCTGATCCTGAGCGCGGCGTTCGGGCAGGAATGCTGAATGGCGGTCGCGGCGGGTCATGCGCCGCGATCCTGTCAGCGCAGGGGCGAGTAGGAAAGCGCGCCCTGCCGCGCCTGCGCCTCTACCCCCGCAGCAGTTCCGGCAGATCGCCCGACACGCCGCGCGCCTCGTCCATGAAGAAGCTTTTGAGCATCGGCGTGCGCTGCACCGCGGCCATGCCGATGCGGCGCACCGCGCTTGCGGTCTTACCCGGCACGCCGAACAGGCGGGTGAGGCCATCGGTGGCGAGCGCCACCATGAAGCTGTCGAGCCCGCGCCAGTTCTCATAGCGCTTGAGCAATTCGGGATCGCCCGGATCGAGGCCCAGCCGCGCGCCGTCCGCCAGCACTTCGACCAGCGCGCCGACATCGCGCAGGCCCAGATTCAGGCCCTGTCCCGCGATCGGGTGAATGCCGTGCGCGCTGTCACCGATCAGCGCGAGGCGCTCGCCCGTGATCTTGGCGGTGTGGTGGAAACCCAACGGATAGCTCGACCGCTGGCCCACCGTCAGCACCTTGCCTAGGACGCCGCCCATGCGCTTTTCGACCTCGGCAAGGAAAGCGCGGTCGCCCAGTTTGGTGACGCCGGCCGCATCGCTTTCCGATACCGTCCACACCAGCGAGCAGCGGTGCGTGCCATCGGCATCGTCGTTGAGGGGGAGCAGCGCGAAAGGCCCTGCCGGATAGAAGATTTCCCATGCGACATTGCCGTGGGGCTTTTCATGGGTGAGGCCGCAGATGATCGCGCGGTGCTTGTAATCCCACTTGGCAATCGCAATCCCGGCCTGATCGCGGGTGGGCGACTGGCGCCCCTCGGCGGCGATCATCAGGCTGCCCTTGAGCTTCTGCCCGTCTGCCAGCACTGCGGCGACGCCGTATTCGCTGCGCTGGCGCTCGGTCACGCAGGCCTTGGCGACCCAGTTGATAAGTGGCTCCTTGGCCGCCGCCTCGAACAATGCCAGCCGCAGGCGGCGGTTGGGGAACATCCGCCCGAGCGTGCCGCCCTCGTCACCGGGATCGAAATCGAGCCGTCCGGGCTTCTGCTGGTCGGTCACCGCAATCGCCGCGATATCGCAGGCGAATTGTTCAAGCCCCTCGGCGATGCCGATATTCTCGAACAGGTGCCAGCTTGCGGTCGAGATCGCGGTGGCGCGGTCATCGAAGCCTTCGGCGGTGAGTTCGGCCGGGTCTGCGCGGTCGATCACGTGGCTCGACAGGCCCTTTTTCGCCGCGGCGAGCGCGAGCGCCATGCCCACCAGTCCCCCGCCGAGGATTACAAGATCGCGGGGTTCGTTTGCACTCTGTGTCACCGTATCGGCTCCGATTGCGAAGTTGCAGCGGCGAGCCTAGATGCCTTGCCGTGGCCTGCGCAAGAACCTTCACCGCCCCGATCCGTCAATTGCTTGCATGCTGGCTTGCGCTGATCGCAAGCATGGCGCTGTCGGGGGCGGCGTTTGCGCAGGCGCCTGCCGCAATTCCGGAGCAGGCGCGCTATGGCGATGCCAAGATCGCCGCCGTACTTTATGCCGATGGCGCGCCGCAGGCGGGCGGGGAATGGATGCTTGCGCTGCGGTTCACCCCCAGCGCGCCCGAATGGCACGGTTACTGGTCGAACCCGGGGGATGCGGGGCAGGGGATGAAGCTGGCGCTCGACCTGCCGCCCGGCTGGCGGATGGGCGAGCCCCTTTATCCCGTGCCGCAGCGGCTGGTGATCAGCGGGCTGATGAACCACATCTATGAAGGCGCATATACCGTGCTGGTTCCGGTGCGCGTGCCGGCGGGTGCGGAGCAGGGCGCGCTTCAACGGCTGCGCGGCCATGTCGAATACCTCGCCTGCACCGACAAGATCTGCGTGCCGCAGGATGCGGTGCTTGAGGCACGGCCCGGCGGGGGCGATTTTGCGCGCTGGCGGGCCGAGGCTGCGCCTCCGCTCGATGCGCGCGCGCGCTTTGCGGTTGCGGGAAAGCTGCTGCGGGTCGCGATCCCGCTGCCGGCGGCGATGGCGCTGTCCGATCCGCACGTGTTCGTCGGCAACGCGCGGCTGGTCGCCTATGCCGCGCCGCAGACCTTCCGGCGCAGCGGCGATGTGCTGGTCGCCGAAATCCCGCTCGACGAATATGGCGTGGGCAAGGCCGAGGCGCTGACCGGCATTCTCGGCTTCGGCGATGATGCGGGCGTGCGGTTCACCGCCGCGCCTGGCGACGTGCCCACCGGCGGCACGCTGGTTTCCGGGCCGAAGCCTGCCGCCATGCCGCCGCTGTGGACGCTGATCCTCGGCGCGCTGGCGGGGGGATTGCTGCTCAACATCATGCCTTGCGTGTTCCCGATCCTCAGCCTGAAGGCATTGAGCCTTGCGCGCGCGGGCGAGAGCGAGGCTGCCGCGCGGGCAGAAGGGCTCGCCTACACCGCAGGCGTGGTGCTGGCCTGCACGATGCTGGGCGCATTGCTGCTGATTCTGCGGGCGGGCGGCGAGCAGGTGGGCTGGGCGTTCCAGTTGCAGGAGCCCGGTGTGGTCGTTGCGCTGCTGGTGCTGGCCGCGGCCATCGCGGCCAATTTTGCCGGATTGTTCGAACTGCCCGCCGTCTCGGTCAACATGGGCGGCGAGAAAGCGGGCGCCTTTGCCACCGGCTTGCTGGCAGCTTTCGTGGCGACGCCGTGCACCGGGCCGTTCATGGCCGCAGCCTTGGGCGCGGCGCTGCTGCTGCCGGTGGGGCAGGCGCTGCTGCTGTTTGCCTGTCTCGGCCTCGGGCTGGCGCTGCCGTTCCTTGCGCTCGGCTTCGTTCCGCCGCTGCGGCGGATGCTGCCGCGCCCCGGCGCATGGATGGAGCGGTTCCGGCGGATCATGGCGGTGCCGATGTTGCTCACCGCGCTCGCGCTTTTGTGGCTGACGGTGCAGCTCGGCGGGCGCGCCTTCGGATTGGTCGCGCTGCTGCTGGTGGCGGGCGTGCTGGGCGCGCTGTTCATCGTCGGCAGGTTGCAACGGGCAGGCAAAATGGCGTGGCCCGCGTTCGGGCTGGTCGCCGCGCCCTTCGTCGCCTTTGCCGCGATCGCGCTGCCCAATCTTTACGAGGCGAAGGGCGCAGGCCAGCGCGAAAGTCTGCTGGCAAGCGCGCCCTTCAGCGCCGAGGCACTCGCCGAAGCGCGCGCGGGCGGAAAGCCCGTTTTCCTTTACTTCACCGCCGACTGGTGCGTCACCTGCAAGGTCAACGAAGCCGCCGCGATCGAGCGCGAGAGCACGCGTGCCGCCTTCGCCAAGGCGGGCGTGGTAACGCTGGTGGGCGACTGGACGGTGCGCGACGAAGCGATCACGCAGTTCCTGAACGAGCAGGGCGCAGCGGGCGTGCCACTGTACCTGTGGTATGCGCCCGGCGCCGCCGCGCCAGAGCAATTGCCGCAGTTTTTGACCCCCGATCTGCTCGCGGAAAAGGCGTCAGCCGGAAGGTAGCGCAGCGGCCGGATCGCTGCCTTCGGGAAGCAGCGCGGTTTCGGGCTGCTTGCGGCATTCCTCGATCAGCGCCATCGGCAGCGGGCTGGGGTTGAGTTTGAGCAGGCCTGCGCCCGGCACGGTGACTGTCGCCTCGCGCTCGGGCTTCAATGCGCCCCATTCGCGCATCATCGGCGACACATCGCCCTGCCAGACGCGGCGCGTGCCAACCTCGACCGCATCGACCGGCCAGCGCCCGATCCAGCCATTGCCGATCAGCGCGAGGAGGGCGGATGCGCCCTCGTCGGCAGGCGCATGACGGGTGATCCGCAGCCGCGCTTCGGGCGTTTGCGGCTTCAGGCATTGCAGCGCCAGCAGCACCGGCTGACCCGGGATGCCGTAAACCAGCCGCAGCGGGGTATCGGTGCCGGCCCAGGCCGCGCCGGTGACATCGGGCGAGGCGATCGGCACCGACGGCCCGCTCGCAGGCGCGAGCAGCGACACGCGCGCCACCGCGCTGTCAGTGGGCGGCGGCTTGCACGCGGCGACGAGGGCCAGCGCAGCGAGTGGGAAAAACCGCTTCATCGCGCCCGTATGAATTCGCGGATATCGGCCGAAAGCTTGGCCCGGTCTTCGCCGCGCACATACATCATGTGGCCCGCGCCATAATATTTCCACGTGATCCGGTCCTGCGGGATACCATAGCGTTTGAGCGAATATTCCGCGCCGAAGAAGGGCGTGGCGAAATCGTAATAGCCTTGCGCGTTGAACAGGCGGAGCCCGCTGTTCTGGCGCATCGCCTGCCCGATCAGCGGCGCGACGTTGAGATAGGCGGCGCGGTCGGGCTGCTGGAGGCTCCAGTCCCAATACCGCCCCGGCTCGCGCCCGATCGCCTGATATTCGCGGTCGGTGCGGTAACCCAGCGTCTCGCGCGACCAGCTGTTGACCGCCGCGGTGTAGCCGGCGTCGATGCCGTAGAAGCTGGGGTCGTTGTCGGGGGTTTCCCCGGCATTGTCGTAATCCGTGCCGGTGTAGCGCGCGTCGAGCCGCCCGATCGTCTGCCCGCGGTCGCGCAGCAGTTCCTTGTAGAACCGCTGATCGGTGACACGCAGGTTCGCCGCATCGAGATAGGTTTCGGACAGGCCCGTCAGCCGCGCAAGTTCGCGCCGCACGCTGGCGCGCTCGTCGGCGGGCAGATCCTGCCCCTTGAGCAGCGCGGTCGCAAACGGCCCGATCGCAAAGCGGCGCGCCTCCTCGGCGACCGCTTCGACCGAAGCGCCCTGAACCTTGCCGTGGTAGAACGCCGCCGCCGCCATGTTGGGGAGCGTGACGACATAGGCCATTTCATTGCCCGGCGTCGTATCCTCGACCCCGAAATCGAGGATCGTCGAAATCAGGATCAACCCGTTCAACCCCACGTCGTTGAAGGTCGAGCCTTCGAGTTCGTCGGCGACCATCGCGGTGCGGGTGGTGCCGTAGCTTTCCCCGCCGAGAAATTTCGGGCTGTTCCAGCGTCCGTTGTCGTTGATCCAGCGGCGGATCACCTGCGCGACCGCGCGCGCATCCTGCCTCAGGCCGTAATATTTCTTGGGATCGGTGCCGGGGGTCAGGTGGCTGAACCCCGTGCCCGGCGGGTCGATGAAGACGAGGTCGGCGACATCGAGCAGGCTGTCGGGGTTGTCGAGCAGCGGATAGGGCGGGGCGCCGTCATCCTTCGCATCGCCGGGGATCGCCACGCGCTTCGGCCCGAAAGCCCCCATCTGAAGCCAGACCGAACCCGAACCCGGCCCGCCATTATAGATGAAGAAGACCGGGCGCGAGGCATCGGCGGGGCTCTTCACGTAAGAGGTAGTGACGATCACCGCTTCGGCCTTGCCCGCATCATCCGACAGGATCGTGTCGCCGATGGTCGCCTTGTAGGCCACGCGCTGCCCGCCGAAAGTGCCCGCCAGATCGCGGCTGCGCACCTGTGGTTCGGGCGCGGGCTTGGCAGCGGCCTCCGATTTTTGCGCATCCTGCGCGGCAATGGGGGCGGCAAGGGCGAGGGTGCTGGCCGCAGCCAGCGCTCCAAGGAATCGGGCGTTCATGGATGGGGGGAGTGGCAGGCTTGCGCCAGCCGTTCAAGGGGCGGCTTTACGGCTTCCCACCCATCTTCTTGTAACGCGTCTTGCCGAAGCGGGTCTTGCGCGTCCCGGGCTTGCCTTCATTCGAGCGGCCGACGATCGGCGCGCGTTTCTCCGCATCCGGGATGCCGAGCTCGTCGGCTTCCAAGCGGCGGATCTCGTCGCGCAGGCGTCCGGCTTCCTCGAATTCGAGATTGGCGGCGGCATTGCGCATCCGCTTTTCGAGGTCCTCGATATAGCCGCGCAGATTGTGCCCGACGAGGTTGTTGCGCGTGTCATCGCCCAGATCGACCGTGACGCCGTCCTGCGCCGCGGTGTGTGCGACGATATCGTGGATGTCGCGTTTGATCGTCTGCGGGGTGATCCCGTGTTCTTCGTTATAGGCCTGCTGCTTGGCCCGCCGGCGGTCGGTTTCGGCGAGCGCGCGCTCCATGCTGCCGGTGATCCGGTCGGCATAGAGAATCACCCGGCCATCGACATTGCGCGCGGCGCGGCCGATGGTCTGGATGAGGCTGGTCTCGGAGCGCAGGAACCCTTCCTTGTCCGCGTCGAGGATCGTCACCAGCCCGCATTCGGGAATGTCGAGCCCTTCGCGCAGCAGGTTGATCCCCACCAGCACGTCATAGACGCCAAGGCGCAGATCGCGGATCAGCTCGATACGCTCAAGCGTCTCGACATCGGAGTGCATGTAGCGCACGCGCACGCCTGCCTCGTGCATGAACTCGGTGAGGTCTTCGGCCATGCGCTTGGTAAGCGTGGTGACCAGCGTGCGGTAACCCTTGGCCGCGGTCGCCTTGCACTCGGCGATGCAGTCCTGCACCTGATCTTCGACTGGACGGATTTCGACCGGGGGATCGATCAGGCCGGTGGGGCGGATCACCTGTTCGGCAAAGACGCCGCCGGCCTGGTCCATTTCCCAGCTGCCCGGGGTTGCCGAGACCGCAAAGGTCTGCGGCCGCATCGCGTCCCATTCGTTGAAGCGCAGCGGGCGGTTGTCGATGCAGCTGGGCAGGCGGAAGCCGTATTCGGCGAGCGTCAGCTTGCGGCGGTGGTCGCCCTTCGCCATCGCGCCGATCTGGGGCACGGTCTGGTGGCTTTCATCGACGAAGAGCAGCGCGTTTTCGGGCAGGTATTCGAACAGGGTCGGCGGCGGCTCACCGGGCAGGCGGCCGGTCAGGAAGCGGGAATAGTTCTCGATCCCCGCGCAGCTTCCCGTTGCAGCGATCATTTCCAGATCGAAATGGGTGCGCTGTTCCAGCCGCTGGCGTTCGAGGAGCTTGCCTTCGATTTCCAGTTCCTTGAGCCGTTCCTCCAGCTCGAACTTGATCGCGGCGGCGGCCTGTTTCATCGTCGGGCCGGGCGTCACGTAGTGCGAGTTGGCATAGACGCGCACCTTCTCGAGCTTTGCGCCCTTGGTGCCGGTGAGCGGATCGAATTCGGCGATCTCCTCGATCTCGTCGCCGAAGAAACTGATCCGCCAAGCCATGTCCTCGTAGTGCGAGGGGAAGATTTCGAGGCTGTCACCGCGCACGCGGAAACAGCCGCGGGTGAAGGCGGCATCGTTGCGCTTGTATTGCAGCGCGACAAGCTTGCGGATCAGCTCGCGCTGGTCGACGACTTCGCCCACCTTGATGTCGAAGATCATCGCCGAATAGGTTTCGACCGAGCCGATCCCGTAAAGGCACGACACCGAGGCGACGATAATCACGTCATCCCGCTCCAAAAGCGCGCGGGTGGCCGAATGGCGCATCCGGTCGATCGCCTCGTTTACGGAGCTTTCCTTCTCGATATAGGTGTCCGACCGCGGCACGTAGGCTTCGGGCTGATAGTAGTCGTAATAGCTGACGAAATATTCGACCGCGTTGTCGGGGAAGAAGCTCTTGAACTCCCCGTAAAGCTGGGCTGCAAGGATCTTGTTCGGCGCAAGGATCAGCGCCGGGCGCTGCAAGGTTTCGATCACCTTGGCCATGGTGAAGGTCTTGCCCGACCCCGTGACGCCGAGCAGCACCTGCGTCTGTTCGCCCGCCAGCGCGCTTTCGGTCAATTCCCTGATCGCGGTCGGCTGATCGCCGGCCGGTTCGTAGTCCGAGACGAGCTTGAACGGGATGCCGCCCATCGACTTTTCGGGGCGGTTGGGACGGTGCGGGACGAAGTCGGCGCCCGTTTGGGGTTCCTCCAGTCCGCGGCGGATCACGAGTTCGGCCATGCCAACAAGTATGGGGAACAAAGCGGAACGTGCAAGGTGTCGCGGCGCGCAAGGGCCGCATTTGGCAGGCACGTTTCGGCGCGGGGGGCGTTATGGGGCAAACGCCATCAGGAGATACCCGCCCATGAAACCCGTTTGGATTCCCGCGCTGACCGCAGCCGTGCTGCTTGCCGCCTGTTCAGCCGAAAAGGACGAGGCCGCGGCGGGCGATCCGGTCGCGGTCAAGGATGCGGCAGACAAAGTTGCCGCCGCCGGGCTGAAGCCGCAGGCGGGGCTTTACAAGACCACCATCACGATGACCGGGCTCGACATTCCGGGCCTTCCGCCCGAAATGAAGGGCCACGGCGCGGGGCTCGCGCGCACGGTCGAAAGCTGTCTGACCCAGGCCGAAGTCGACAAGGGGTTCGAGGATCTGCTCAAGACCGGACAGGACGGCGAATGCCGGTTCGACCGCTTTGCGCTGGCGGGGGGCAATCTCGATGCGGTGCTGGTGTGCGATGCACAAGGGCGCACCACCAGCATGGCGATGACAGGCGCGCTCACCTCCACCACGGCCGATATCGAGGCGAGCACCGCGATCGCGTTCGACGGGGTGGGCGAGGGGACGATGAACTTCACCGCGAAGCACGAACGCATCGGGGAATGCCCGGCGGGATGACCTGCGTGATGTGACCGCGCAATGACCGCAATGTGACATAGCGGCATTTGCGTCAGAAATGTTGCGCGTGTGACATTTCATGGAACATTCATGCGGGTTGTGGCTTGAAGCGGGGTATGGTTATGCCGCGCCTCAATCCCGGTCTTGCCCGCTTGCCCCCGCCGCTGATGGCGGCGGCGAGCAATGCCGGACAGCGCGCGCAGCAAGCCTATGCCGCGACCCAGATCGCGCGGCGCGTGGCGCTGGCGCGCGAGGCGTGCCCGCAGGAATACGAAAGCGGAAAACCGCGCTTCATCCGCTTTCTGGGCGAAGCGCAGGTGCTGCTCGAACCCGTCCGCCGCCCGCGCCGCAAGCTGGCGATCGCGCCCACCGCCAACCCGCAAGTCGTGATGTTGCTGCCCGGTTTCGGCGCGCACCCGATGCGGATGCGCTATCTGGCGCGCCAGATGGAAGCCGCCGGGCACACCGCCAAACGCTGGGGTCTTGGCTTCAACTGGGGGCCGACGCAGCAGAATTTCGATGCGGTCGAGGAACGGCTCTTGCAACTGCACGCGCGCCACGGGCGCAAGGTCGTGCTGGTCGGCTGGAGCCTCGGCGGGCTGTATGCGCGCGAGATCGCCAAGCGTCAGCCCCACGCGGTCGCCAAGGTCGTCAGCATGGGTTCGCCCTTCAGCGGTTCCCCGCGCGCCAACAATGTGTGGCGGGCCTACCAGTTCATCACCGGCCATTCGGTCGATGCGCCCCCGGTTGCTGCCGAACTGCGCGTGAAGCCCCCGGTCGAGACAGTCGCGCTGTGGAGCGCGAACGACGGCGTGATCGCGCCGCGCTGTGCTGCGGGCCGGCCGGGCGAGCGCGACCGCGCGGTGGCGCTGCGCTGCACGCACATGGGGTTCACCTACGATCCGCAGGTCGTCACCACGCTGCTCGCCGAACTCGAAACGACGCGCGGCTGATCTTTTCGCCGCGCCGTCCACCCGCGCGGAACAAATGCCCCGGCGCGGTGATTGCCCGTCCTCTATCACGCCGCCGGGCCGGGTCGCTTTCCTTTTGCGAAACCCCGGCTAAGGTGGCGGAGGCGATCCATAAAGCGGGGGCGAATGCAGGCGCAGGGCGGGAAGTTTGACGAGATGTTCGATGGTGAGGGCAACACGCGCCCCGCCTATATCGAATATTGCCGTTGGCATGACGAACAGCCGCCCGAATTCCTGCGCCGCAAGAACCGCGAGGCGGACGATACCTTCCGCCGCACCGGGATTACCTTCAACGTCTATGGCGAGGATGCCGCCGAAGAACGCTTGATCCCGTTCGACATGGTGCCGCGGATCATCACCGCGGGCGAGTGGCGCAAGCTGTCGAAGGGGATCGAACAGCGCGTGCGCGCGCTCAATTCCTTCCTCTACGACCTCTATCACCGGCAGGAAATCGTGCGCGCAGGACGGCTGCCCGAACGGTTGCTGCGCGGGAACGAGGCGTGGCTGGACAACATGGTGGGCTTTACCCCGCCGGGCGGGATATACACCCATATCGTCGGCATCGACCTGGTGCGCACGGGGCCGGACGAATTCTTCGTCTTGGAAGACAACGCGCGCACGCCGTCTGGCGTGTCCTACATGCTGGAAAACCGCGAGACGATGATGGGGATGTTCCCCGAATTGTTCAGCCGGATCGGGGTCGAAAGTGTTTCCAACTACCCGCGACGCCTCGCGCGCAGCCTCGCGGCCTGTGTGCCGCCGGCCTATGCGGGCGGCAAGCCCACGGTCGCCGTGCTGACCCCGGGAATCTACAATTCGGCCTATTTCGAACATGCCTTCCTTGCCGATCAGATGGGCGCCGAACTGGTCGAAGGCAGCGATCTGCGCGTGGTCGATGGCCGGGTGCAGATGCGCACGACGCGCGGCTACAAGCCGATCGACGTGCTGTATCGCCGCGTCGATGACGATTTCCTCGATCCGCTCAGCTTCAATCCGGCTTCGGTGCTGGGGGTGCCCGGGCTGATGGATGTCTACCGCTCGGGTGGGATCACGATCGCCAATGCGCCGGGCACCGGCGTTGCCGATGACAAGGCGATCTACAGCTTCATGCCCGAGATCGTCGAATTCTACACCGGCGAAAAGGCACTGCTGCCCAACGTCCAGACGTGGCGCTGCGCCGACAAGGACAGCCTTGCCTATGTGCTCGACAACCTCGCCGAACTGGTGGTCAAGGAGGTTCACGGGTCGGGCGGATACGGGATGCTGATCGGGCCCACCTCGTCTGCAAAGGAAATTGCCGATTTCCGCGTCAAGCTGAAGGCGCGGCCCGACAATTACATCGCGCAGCCCACGCTCGCGCTGTCGACCTGCCCGATCTACACTTCCAAGGGGCTGGCCCCGCGCCATGTCGATCTGCGCCCCTTCGTGCTGGTCAGCCCCGAAGGGATCGACATCACGCCGGGCGGGCTGACGCGGGTGGCGCTCAAACAGGGATCGCTGGTGGTCAATTCCTCGCAGGGCGGGGGCACCAAGGATACCTGGGTGCTGAAGGACTGATGCCGTCATGCTAGGCCGCACCGCCAACGGGTTGTTCTGGATGTTCCGCTATCTCGAGCGGGCCGAGAACACCGCGCGCCTGCTCGAAGCGGCGCTGCGCATGGCGTTGACCCGCGATGTCGTCACCGCCGAGGCCGAATGGCGTTCGGTGATCGCGACGCTGGGATTGCAGACCTCCTACGAGGCGCTGCACAACGGGTATGACGGCGTCTCGGTCTGGAACTTCGTGCTGCGCGGGCCCGCCAATCCGCACAATGTCCGGCACATGTTCGCCGCGGTGCGCAGCAATGCGCGCGAGGCGCGGATCAACATCTCGTCGGATGTATGGGAAGCGGTCAACGAGAACTGGATGAAGCTCGACCGGTTGCTGACGCGGCCGATCACGCAAGTGATGGTGGGCGATGTGCTCGCCGCGATCCGCCGCGCGGGCACGCAGGTTCACGGCGCGTTCGATGGATCGATTTTGCGCGATGAAGGCTTCCACTTTGCCCGCGTCGGCACCTTCATCGAGCGGGCGGACAGCACCGCGCGCATCGTCGACATGAAATATTTCATCCTGCTGCCCTCGCTCTCCTATGTCGGGTCGAGCCTCGACACCGGGCAATGGGAGCAGGTGCTGCGATCGGTGGCGGGCGCGCGGGTCTATAGCTGGCTCAACGCCGGGCAGATCGAGGCGCGCGGGATCGTCGAGTTCGTGGTGCTCGACGACCGCTTCCCGCGCAGCCTGGCCTTTTGCCGCAATGCGCTGCGCGGTTGCCTCAGCGCGCTCGCCCGCACGCACGGGTGCGAAGGGCAGGCGATGGCATTGATGCGCGATGCCGATGCGCAGATGGCGGGCCTGACCGTCGATCAGATCTTCGAGCATGGCCTGCATGAATTCCTGGTCGATTTCCTCGACCGCAACAACGCCATCGCGCGCGCGATTGCCGAGGATTACCGGTTCCACGCATGAGCAAGCTGCAACTCTCGATCCGCCACACCACGCATTATGCCTTTGCGACCCCGGTGGTGCACGCATTGCAGCGGCTGCGCCTGACGCCCAAGGAAACGCAAGGGCAACGGATCGTCGAATGGCGGATGCACCTATCCAATGCCGAGGCGCAGCTCGAATATGACGATCAGCATTTTAACCATGTCACGCTGGTCGCGCTGACCCCGGGCGCGCGCGAAGTGACGGTGACCTGCGAAGGCGTGGTCGAGACAGAGGACAATGCCGGGGTGATCGGCCGCCATTCGGGCCATCTGCCCTTGTGGAGCTTTCTGCGCCAGACGCCGCTGACCCGCCCGGGGCCGCGCCTGCGCGGTTTGCTGCGCGAAGTGCCCGGCAGCGCGGCGGCCGAACCGCTGGCCTTTCTCCACGCGCTGTCGGCAACCGTGCGGGGCAGGATCGCCTACCAGACGGGACGCACCAACGCCTCCACCACCGCCGAGGAAGCTGCGCTGCACGGCTTCGGCGTGTGTCAGGACCATGCCCATGTCTTCATCGGCGCGGCGCGGGCGAGCGGGATTCCGGCGCGCTATGTCTCGGGCTATCTGATGATGAACGACCGGATCGAGCAGGAGGCCACTCATGCCTGGGCCGAAGCCCATGTCGACGGGCTGGGCTGGGTCGGGTTCGATGTGTCGAACGGCATCTCGCCCGATCCGCGCTATGTCCGCGTCGCGACGGGAAGCGATTACCGCGATGCAGCCCCGGTGACGGGGATCAGCATCGGGGCCACCGATCAGGTGCTGAGCGTGGGGGTCGCGGTCGAAAGCCAACCGCTGACGGGGCAAAGCCAATCGCAGACGCAGGGGCAAGGTCAGGGCCAGAGACAGGGGCCGGGCCAGACCAGCCAGTAACCCGCGCGCGGGATGTGGGCGGGCTTTGCGCTGCGCCGCACAACGCGCTAGGGCCAACGCGAAAAGGCGCGCGGGGCGACAGGGGAATTACGGCATGACCTATTGCGTTGGCATGGTGCTCGACAAGGGCCTCGTCCTGATGAGCGACACCCGCACCAATTCGGGCGTCGACAATATTTCCACCTTTCGCAAGCTGTCGCACTGGAGCGTGCCGGGCGAACGCATCATCGCGGTGATGACGGCGGGCAACCTCGCGACCACGCAGGCGGTGATCAGCCAACTGGAAGAACGCACCAAGGCCCCGGGAGAGCGTGACAACACGTTGCTCAAGGGGGCGACGATGTTTCAGGTCGCGACCGAAATCGGCCGGCTGCTGCGCGCCACGATCGAAAACGTGCAGCGCGCCAACGGCGAAGGCGGCAAGGGGCGTTTTACCGCGACGATGATCGTCGCCGGCCAGATCAGGGGGATGCAGCCGCGTCTGTTCATGATCTATCCCGAAGGCAATTTCATCGAAGCGAGCCACGACACCCCCTTCTTTCAGATTGGCGAAACCAAGTATGGCCGCCCGATCCTGCTGCGCGGATATGACCGCGACATGAGTTTCGAGGACGCGGTCAAACTGACGATGGTCAGTTTCGACTCGACGCTGAAAGCTAACCTGTCAGTCGGGCTGCCGCTCGATCTGCTGGTGATCGCCAAGGATGCCTTTGCCCCCACACACGCCCACCGTGTCAGCGCGGGGGACGCCTATTTCGAAGCGATTTCAAGAGGCTGGGGCAATGCCTTGCGATCCGCTTTCCACTCGCTTCCGGCCTACCGGTTCAGCGATGACGCGTAAGGGACGATCCTGATCTGCCTCCGTTACGGAGGTAATTTATTTAGATATTTCAATTATTTGAACCCAAGCGGAGATGGTAAATCCTCCGGATTGGCGGCGCTACTGCGTGAAACCCATAGTAGGTTAGCGCAGACACAGTCGCATGACACGCAAATCCTCCCTCCACTTCATCGACTCGTGCAGCCGCCAGCGTGCCGAATTGGCCCGGGTAGGCTTCGCGCTTGGCCACCACTGCGAGGTTTATGGTGACCTCTCCGAACTTGCGGTTCACCCGCCGAGGGAAGGGATCATCATCGCCCGCGACACGCCCGAAGAAGGCGGGGTCGGGATGATCCTCGACCGCCTTGGCAGGCTCGGGATCTGGCTCCCGCTGATCGCGGTCGACGTGCAGCCGCGCCCCGGCCGCATCGTCGAAGCGATCAAGGCCGGCTCGCTCGATTACCTCGCGCTGCCGCTCGATCCCGAACGGTTCACCCGCTGCCTCTTGCGCATCGAGAAGGAAGCCGAACAATTCGGCGCGGCCCGCCGCCGCATGATCGAAGCGCGCGACCGTATTTCGACGCTGTCAACGCGCGAACGCGAAGTGCTCGACTGGCTTGCCGAAGGCAGCAGCAACAAGGCGATCGCGCGCGAACTCGATATCAGCCCGCGCACGGTGGAAATCCACCGCGCCAACATGATGACCAAGCTCGGCGCGCGCCATGCCGCCGAAGCGGTGCGATTGAAACTGGAGGCAAAGCTTGAACCCAGGCTGCGGGCCTGAACGCCTGTCCCCGGCATGCCGGCATCGCCCGATCGGCGATGGTTTGACCGGAACACGCTGTTCGAACCCGCCGCAAGGCGTGCGCGGCCCGGACCATCCACACCCCTTGGGTGCGACGGGTCGCTAGCCGGGTGGGCGCTGTTCGGCTTTGCTGCCGGGGCGGTCTCGGGAGGGTGGGCCCACATCATCATTCCGAGACCGCTACGATACTTGGCGACGCCGCACCGTCACGCGCCGCCGATAGGCAGGGCTGCGGCATCGTGCCTACCGGGCATCCGGCCGTTGCGTAACCATATCGACGGCCGAACGGGATTGCGCCTGGCTGGTCCGGCAGTTTACCCGATCAAAGGCCATCGCCTCAGCGGCAGAACTTGGCGCCGGTGCCTTCCAGATGGAAATGATCTTCGTGTGCCGCATTATATTGCGGGCCGAGCACCGTGCCGAACCGCTTGCACGCGCTCTTGTGCACCACCCGCAGGAATTCGCGCGTGGCCGCATCGCCACCCTGCCAGTCACGTTTGAGCACGATCCGCCGGCCATCGGCGAGCACGAAGCCCGAAACGTCGATCGCCTCGGCGCGGGCATGGGCCGAACGCTGATCGCTGCCGGCGATGTTGCGGCAACTATAGGACCCCATCGTTTCGATCCTTGCCACCGGGCTGCCCAGCAATTCGCGCGCCGCACGGTCGACACCGAAGCGCGCCCAGTCGCCGAAGGCCTTGGCGACATTGCATTGCACCGGGCCGAGATTGGCGATGCTCAGCGGCGCGCGGTCGCCTGCCAGCGCCATCAGTTGCACCGTGCCAAGCTTGTTGCAGCCGGGCGCGGCATAGGTATCGGGCAACAGGTCGAACCGCGCCCCCGTTGCGCCCAGATCGGCGAGGCAATTGGCGTCACTCGCGCGCGGCATGTAGCTTTGCGGCGCTGCCCGCACCGGCAAGGCATTGCGCGGCGCGGTGCTGGCGGGGGACGAGGAGGGCGACGAGGCCGAAGCGCCGCGATCGCCAGCGGGAACGAGCGATCCGCATCCCCCCAAGGCCAGCGCGCTGGCAATTGCCGCGATCTTGACAGAACTGGCCATCCATTTCGTCATCCCTGCATGTTGCAACATTATCCTTAAAATTTGGGTAACGAAAGTGCGCCGTGTGCCGGAAGCGGCGCGAACGGGGAAGGGCGCACATCAGGAGCGCCTGCGATCCTCCAGCGCCAAACTTGCACAGCGAGCGTGGCGACTCAGGCGGCGGACGCGCTTTCAGGGCGTGCGGTCAGGCGGCTCACCACCACGATCGCCAGCAGCGCGGCAAAGAAACCTGGCACGATCTCATACAAGCCCGGCCCCCCAAGGAACGCCTTGTTGAGGCCGAGCGCGATCCATCCCGCCACCACGCCTGCGCCCGTGACCAGCCCTGCAACCGCGCCTGCGCCCGTCATCCGGTTCCAGGTCAGCGCCAGCAGGATCAGCGGGCCGAAAGCCGCGCCGAACCCGGCCCACGCATTCGCGACCAGCCCCAGGACCTCGCTCTCAGGATCGGCCGCGATCACCAGTGCGGCGGCCGCCACCAGTCCTACGCACAGCCGGCTGATGTTCACCGCCTCGCGCTCGCTCGCGCGGCGGCGCAGGAACAGGCGGTAGAAATCCTCGGTCAGCGAGGAGGACGAGACGAGCAGCTGGGCTGAAATCGTGCTCATGATCGCGGCCAGCAGCGCGGCATACAGGAAACCGGTCACCGCGGGGTGGAACAGCAGTTCGGACAGGATGATGAAGATCGTCTCGGGATCCTCGACCACCAGCCCGCGCGCCTGCGCATAGGCACGCCCCGCCAGCCCGACCGCGATCGCGCCGGCAAGCGAGATCACCATCCAGCTCATCCCGATCAGCCGCGCGCGCGGGATGTTCTCGACCCGGTCGATCGCCATGAAGCGCACGATGATATGCGGTTGCCCGAAATAGCCGAGGCCCCAGGTTACCGCGCTGATCACGCCCACCAGCGTCGCGCCTTGCGTCAGGCTGAGATAGCCCGCCTGCGGCACCATCGCGAGGGCACTGGCGGCATCGGTGTTCATCCAGATCACCAGCGGCATCACGACGAGCGCGGTCATCATGATCATGCCTTGCACGAAATCGGTGAGGCTGACCGCGAGGAACCCGCCGATCATCGTGTAAAGCAGCACGATCCCGGCGGTGACAAATATGCCCAGCATATAATCCGACAATCCGGCCGCGGGCAGGCTTCCGGCAAAGGCGGTGGCAAACAGCTTGCCGCCGCCGACCATCCCGCTGGCGGTATAGACCGTGAAAAAGCCCACGATCACCACCGCCGATGTCACGCGCAGCAGTGTGCCGGTTTCGGGAAAGCGGTTGGCGAGGAATTGCGGGATCGTCAGCGCATCGCCCAGCCGCTCGGTCTGTTCGCGCAGCCGGGGGGCGACGACGATCCAGTTCGCCAGCGCGCCGATCGTCAGCCCGATCGCGATCCACGCCTCGACCAGTCCCGATGCGAACAGAGCGCCGGGAAGACCCAGCAGCAGCCACCCCGACATGTCCGAAGCGCCCGCTGACAATGCCGTTACTGCCGGCCCCAATCCGCGCCCGGCGAGGAGATAGCCCGCACTGTCCGCGCGGGTCTTGGCCCAAGCATATATGCCGATGCCGACCATCAGCGCAAAATAGGCGGCGAGCGATAGGAGCGTATAGGCGTTCATGGCATGCGGGGTAACAAGCCGCCCTGCCGATTGCCAGCCGCGACAGCAACTTACCCCCTTCGGCGCGCGCCGCATCGTTCCAGACAAAAATGCGACGAACCGTGCGGGGTGGCAGCGGAACAATCGTCCACTCCCGCCGCTTATGCCCGGTACCCACGCAATCACTTGCGAAAAATCTTCGAAAACTGGAGTTTTGAATGAAACTGATCACCAAGGCTGCCCCCTTCATCGGGGCGACGGCTGTTCTCATGTCGTCGGCTGCGTTTGCGCAGGATCAGGGCCCGTATTTCAACGGCCCTTACATCTCGGGCGTGATTTCGCTGGAATCGGCCGATGACAGCCGCAACGATTCGCTGGTTTTCGACACCGACCGTGACGGCGCCTTCGACGACAACGTCAACACGCTGGCTGGTGCCAATGCCTTCGCGCCCGGCTTCTGCGCCGGCACGCCCGCCAACGGCGCGAACGTCGGCTGCCGCGGCAACCGTCAGGACGAAGGCTACGCGCTGCGCGTTGGTTACGACCAGCAGATGGGCGATGGTCCGTTCGTCGCCGGTATCCTGATCGAAGGCGCGCGGCCGGGCGTCGAGGAATTCACCTCGGGCTTCAGCTCGACCCCCGCTTCCTACACCTTCGGTCGTGAGATCGATTGGGCGGTGAATGCGCGCGCCCGTCTGGGTATCGCACCGGGTGCCGGCAAGGCGCTGTTCTACGGCACCGGCGGCGTGGGCTATGCCCGCATCGACCACAGCTTTGCAACCAGCAACGGCGCGAATTCGTTCACGCCCGACAATGACCGCGACTGGCAGTTCGGCTGGCAGGCCGGCGGCGGCGCCGAGGTGATGCTGACCCGCAACCTCGGTCTGGGCCTCGAATATCTCTATTCGAGCTACAACGACGATGAATACACCGTCGCTGTCGGCCAGGGCACCGCGGCAGCCACCAACCCGTTCCTGTTGGAATCGGGCGGCACCGACATCCGTCTTGGCAACGATCGCTTCAATTACCATGCGCTGCGCGCATCGGTGAACCTGCGGTTCTAATTCGCCTATAAGGGCAAACAAAAACCCCGCGCGAGGAATGCCTCGCGCGGGGTTTTTCGTGTCTGCGATCGCAGCGGGCCGTTGCACACGGCCCGCCCGGTCACCGAGGCGCGATCAATCCTTCTTGCGGCGCAGCTTCTTGCGCTCGTTCGGGTCGAGCTCTGCCTTGCGCAGACGGATCGACAGCGGAGTCACTTCGACCATTTCATCATCGTCGATGTAAGCGATCGACTGCTCCAGCGTCATGCGGCGCGGCGGGGTCAGGCGGATCGCTTCGTCCTTGCCGCTCGAACGCACGTTCGAAAGCTGCTTGGCCTTCATCGGGTTGACTTCAAGATCGTCGGGCTTGGCGTTCTCGCCGATGATCATGCCCTGATAGACCTTGGCCGAGGCCGGGATGAACAATTCGCCGCGCTCTTCGAGCATGTTGAGCGCATAGGCATTGGCATCGCCATCGCCGTTGGAGATCAGCACGCCGTTGATGCGGCCTTCGATCGGGCCCTTGTAGACGTCATACTTCTCGAACAAGCGGTTCATGATCCCGGTGCCGCGCGTGTCGGACAGGAATTCGCCGTGGTAGCCGATCAGCCCGCGCGACGGCGCGGAGAAGGTGATGCGGGTCTTGCCGAGGCCCGAGGGGCGCATTTCGGTCAGGTCGGCCTTGCGGCGCTGCATCTTCTCGACAACCGTGCCCGAGTGCTCGTCGTCCACATCGATCACGACGGTTTCGTACGGCTCCATGCGCTTGCCGCCTTCTTCGCGGAACAGCACGCGCGGGCGGCTGATACCCAGCTCGAACCCTTCGCGGCGCATCGTTTCGATCAGCACGCCAAGCTGCAATTCGCCGCGCCCGGCGACTTCGAAGGCATCCTTGTCTTCGGCCTCGGTCACGCGGATCGCGACATTGGTTTCAGCTTCGCGCAGCAGGCGATCACGGATGACGCGGCTGGTCACCTTGCTGCCTTCGCGCCCGGCCATCGGGCTGTCGTTGACCGAGAAACGCATTGCCAGCGTCGGCGGATCGATCGGCTGTGCGGCGATCGGCTCGCTCACCGAAGGATCGCAGATGGTGTTCGCGACGGTGGCCTTTTCCAGACCGGCGAGCGCGATGATGTCGCCCGCACGCGCGATTTCCACCGGCACGCGCTCGAGCCCGTCGAAGCTCATCAGCTTGGTCGCGCGGCCTGTTTCGATCACCTTGCCGTCCATGTCGATCGCGTGGATCGGATCGTTGACGCGGATCGTGCCCGACTGGACGCGGCCGGTGATCACGCGGCCCATGAAGTTGTCGCGGTCGAGCAGCGTTGCAAGGAAGCTGAACTTGGCATCGGGGTCGAGACCGGGGGCGGGGACGTGTTCGATGATCTTGGCGAACAGCGGGGCAAGGGTGCCCTCGCGCGCGCTTTCGTCTTCGCTGGCATAGCCATCGCGGCCCGAGGCATAGAGGACCGGGAATTCGAGCTGTTCGTCATTGGCATCGAGGCTGACGAAGAGGTCGAACACTTCGTCGAGCACTTCCTGCGGGCGGCCATCGGGGCGGTCGATCTTGTTGACGACGACGATCGGCTTCAAACCCAGCGCCAACGCCTTGCCGGTGACGAACTTGGTCTGCGGCATCGCGCCTTCGGCGCTGTCGACCAGCAGGATCACGCCGTCGACCATCGACAGGATGCGTTCCACTTCGGCGCCGAAGTCGGCGTGGCCCGGGGTGTCGACAATGTTGATGCGGGTGGTCTCGCCGCCCTGTTCCCACTCGACGCTGGTGCACTTGGCGAGAATCGTGATCCCGCGTTCCTTTTCGAGATCGCCCGAATCCATCGCGCGTTCCTCGACCCGCTGGTTTTCGCGGAAGGTGCCCGACTGGCGGAACAGCTGGTCGACCAGAGTGGTCTTGCCGTGGTCAACGTGGGCGATAATCGCGATATTTCTAAGGGCGGACGACATTTTCAGCAAACTTCCGGTGAAAAGCCGGACATTCGCGTCCGGGGCAGGGAACAGGGGCAAACCGCGTGAGGCGGATCGCGTTAGGCAGCATTCGTGGCGGGTTAGCGACAGCGCCGGACGCTACGGCAAGCGCCGCGGGTGCGTCTGGGTGCTGCGTTGCAACATCGCCGGCGCGCCTAGCAGGGGTGGGCGCGCGGGGCAAGCGTCGGGGCAGCAGGCAACGTTTGCAAGCCGCCGGGAGGTGTGACTCTTGCGCAACAATCAGGCGCTTGCGCCTTGAAAAGCGGTGGTGAGCCGCTTGTGGCATCCGGCTCGCTGGCCTATCACCTTGCGCACAAGACCCCGGGAGAGAGCGCGCTGGGACGGCGCGTGCCCGATCGGGCGCCGGGGTCATTGGGATTTTGGAGAGGAGCACCCATGCGTTCGACTTTCACCGGCACGGCCGGCGCGTATCGATTCACCCTGCTGGCAGGCGCAGCCTGTGCGCTGGCGCTGCCGAGCATGGCAGCCGCGCAGGACGCCGTTGTCGAGGAGCAGGCCGAACTTGAAGCGCCTGAAACCGGCAACGAAATTATCGTCACTGCGACCAAGCGTGCGCAGACCCTGCAGGACACGCCCGTTGCCGTTTCGGTGACCACCGCCGCCACCATCGAGCAGGCGCAGATCCGCGACATCGGCGATCTTTCCTCGGTTGTTCCCTCGCTGCGGGTGTCGACGCTGCAGAGCGCCTTTGCCACGTCGTTCTCGGTTCGCGGGTTCGGCACGGATGGCAACAACCTCGGTCTCGAGCCGTCGGTCGCGGTGTTCGTCGACGGCGTTTACCGCAGCCGTGCGATTTCGCAGATTTCCGACCTTCCGAACCTCGAGCGCGTCGAAGTCCTGCGTGGTCCGCAGTCGACCCTGTTCGGCAAGAACGCCAGCGCGGGCGTGATTTCGCTCGTCACCAAGCGCCCCTCGTTCGAGCTCGAAGGAAACGTCGAAGTTTCCTATGGCAACTACGATGCGATCGTCGCGCGCGGTTACATCAGCGGCCCGATTTCCGAAACCATCGCCGCAAGCATTGCCGGCGGGATCAACAAGCGTGACGGTTTCATCACCAACGGCTTCAACGGCGATGATCTGAACGATCGCGACCGCTGGTTCACCCGCGGCGAGCTGATGTTCGACAACTCCGACAACTTCAGCTTCCGCCTGATCGGCGATTACGACGAAATCGACGAAAAATGCTGCGGTGTGGTCAACATCCTTCCGTCGGATCGCACGGCGCTGATCCAGCTGCTGGGCGGACAGCTCAACGCGCCCGGCACCGAGCTCGACGATGTGGTGTTCACCGACGTCGTGCCCTTCAACAAGGTGCGCAACTGGGGCGTGTCGGGCCAGGCCGATTACGAATTCGGCAATCTTGCGCTGACTTCGATCACTGCCTATCGTGACACGCGCATTCGCGCCAACCAGGATGTCGACTTCACCAGCGCCTCGCTGGCGACCGGCGCGAACATCGGTCAGGCCGATATTAAGACCTTCACCCAGGAACTGCGGCTGGCCTCCGACTTCGACGGCCCGCTCAACTTCCTCGTTGGCGGCTACTACTTCAAGGAAGATCTGGAAACCAACGACCAGATCCTGTTCGGCGACGATTTCCGTCCCTACGCCAATGGTTTGATCCAGGGCGCATCGGGCGGGGCGCTCAACGTCAACACGCTCGAAGCGTTGCTCGGCGCTGCGCCGGGAACCTTCTTTGCTTCGGGTCAGGGCTTCTTCAACAGCTTCCAGCAGGACAACGAAGCCTATTCGGTCTTCGGCCAGGTCGATTTCGACGTGACCGATCGCCTGACCGTCACGGTCGGCGCGAACTATACCAAGGACAAGAAGGACGTCACGTCGACCGGGCGGACCACCGACGCGTTCTCGCAGGTCAACCTCGATGCGCCGCAGTTCGCAGCTTCGCGTAACCTGCTGCTGTTTCAGGGCGCACTGGCCCGCACCGTCGGCCAGGCACTCGGCCTTCCGGGTTCCGCAACGGCCGCCCAGATCCAGCAGTTCGCGATCGGCAACCCGGCCGCCTTCGGCCAGATCAGCGCCGGGGCGCAGGCCTTTGCGACCGCAAACCAGAACAACCCGGCAGCCAACCCGCTGGGCGGCCTGCGGGCATTCCAGTTCCTGCCGCCGATCCTCAACATCCCCAACGCGGTCGAGGATGGCCGGACGCGCGATGACGATGTCACCTATCTCGCCCGCGCCAACTACGAAGTCACCGATACGCTCAATGTCTATGTGAGCTATGCGACTGGCTTCAAGGCCAGCTCGTTCAACCTGTCGCGCGACAGCCGCCCGCTGGCGTCCGATTTCACGCAGATCATCAATCAGGGTCTTGGCACCCCCAACCTGCGTCCGGGCACCCGCTTCGCGCTGCCCGAACGCTCGACGGTCTACGAACTCGGCATCAAGGGGAACTGGGATGTCGCCAGTGCGAACCTGACCTTCTTCAAGCAGACGCTCGAAGATTTCCAGTCGAACACCTTCGTCGGCAACTCCTTCGTGCTGGCCAATGCCGGCGAACTCGAAACCAAGGGTATCGAATTCGAAGGCAACGTCCGCCCGACCGATTCGCTGACCCTGTCGCTTGCGGTCACCTACCTCGATTCCGAGTATAAGAGCTTCGTGGGTTCGCCCGTCGGCGATCTTTCGGGCGAGACGGTTTCGGGCGTCCACCCGCTCAGCGCCTCGTTCGGGGCAACCTGGAACAAGCGTCTGGATAACGGAGATCGCTTCATCCTGCGCGGCGATTTCCAGTACGAGGCCCCCGTTCAGGTGGTCGATGGTCTGACCAACTTCGTCGGCGTGAACCCCGACGGTTCGGCGGACTTCGAGGCGGCCCGCCGGGCGGCACAGCCCTTCGTCCGCGAGGTCAACAACCTCAACGCGTCGGTGTCCTATGCGTTCGCCATGGGGCTGGAAGTCTCGCTGTGGGCGCGCAACCTGCTCGACGATCGTTACATCACGACGATCTTCCCTTCGGTGACGCAGGGCACCGCGGTCTCGGGTTATCCCAACCAGCCGCGCACCTATGGCGCGCTGCTGCGTTACAAGTTCTGATCGGTCACACCGGTTCGAACGGAAAAAGGGCCTCGCACCATCGGTGCGGGGCCTTTTTGCATTGTCAGCCCTTGCGTTGTGAGGAAGCCGCACGATGCGGCTTGCACGCGGGCGCATGATCGCGGACATCCGATGCCATGTGGCCTGCATCGCTGACCGACCCCTTTCGCCGGATGCTCGATTTTCGCGGCCGTGCGCGGCGGCGCGAATACTGGCTGTTTGTCGCATGGCAGGTTCCGGTGCTGCTCGGTGCGTTTCTGATCGCAAGCATGGTGACCGGCACCGCCGGCAAGTTGATCCTGCTGCCCGAAGTGATGCTGTGGGGCCTTGCCGGTTATGTCGCGGTGTTCGGCCTGCCGGTGCTCGCGCTGCAGGTGCGACGACTGCACGACAGCGACAAGAGCGGCTGGTGGGCGCTGGTTGGCTTCCTGCCCTATCTGGGGCCGGGCTGGCTGATTTTCCTGATGGCCGAGGCCGGGACGTGGGGGCCCAACCGGTTCGGCCCCGATCCCCGCCACGCTGACTGGGACGGCGATCTGTTCGAATAGGGGGGCGCGCCGGCGGGGCAGCGTGCTTTTTTGCGTTTGCGCACCGGGGCTTGGCCGTTCATCGTGATTGGGCGGCATTCGCGGGATCATGCCGAACGGGGGATAGACGGATGGAAATCGGAGGCGTGTTTGCGACCAGCTGGACAATGCTGCGCCAGCGGTTCTGGCGTCTGGTCGGGATGTGGGCAGTGTTCGCGCTGATCCAGATCGTCGGGGTAATCGTGCTCAGCGTCGTAGTCATCATTCTGGGCTTTGCCGGATTGGCGGGCATGGGCGCGCTGCTCGACAGCCCGGGAGCGGGGCTTGGCGCAGGGCTGGGTGCGGGGATGATCGCGGTCATGGCGATGACCTATGCCGCCTATATCATGCTGGTGCTGGCCCAGCAGGCCGCGCTGGTGACGCTGGCCTCGCCGCAAGCGGATGGCGCGTTCGGGCCAGCCCTGCGCCGCGGGTTTGCGAGCGCGCCCGCCTTTTTCGCAATCACGCTGCTGCTGCTCATCGCCTATGTCGCGGTCAATGCCGCAGCCGAAGGTGTTGCCGCGCTGGCGGGGGAACCGCTGGTCAGTGACATGATCGCGGCCTTGGTGATGCTGCCGCTGACGGTCTATCTCGGCTGCCGCCTTGCCGTGCTGGTGCCGGTGGTCGCGGTCGATGGCAGGCGCAATCCGCTGGCCGCCGTGCGGCGTTGCTGGACGCTGACGAGGGGCAGGGCGGGCGCGGTGTTCGCGGCGCTGGTCGGCTTTGCCGGGGTCACGCTGGCCATCTTCATCGTGCCGTTCGCGGCGATCATCATGCTCCTCGCCAGCGACACCGCCGCCGCCGCGCAGCCCGCGTGGGTCGCGTTGGCGCCGCTGTCGTTCTTTCCCGTGCTGGTCGTTTACATGATCTATGCCGCGGCCTTCGCCGCTGCCCTGCACCACCACCTCACCGATGGCGGCGCCGAGGCGATGGAGGCGGTCTTCGCCTAAAGCTCGCGCAGCGCGCGCGCCGGTTTGGCGCGCAGCAGCGGCAGCGATCCGGCCAGCGCAAAGCCCAGCACCAGCGCCACGCCAAGCCCGAGCACGCCCAGCACCTCGCCCCAGTCGGGCAGCCAGTCGAATTCGAACAACTGCGTTATCACTACCCAGGCGAGCCCCCCGCCAAGCCCCAGCGCCACCAGCGCCAACACGCCTGCCAGCAGCCCGTATTCGGCCAGTTGCAGCAGCAGCACCTGCCGCCGGCTCGCCCCCAGCACGCGCAGCATCACCGTGTCATAGGTGCGCGCCGAACGCGCCGCGGCAATCGCGCCCATCAGCACGGCAAGCCCCGCCAGCACGGTTACCGCCGCGGCCGCCAGTGTCGCCAGGCTGACCTGTTCGAGCAGCTTTCTTGCCTCGACCAGTATCCCGCCGACCTCGATCACCGAGGAGGAGGGCATCTCCTTCACCAGCGCGCGCAGCAAGCGCCCGCGCGCGGCGGTATCCGCGCCGTCCGGCAGATCGATCGTCGCGGACAGGTTATGCGGCGCATCGGCAATCGCATTGCGGCTGAACACCAGCGCGAAGTTGAAGCCCATGCTTTCCCAGTCGATTTCGCGCAGGTTCGCGACCCGCGCGGTGCGTTCGACCCCGAGAATGCCGATCGTGAGATAATCGCCGACCTTCAGCCCAACCGCCTCGGCAAAGCGCGCATCGACCGACACCAGCGGCTCGCCGCTGTGCAGCGGACTCCACCATTGGCCTGCAACCACGCGGTTGCCCTGCGGGAGCGTGTCGGCATAGGTCAGCCCGCGCTCACCGCGCAGCGCCCAAGCGCCCTCGGGAATTTCCTCCAGATCGGCAACGCGGACCATCGCGTCCTTGCGGCCATAGGCGATCACCGCGCCGCGCATCGTCGGCACGGTGCGGATGCCCGCTTTGGGGAACTCTGCCTGGATCACTTCAAAGAACCGCGGTTCCTTGGCCTGCGGCACGTCGAGCACGAAGTAATCGGGCGCCTCGTTTGGCACGCGGCTGGCGATATTGCCGTCGATCGCGCTCTGCACTGCGGCCAGCAGCACGAAGGCGGCAAGGCCGAAGCCCAGCGCAGTCACCAGCGACCCGGTGGGCGCGCCCGGACGGTGGATATTGGCGATGGCACTGCGGAGCAGCGGATTGCGCGGCCGCGGCAGCCACCGGGCAAGCCGCTGGATCGCCCAGCCAAGCCCCGCGAGCAGCGCCAGCGCTCCGCCCGCGCCGAGCAGGAACCCACCCGACAGCAAGGGCTGATCGGTGGTCAGCAACGCAAGCGCGCAGATCGCCGCAATCCCCGCTGCGGTCGCCGACAGCGCGCGCCGGTCACGCGCCAAGGGCACGATGCCCGAACGCATCAAGGCCATCGCCGGGAACGTCCGCGCGCGCAGCAGGGGGGCGGCAGCAAAGGCGAAGGCGACCAGCAGGCCATAACTCGCCGCCAGCAGCAAGGCTCCCGGTGCGATGATGAATCCGCTCGTCACCGGCAGCAGGCCCTGCAAGGCGCGCGCCAGCAGCGGCGTGACCAGCACACCTGCGGCCAGCCCCGCCAGGCTGCCGACCAGCGCCGCAGCGCCGATCTGCATTGCATAGATCCGCACGATATCGGCGGAGGTCGCGCCCAGCACCTTCAATGTCGCGATGCCCGCACGCCGCTGGTCGAGATAGGACGACACGCCGCCCGCAATCCCGATCCCGGCAATCACCAGCGCGGCCAGGCCCACCAGCGTCAGGAAATCGCTCATCTGCCGCACGAAACGATCCGCGCCGGGCGAGGCACGGTCGCGGGTGCGGATGTCGAATCCGGCGGTGGGGAACTGCTTGGTCAGCGCTTCTTCGACCGTTTCGGGATCGCGCGCGGTATCGGCAAAGGCGATGCGGTGCTTGGTCTGATACAATGCCCCCGGCGCGGTAAGGCCAGCCGCGGCGGGCACGCCGTCGGCAACGATGATCGTGGGCCCGAGCTGGAAACCTTCGGAAAGACGGTCAGGCTCGTTCGCGATCACACCCGCGGCGCGCAGGCTGACCGTGCCCACGGTAAAGCTGTCGCCCACCGCAATGCCCAGCCGTTCGAGCGCGGATTGCGCGATCCACGCGTCCCGGCCCGTGGGCGCGCCGACGCTGCGCCCGTCGGCCAGCGTCAAGCGCCCGAACATCGGCCAGCGCGCGTCGACCGCCTTCAATTCGACCGGCGCGGCGGCTTCGGGGGTGCTCGCCATCGCTTGCATCCGGTAGCCGCTGGAGACGGTGCCAAAGGCGGACAGCGCCTGCGTTTCCGCTGGGGTCAACCCGCGCTGCCACACCTCGACCTCAAGATCGCCGCCGAGCAGTTCCTGCCCGCTCGATGCCAGTTCGCGCGAAATCGCGGTGGTCAGCGTGCCGATCGCCGCGAGCGCAGCGGTGCCGAGGAAGATGCACACCAGCAGCAGCCGCAAGCCCCGGAACCGGGCGTTGAGATCACGCCGCGCAATTGCCCACGCGGTTCCCAAGGGCAGGCTCATGCGGTCTTGCCCGCCATGTCGGACACGATCACCCCGTCGGCCATCGTCAACACCCGCTCGCAGCGCGCGGCGAGCGCGGCATCGTGGGTGATGATCAGCAGCGTCGCACCGGTTTCTGCGCGGCGCGCGAACAGCAGCCGGATGATTTCCTCGCCCGTTGCCGCATCGAGGTTGCCCGTGGGCTCATCGGCAAAGATCAGGCCGGGGCGGGGCGCCGTGGCGCGTGCGATCGCGACGCGCTGCTGTTCGCCGCCCGAAAGCTGGGTGGGGTAATGCCCGGTGCGGTGGCCAAGGCCGACCGCTTCCAGCTCTGCGAGCGCGCGCGGGGTGGCATCGGGCATGCCTGCCAGTTCCATCGGCGTCGCGACATTTTCGGCAGCGGTCATCGTGGGCAGCAGGTGGAAGGCCTGCAGCACGATCCCGATCCGCCCGCGCCGCGCGGCGGCAAGCCCGTCTTCGCTCAAGGCGGAAAAATCCGCGCCCGCCACCGTCAGGCTCCCCCCGCTCGCGCGTTCAAGCCCCGACAGGACCGCCATCAGCGAGCTTTTGCCCGAACCCGAAGGGCCGAGCAGCGCTACCACCTGACCTTGCGGAATATCGAGATCGATCCCGCGCAGGATCGTTACCGGCGCGGCCGGATCTCCAAGGGTAAGGGTAAGGTTGCGGGCGCTGATTGCGAGAGAGGGGCTTGTCACGGGGTTCCGATGGCATAGGTGATAAGGGGCAATCAGCTACAAGTATGGAAGGCTCGCGGATGCACAAGCGGAACTGGTCGAAAATCGCATTGGCGGGCGCTCTATCGCTGGCGCTGGCGGCGTGCTCGGACGGGGCCGATGACGCCGCCGCGCCGCCGGCGGGTCTTGCCGAGGATGGCGCGCCCGCGCTGCCTGCGGTTCCGGTGATGGGGCCGGAACGCAAGATCATCGCCTTTGGCGACAGCCTGTTCGCAGGCTACGGGCTCGACCCGCGCGATGCCTATCCCGAAAAGCTCGAATCCGCATTGCGCGCCAAGGGGATCAATGCCGATGTCATCAACGCGGGCGTGTCGGGCGATACGACCGCGGCGGGGCTCAACCGGATTGGCTTTACGCTGGCCTCGCAGAAGGATGCGCCTCCCGCATTGTTCATCCTCGAACTGGGGGGAAATGATTTGCTGCGCGGACTCTCGCCCGAGGAGACCAAAGCCAACCTTGGCAAGATGCTGGCTGTCCTACGCGATGCAAAGGTGCCAGTGCTGTTGATGGGGATGCGCAGTCCCCCCAATTACGGGCCGGAGTTCCAGGCGAAATTCGATGCGATCTACAGCGATCTGGCGCAAGAATACGGCGCGGCGCTGATCCCTTTCTGGCTCGAGGATATCTACCGCGAACCGGCATTGTTCCAGGCGGACAAGGTGCATCCCACTGCGCAGGGGATCGAACGGCTGGTGGCGGCAACGATTGGCGATGTGGAAAGCGCTCTGCCGCCGGTGGGGGAGCAGGCCGAATAGAGCGGATTTTTGATGAAATCCTCTGGCAATCAATCGCTCAAGGATTTTTGAAGGTGGCGTCAGGCGGTGTTTGACCCTGTCTTGCTCTATCTTGCCCCCCTTCAGACCCGCTCTACACCCCCGCCAGACACGCGCCAGATCGCCGATTGCGCGGCAATCGCCTCGAACGGGGCGAGTTCGGTGCCGGTCATCCATACCTGCGCCTTGCCCGCGCCGAGCCGGTTGAACAGCTCCACCCGGCGCACCGGATCGAGATGCGCGGCAACCTCGTCGAGCAACAATACCGAAGGCCGTCCGGCAGCAGCGATGGTGCCATGGGCGAGCGTGATCGCGATCAGCATGGCCTTCTGCTCGCCGGTCGAACAGGCTGCCGCCGGGTGTCCGGTCGATGCCATTTTTACTTGCAATTCATCGCGTTGCGGCCCGGTGAGCGCACGTCCCGCCGCCCGGTCACGCGGCCGCGCACGGGCAAGCTCGGCGCGCAGGGCCGTCTCGTCGGTCGGCCCGCCGGGGAGATAGGAAAGGGCTGGCCGCGCAAAGGGTTCGGGCGGGAGCGCGGACAGCTCGTCAGCCAGCCGTGCGACCAGCATCGCACGGGTCCGCGCGACAGCAGCGCCGTGATCGGCCGCCTGCGCCTCGACCGCATCGAGCCAGCGCGGATCGCTGCGGTTTTCGAGCAATTTGCCGCGTTCGCGCAAGGCGGCTTCCAGCGCATTGACCCGCCGCGCATGATCGGGCGCAATCGCCAGCGCCATGCGGTCCATGAACCGCCGCCGCGCGCCCGCGCTGTCGGTGAACAACCCATCCATCGCCGGAGTCAGCCACGACATCGCCATCCATTCGGCAAGGCTCCCCGCAGTCGCAGGCGCGCCGTTGACGCGCACCAGCCGGCGGTTGGGCGTGCCCGCTTCGGTATAGGTGCCAAGCCGCGCCGACACCGTGCCCGCCTCGGTCAGGCTGGCCCCGATCGCGAAGGGCAGGGGCGGGGCATCGCTGCTCGCGCGGCGCGGCAGATCGGCGAGGCTCGCCCGCCGCAGCCCCCGGCCCGGGCCGAGCAGCGACAGGGCTTCGAGAATATTGGTCTTTCCCGCCCCGTTTTCGCCCACCAGCAGATTGAAATGCGCCGTCTCGCCAAGCTGCGTTGCGGCGTGGTTGCGGAAATTTTCAAGCGTGATGCGGCTGAGGGCCATGGCACCGCTGCGGGTAGCGGCGGGCAGCGGGTTTGGCCAGCACCGCAACCGCAGAATCTCCGATCCCAACCCTTGGCGTAAAATCCCAAGCTTTCGCTTTGATGAACGGCGCGTTTGCCCAGCGAAAGCCGCAAACCCACGCAATTCCGCCATTTTTCGAGTTTGGCACGCCCCCTGCAATGTATCCGGCATCCCCGGGATGGTCCCGGACAACACCAGAAACACTGCAAAGGAGACCATCAATGTTCGCCACCGAAACCAGCAACCGCCTGTTCGCCGCCACCTTCTCGGTCGTGCTGTCGGCAGCGTTCTTCGCCTACGCCATCATTCCCGCCACCCCCACGCTTGTCGCCTGATCGCACTCGGAAAGAAGGAATTGAAACGATGTTCGCTCCCGAAACCACCGCCCGCCTCGCATCGGCTGCCTTTGCTGTCGTCCTGACGCTCGCCAGCTTCGCCTATGCGATCGTTCCCGCCAGCCCCAGCCTGATCGTCTGATCCAACCGAACGAGAGAAAGAATAGCAATGAACAACCTCAACCACCGTCCCGACAACGCGCCGGCCGGCCGCAGCTTCCGGCTCGACAAGGCGAACGGCAAGGTGTTCGGCGTGTGCGCCGGGATCGCCAACCACTTCGGCGTCGACACCATGATCGTCCGCATCGGCTTTGTTGCTGCAACCCTGTTGGGCTTCGGCAGTGCGGCGCTGCTCTATCTGGCCATCGCACTGATCGCGGATTGAGGGCAGCGACATTGAAGCGGTTCCCGGTTTTCGGGCCGCTGCACCTGATCTGACGAAACCGGGAAGGGGCCACGCGGGCCCCTTCTTTTTTGCGCGACGGGAAGTCGCCTCACATCGCGCTGATGCCGCCGTCGAGCTTCAATTCGGCGCCGGTCATGAAGCGGCTCTCGTCGCTGGCGAGATAGAGCACCGCGTTGGCGATGTCGTTGGGCTCGCCCACGAATTTGAGCGGGATTTGCCGCGCCAGCTTTTCCATCAGCACGCCCTTGTCGAGTTGGGCCGAACGCGCGGTTCCGTCGAGGATCGGCGTGTCGACAAAGGTCGGGTGTACCGAATTGCAGCGAATGTTCATCTGCTTCTTGGCGCAGTGCAGCGCGATCGATTTCGACAGCATCCACACCGCCGCCTTGCTGGCGTTGTAGGCGGGCATGGTGTCGCTCGCGATCAGGCCAGCGATCGACGAGATATTGATGATCGATCCGGGCGCATGCTCGCGCATCAGCGGCAGCGCCTTCTGGCAGCCGTGGAAGATCGAATTGACGTTGATGTCGAAACAGCGCTGCCAGTCGCCGAAATCGCAGGCTTCGATATTGCCCGGAACGCCGATCCCGGCATTGTTGACCAGCACGTTGAGGCCGCCGAGCTTTTCACGTGCGGCATCCACAGCCGCTTCCCATGCAGGAGGGTCGGTCACGTCATGGCCGATGCCGTACGCCGTGCCTTCGCCCAATTCGGCATTGATGATCGCTGCGGTTTCTTCTGCGCCGCCCGCGTTGATATCGGTCGCCAGCACCCGCGCACCTTCCTGCGCCAGCCGGATGCAATGCGCGCGGCCAAGCCCCTGCGCAGCCCCGGTCACGAGGGCCAGTTTGCCCGCTACACGTCCTGCCATAATCTATTCCTCTCCCAAGAAACCCGGTGTCATGAGCATCGCGATCCGCACGTCGACCGCATGGCCCGCCCGCCGCCATTCGGCCACGAAGCGCGCCAGATCGCGCAAGGCGACGCGGTGGACGACGATGTTTTCATCCGAAACGCCGCCGCCTTCGCCGATGCGGGTAAGGCTGGTCGCCTTGAACAGCGTGAAACTTTCCGAGACCATGCCGGGCGAGGAGAAGAATTCTCCCAGCACCTCCATGTGCGCAGCGTGGTAGCCGGTTTCCTCTTCCAGCTCGCGTGCGGCGGCGGTGATCGCCTCTTCATCCTCGCCGCCTGCATCGTCGCCGACGAGGCCAGCGGGTATTTCAAGGCTGAAACGCGACAGCGGCACGCGGTACTGGCTGACAAGGATGACGTGGCGCGTGCCATCGGGATCATTGTCGAGCGCGATGATCGCGGCGGCCCTGATGCCACGCGCGCGGCCGACATATTCCCACCGTCCCCGCTTTTTCGCGGTCACAAACTGGCCCTCCCACATCACCTGTTCGGGCAGATCGGCGTCGCGGTCTTTGATCACGGGCAAGGCTCCGGCAGGAGGGCAGGGGTGGCCCTTCCACAGGCTCCGGGGCGCAGGGTCAAGCGGTTAAATTGTCAGACTTCGATCAGGCGGTCGGGAAGCTCGTTCACATCCTCGCTGCCGCGCGGGAAGTGCTGGGCGAGCACGAAGCCGACATCGCGGATGCCGACCGCCAGCCCCTCGGCGATCTGGCCCTTGCGGATATGCGCGAGCATGTCGCTCATCGCCTCGCCCCAGACCTCGGCCGAAACCTTGGCGGCGATGCTTTCGTCCGCGACGATTTCCGCGCGGTGTTCGCGCATCGACAGGTAGATCAAGACGCCGGTGCGCCCGGTGGTGCGGGCCTGCGCGCCGACCTTGAACTGGCGCACGGCCTGGTTGTGGACGCGGATCGTTTTAGCCGGGCCGGGGATCAGTGCATATTTGAGCGGCTGCCATTGCTGGATCAGCAGGACGCCGAGAAACTTGATGAGGCCCAGCGCAATCACCATGCTGGCAAGCTCACCGCTAGTCCACTGGTGGCCCCAACCGGCGAACAAGGCGTCCCAGGTGTCGAGGAAAGGCTCGGGGAAGGCGGCGAACACGCTCATCGCGGTGAAGGCCGCGCCTGCCGCCCACAGCAGTGCGACATCGGTGTAGCCGTCGGACGCCTCGGCCAGCACGGTGACGATCTCGCCCGAGGTCGCGCTTTCCGCTTCGGTCACCGCGGCGCTGACGAGGCGGTGTTCGGCTTCAGTCATATAGGCCATCGCTTACCACCCCCCGAAGCGCCGCCGCCCCCTGAGGAGCCGCCGCCAAATCCGCCAAATCCGCCGCCGCCGAACCCGCCGCCGCCGCCGAAGCCGCCACCGCCGCCCCAGCCGTCATCATCGCCGCCCGACATCGCGCCGCGCACGATCGCGCTGCCGACTTCCCACAGGATCACATCGCGCGCAGTATCGCCGAGCCCGCGGCTGCCCCACGGGCCCTTGCCGCTGGAGCGATACTTGCGCCGCCGCCCGCGGCCCGTCAGCAGCGGGATCACGAAGAAGAAGAATATCACCGCCACCCAGATCAGGATCCCGAACGGGAACCCGCCATCGCTGCGGCTTTGCTGCGCCTGTGCGGCCTTGGCGGCTTCCTCGATCGCGATCGCATCAGCAGGGCTCTTGGCCAGATGGGCAAGGATTGCGGCCACGCCGTCAGTTACGCCGGCATCGAAATTGCCTTCCCTGAAGCGCGGGGCGATCACATCGTTGATCACGCGGCCGGCCATGATCCCGCCGAAATAGCCGTGGAGGCCATAGCCGACCTCGATCCGCATCTTGCGTTCGTTCGGGGCGATCAGCAGCAGCAGGCCCGCATCGCGCTGGGCGCCGCCGATGCCCCACTTGTCGGTATAGAGCGTCGTCGCATAGCTTTCGATGGAGCTGCCGCCGAGGCCGGGGACCGTGGCGACGATGATCGCGCGGCCTGTCTGCGCATTGTAGGCGCGCAGTTCGGAATCGAGCTGCGCCTCGGTTGCGGGCGAGAGGATGTTCGCCCCGTCATAGACCGGCCCATCGGGCCGCGCGGGATAGTCCTGCGCGTGGGCGGCGGTGCCGAGCGCGAGCCAGAACAGGCTCGCGAGCAGCACCAGCGCCCGCCGCAACGGGGCGAATGGCATCGTCACCTCAATTGGTGGCCGAAGGGGCGGCCGTGCCGGTGATCCGGCTCATGTCGACGGTGGGATTGGCCGCAGCGCCTTCGGCGGCTTCGAAATACTGGAGCGCTTCTGCACCGTGGATGATGTTCGCACCGATCGAGGACGGGAAGGTGCGGATCTCGGTGTTGTAATCGCGCGCGAGATCGTTGTAGCGGCCGCGCTCGGTGTTGATCTGGTTGTTGGCTTCGTCGATCGCAACCATCAGGTCGGCGAAGCGCGGCTGGCTGGCGAGCTGCGGGTAGTTTTCGACCACGGTGCGCAGCTGGCCCATCGCCTGCGTCAACTGGTTCTGCGCATCGCTGAACTTCTTGAACTCTTCGGGATTCGAGAGATCGTCGGTGGTGATGTTGATCGAGGTCGCGCGCGCGCGGGCATCGATCACGCCTTGCAGAATGTCCTTTTCGGAGATCGCGGCGCCCTGCACCACGGCGACAAGGTTGGGGATCTTGTCCGAACGGTTCTGCAGCGCGCTCTCGACATTGCCCCATTGTGCCTTGGCGGCTTCTTCCTTGGTCGGGACCGAATTGATCCCGCAAGCAGCAAGGCTGAGCGCGGCGGCGGCGGCAAATGTGCCGCGCATCATGGTGGTGAACTTCATTGGCGATACCCTCCTGATAGCACGGGGCTTTGCCCGGCTGTCCAATCTGTATTGCGGATATAGCACACCATCGGGGCGGTTCAAGCGGTGGACGATCGTGTCTGTGCGGCTTGGCAGCCTGTGTGGCGGGTGGCACGATGTGGTTAACAGCCGGACACAAAGGGGATCATCATGCTGTCGGAATTCAAGGCCTTTATCGCCAAGGGCAATGTCATGGATTTGGCCGTCGGGGTCATCATCGGCGCGGCGTTCGGGGCGATTGTCAAATCGTTGACTGATGACATCATCATGCCGCTGATCGGCTGGATTGTGGGCAATATCGACTTTTCCGACCGCTATTGGGTGCTGTCGGGCGATGTCGCCCCCGGCACGTCGCTCGCCGCCGCGCGCGAGGCGGGGGCCAACGTGCTGGCGCTGGGCGCGTTCGTTTCGGTCGTGATCAACTTCCTGATCCTGGCCTTCATCATCTTCATGATGGTGCGATACGTGAACAAGATCACGAAGCAGTTCGCGCGCCACGAAGAGGCCGCCGCGCCCGCCGGCCCGAGCGAAACCGAATTGTTGATCGAAATCCGTGATGCGCTGAAAAAGTGACGCCGCAGGCGTGTTTCGCTGCAATGTTTCACGTGAAACAGGCAGGCGAAACCGGTCTGGATGGGTTCTGGTGGGGGTCTGAAGGGGGTCTGAAGGGGGTCTAGAGGGAGTGTGGCCCGGATCGGGCAACGCGTTGCCACGGCACCCCAGGCACTTCACATTCAGGAAACTGCCGCTATATCGGTCCTTGCCGGTTTCGACCGGCTATGGCGATAAACTGCTGCGTGAAATAGATGCAACGGACCCGGGGGCAGTACCCGGCGGCTCCACCAGAAGCGGCGTTTCGGCGCAACTCCTGATGGGGCCGAACCAGGATCGACGTGTGTTGAAAGACGTAGTTTTTGCCCGGGCTGAGTAACCCGCATAAGGCTCAAAAACCATAAGTGCCAACGATAACGAAGCACTCGCAATCGCCGCATAATTGATGGGCTAACGCCCTTCTTTTACTAGGCTAAAAAGCGCGGTTGGACCGAACCGGGCAACAGAATCGGATACCGGGCGTCCGGGGGTACGTAGCAACAGAAACCCCCACCTCACCGCTACATCGAAAACAACGCCCGCCCGCGGGGCCGGCCTCAATCCGTGTCGGCAGGCGCGCGCGCTTCGCGCAGCGCGGCGATCTCGGCTTCGAGTTTGAGGCAGTCCAGGATCTTGGCACCCCCCAGAAACACCGCGCCCGTCGTGGCGAGGAACAACAACTTGCCGCCAAAGCCCGGATAATCGTGCAGATAGATCATTCCGCGTGCGCAGGAGCCGAGCGCAAGGGCATAGATGATCAGGAACGCCTCGAACCGCGTCTTGATCACGAACAGCCGCTTCAGCTTACCCAGCATAACGTCTCCGACCCTTCGTACGGCCAGCGGAGTGCTGAGTCGCTCGGGGAATTCGCTAACTTTACGCCTGCCCCGGCTGACCACCAAACGCGTTAACCAAGTTCCGAAAGGCCCAAGACGTCCAAAAGGGCAAGCCGTGCCGCGATTACGGTGTCCGCCAGATGCGGTGCCCCGATATCGGACGGATCGATTTGTTCGGGCCAATGGGCGGCGATGGTCTGCGCGATCAGATCGGCCTTGGCCTCGGTCAGCAGGAACCGGGGATCGACGGTCGCCGGATCGCACGCGACCCGCAGGCGCAGGCAGGCAGGGCCGCCGCCGTTGGCCATCGACTGGCGCACATCGACCGGGATCACCTGCCGGATGGGGCCATTGCCCGCCAGCATGCCTTCGACCCACGCCCATACGCTTGGGGATTCGCGGCATTCTTCGGGCACGATCAGCGCCATCGTGCCATCGGGCAGGGTGAGGAGCTGCGCGTTGAACAGATAGGTGCGGATCGCTTCGGCGAGGCTGACCGCGGAGGAGGGCACCTCGACCACTTCGAGCGCGGGGAAGGCCGCGCGGATCGCATCGTAAGCGCCCTGCTGGTCGGCAAAGGCTTCGGCATGGGTGAACAGCACGCGGCCATTGGCGACCGCGACGACATCATTGTGGAACGCGCCGGCGGCGATGGCTTCGGGGTTCTGTTCGATGAAGACCGTGCGCGCGGGATCGAGCCCATGCGCGCGCGCGACGAGGCGGCTGGCCTGTTCGTGCTGGCGCGCGGGGAAGCGGCCACCGGGACGGCCATAGACGAACACCTCGACGCCTTGCTGATCGTGGCTTTCGCACAGCCGCATGTGATTGGCCGCGCCCTCGTCGCCGAAGGTCGCTGGCACCGCATCGTGGATCGCGAAGTGGCGTTCGTCGCCGAAGGCAATCCTGAGCTGCGCCTGCGTGTCGGGCCATTCCTGCGCGCGGTGGAGCATGGTGACGAGGTTTGCCGGGGTCAGATGGCAGCGCCCGTCGGCGGTGTCGGGGGCGGGGCTGACAGTGGCGGCATTGGCGGTCCACATCGAGGAGGCCGACCACGCCGCGGCGCGCAGCTGCGCAGGCTCGCTTCCGTCGAGCGCGAGCGCCTGCGACAGCGCGCGATTGGGCCGGGGGAGCGGCAACAGGAAGCCCTGCACGCCCAGCCGCGCCAGATTGCCGCGCATCTTTTCCACCCCCTGCAAGGCGGCCGCGCGCGGATAGGACGGATCGCCCGCGTGGCTCGCGCTGGCGATGTTGCCGAGACTGAGGCCCGCATAGTTGTGGCTGGGGCCGACGATCCCGTCGAAGTTGATTTCGGTGAAAGATGTGCCGCTTTGTTTCATGGCGCGATTCCTTAGACGACAAGCGGCGGCTGTCCAATGTAGCACGCGTGCCATGAGCATCCGCACCAAGGCCTGCACCGCGATTTCGCGCTGGATGATGACCCCGCCCGAGGCGAAGATGGCCGATATCGGCGATTACGGCGCGTGGCGCGATGCCTCGCTGCGGTCGAGCTGGCGGCATTTTTCGGACGAGGAACTGCGCGGGCGCGATGTCCTCGATTTCGGCTGCGGGGCAGGGCAGCTGGCGATGCTGTTTGCATCCAAGGGCCTGGCGCGCAGCATCACCGGGGTCGATATCGACACCGCCGCACTGGGTCGCGCCGAGGCTGAACTTGCCGCCCATCCCGAATGGTCGGACACCTTGCGCTTTATCGAGGGCGATGTCGCCGGCCTGCCGCTGGCGGATGAGAGCGTGGATCTCATCACTGCCTTCGATTGCATGGAACACGTGATGGAGCCGGGTGCGATCCTCGCCGATTGGGCCCGCGTGCTGCGCCCTGGCGGGCGCGTGCTGCTCGAATGGTTTCCGTTCAAGGGGCCGTGGGGCCCGCACATGGAAGCGCTGATCCCGGTGCCGTGGAGCCACGTGCTGTTCGGCGAGAAGGCGATGTTCCGCACCGCGGCGGCGATCTACGACGATCCCGCCTTCGTGCCGCGCCACTGGGATCTGGCCGAGGACGGAACCAAGAAGCCCAACAAGTGGACCCAGTGGGAAAGCTTTGCCGAGCAGGCCTATGTCAACCAGCTCGACACTGCCACATTCCGCCAGCTGGCGCGCGCGGCGGGCTTTGCCATCGCGCGGTTCGACCGGTCGGGTTTCGGCCGGTCGGCGCCGATGAAGCGTTTCGGCAACACGCTGATGGCGGTGCCGGGCCTTGCCGATTACGTCACCAGCTACACTGTGATTGCGCTCGAAAAACCGATCCGCTGATCGCTCAGCGCGCGACGCTCCACACCGTATCGCCTTCGCACACGTCGAGCAGATCGGCGCTGGCGCTGTCGATCGCGATCCCGCCTTCGCCGTCGAGCACCCGCGCGCCGAAACAGGCGCGGAACGTGGCAAGGTGGCCGGTGGCAAGGATCGCGCGTTCGCCTTCGGCGGCATCAAGCGCGGTGACCTTGGCATTGCAGGCGTTCTTGACGCTGGTGACGCTGTCGGTCCAGGCGACCATCGTGGGGCCGCCATCGAAGATGTCGACATAGCCTTCGGCGCGGAAGCCCTCGTCCTCGAGCATCCGCATTGCCGCGCGCCCCGTGGGGTGCGGCACGCCGATCACCGAGCGCGCGTCCTCGTTGAGCATCGCGATATAGACCGGGTGCTTGGGCATCAGGTCGGCGATGAACTGGTTGCCGTTGATCGCGTTGAAATAGTCCGCGTCCTGAAAGCTCATCCCGAAGAACCGGCCCGCGACCCCGTCCCAGAACGGCGATCCGCCGCGCTCGTCGATGATGCCGCGCAATTCTGCCAGAATGCGGTCGGCAAAGCGCGGGCGGTGCATCGCCACGAACAGGTAACGCGAGCGCGCGAGCAGCAGCCCGAGCCCGCCGGCGCGTTCGCCCGGGTGCAGGAACAATCCGCCGACCTCGCTCGACCCTTCGAGATCGGTGACGAGGCTCAAAAGCTCGGCGCGCACCGTGCGGTCGAGTTCCTGCGAATACTGGGTCAGCGTGTTGAGGCGATAGGAATAGAACGGCCAGCGCTGGCCGACCTGGCTCATCAGCTGGCAGGTGCCGCGCACCGCGCCGGTGCGCGCATTTTCGAGCACGAGCACGAATTGCTCGTCGACGATCGTGTCCTCGGCGCGGGCAAAGGCGGTTTCCGCGCGTTCCAGCTTGCCCTGCAGGGCCGCGCGATCGGGCGGCAGGTTGGTGAACCCGCCGCCGGTCAGCTTGGCCATTTCGTACAATGCCTCAAGATCGGCGGGGCGCGCAGCGCGCAGGCGGAAGGTCACGATAGAGCTCCTTGAGCAAGTCGGGTGATGACGCGCGCGCTCAACGCGGCGCGTTCGGCAAGGCTGGGGACGATCAGATATTCGTCCGGCGAATGGATCGCGCCGCCGCGCACGCCCATCGTGTCGACCACGGGGACACCGCAGGCGGCGATGTTGTTGCCGTCGCACACGCCGCCGGACGATTGCCAGCGGATCGTCTGACCAAGTTCGGCGCCGCATTCGCGCACCAGATCGAACAGGGCCTGCGCGGCGGCATCGACCTTCTTGGGCGGGCGGGTGACACCGCCGTGACGATGCGTGGCGACACCGTGCGCGTTCTGGATATCGATCAGCAGGTGGCTCAGCGCATGGTCGAAGGCGGCGCCTGCCTCAATGGTGCGCGGGCGCACGTTGAAGCGCAGCACGGCGTGATCGGGCACGACGTTGTTGGCCGCCCCGCCTTCGAGCTTGGCGGGGTTGATCGTGATCTCGGCAGTTTCGAGCGCCTTCAGCCGCAGGATCAGATCGGCCGCGGCGACGATGGCGTTGCGCCCCTCGTGCGGGTTGCGGCCCGCGTGCGCGCTTTTGCCGGTGAATGTGATCGAATAATTTCCCGTGCCGCCGCGTTCATGCGCGAGCGTGCCATCGGGCAGCGCGGCGGGCTCGTAGGTGAGCGCGGCGATCTTGCCCGCGGCGAGCTGCGCGATCAGCGCATTGCTGGCAAGCGACCCGGTTTCCTCGTCCGAGTTGATCAGCACATCATAGCCGAGTGATGACGCGTCGGCAGTCTGTTCGAAGGCGATCAGCGCGTGCAGCATCACCGCGATCCCGCCCTTCATGTCGGCAACGCCGGGCCCGTTCAGCGTCTCGCCGTCGAGCCAGCGCTGCTGCTGGAAGGGGTGATCGATCGGAAACACCGTATCCATGTGCCCGGTCAACAAAATGCGCCGGTTGGCCTGCGGGCGCACGCGCACCACCAGATGCTGGCCGTGGGGTTTTTCGAATTCGCTGCCGTCGGCGGCGATCGCGCTGACGGGGGCAGGATCGACCAGCACGACCTCGCCCGGCAGCACGGCAAAGGCGGCCGCCAGCGCATCGGCCTGCTCGGCCAGACCCACAAGGTTCGCGGTGCCGGTGTTGATTGCGCTCCACGCGCGCACCTGCGCAAGCATCGCGCCCGCGTCGATCTGTCCCGTTATCCCGTCCATGCCTCCCCCATTAGCGCCGCGCAGGGCCATGTCCAACCCGTTGCAATCGTGCGTCCCCTGCGGCATAGGCGGCCATGTCCTCTCCTCCCCGGGTTCGGCTTTGCAAGCTTACCATACGAGGACCTGAATGACTGACATGACGACCCGCGCCGGCGTGAGCATCGCTTTGCCGCTGGCGACCTTCCTCGAAAAGGAAGTGCTGGCGCCGCTGGGGCGCGATGCCGATGCCTTTTGGCAGGGCTTTGCCGCGCTGCTGGCCGAGTTCGCGCCGAAGAACCGCGCGCTGCTGGCGAAGCGCGAGGAATTGCAGGCGCAGATCGACGCATGGCATATGGAGCGCGCGGGAAAGCCGCATGATGCCGCCGCCTACAAGGCGTTCCTGACCGAAATCGGCTACCTCGTTCCCGAGCCCGGCGACTTCCAGATCGGCACGCGGAACGTTGATCCCGAGATCGCGACGATGGCCGGGCCGCAGTTGGTGGTGCCGATCCTCAACGCCCGCTTCCTGCTCAACGCGGCGAATGCGCGTTGGGGGAGCCTGTATGATGCCTTCTACGGCACCGACGCGCTCGATGCGCCCCCGGCGCGGCCAGGCGGCTATGACGAGGCGCGGGGCGCGGCGGTGATCGCGCGCGGGCGGCAGTTCCTCGACAAAACCTTTCCGCTCGCGGGCGGGGCAAGCTGGGCTGGCCTTGCGGGCCGCGAGGCAATCGCGCTCGCCGATCCGGCGCAGCAGGTCGGAACGACCGAGAAGGGCGTGCTGCTCAAGAACAACGGATTGCACGTTGAAATCGTCTTCGATCCCGCCACCCCCGTCGGCGCGACCGACAAGGCGGGCATTGCCGATATCATCGTCGAAGCCGCGCTCACCACGATTGCCGATTGTGAGGATTCGGTCGCAGCGGTTGATGCGGCAGACAAGCTGCTCGCTTACACCAACTGGCTCGGCATCATCCGCGGCGACCTGTCGGAGAGCTTCGCGAAGGGCGGCAAGACCCTCACCCGTACGCTGGCAGGCGACAAGACCTACACCGATGCAGGCGGCAGCGTGCAGACCCTCAAGGGCCGCAGCCTGATGTTCGTGCGCAATGTCGGCCACCTGATGACCAACCCCGCGATCCGCCTTCCCGACGGCAGCGAGGTGCCCGAGGGCATCATGGACGCTGTTTTCACCAGCGCGATCAGCACGCTGGATGTGGAAGGCAAGGGCAAGTTCGGCAACTCGGCGTGCGGCTCGATCTACATCGTGAAGCCCAAGATGCACGGGCCGGAAGAATGTGCTTTCACCAACCACCTGTTCGATTGCGTGGAAGACCTGCTCGGCCTGCCGCGTCACACGATCAAGGTCGGTGTGATGGACGAAGAGCGCCGCACGTCGGCGAACCTTGCCGCCTGCATCCACGCGGTCAAAGACCGGATCGTGTTCATCAACACCGGCTTCCTCGACCGCACGGGGGACGAAATCCACACCTCGATGCGGGCCGGGCCGATGCTGCGCAAGGGCGCGATGAAGAGCTCAGCTTGGCTGAAATCCTACGAAGCGCGCAATGTCGCCATCGGCCTTGCCCACGGCCTGTCGGGCAAGGCGCAGATCGGCAAGGGCATGTGGGCCGCGCCCGATCTGATGGGGCAGATGATGGTCGAAAAGATCGGCCACCTCAACGCAGGCGCGAACACCGCATGGGTGCCGTCCCCCACCGCCGCGACGCTCCACGCGCTGCATTATCACCAGATCGACGTTTTCGATGTGCAGAAGAGCCTGCCCGAACCGATGGGCCTCGACGCGCTGCTGTCGATCCCGCTGGCCGAAGGCGCGAACTGGTCGGAAGCCGAAATCGCCGAGGAACTCGATAACAATTGCCAGGGCCTCTTGGGCTATGTCGTGCGCTGGATCGATCAGGGCGTGGGCTGTTCCAAGGTGCCCGACATCAATGATGTGGGCCTGATGGAAGACCGCGCGACCTTGCGCATTTCCTCGCAGCACATCGCCAACTGGCTGCTGCACGGGGTGGTGTCAGAAGCGCAGGTGCTCGATTCGCTGCGGCGGATGGCCGCCAAGGTCGACGCGCAGAACGCGGGCGATCCGCTTTACGTGCCGCTGACCGGCAACGAGGACGACGCGGCCTATCGCGCAGCCAAGGATCTGATCTTCAAGGGGGTGGAGCAGCCCAGCGGCTACACCGAACCGCTGCTGCACGCCTGGCGCCTCAAGCAGAAGGCCGGGTGAACGCTTTGGCTACCCTTTTAGACTAGTCTTGCAGCGCCTGAATGTTCGGGCTTTCGGGGCGCTTTGCAATGGGTGAGATTGTCGAACAGGTCTACATGACACTGGTCAGCGCGATCAGTCTGGTGTTCTTCGGCGGCGTCGCATTCTACATCATGCACGCCAGCAACGGGCGCTGGCGCGACTATGAAAGGCTTTACGCGGCAACCGACCTGCCGAAGCCGATCGGCAAGAAAATGACCGGCATGGTGCGCATTTCGCAGCCCGGATACAGGTTCGGCCACCTGTCGGGGGATGTCAAATCCCACCGTCACCCGCCTGTGATGGTTGGGGTTTATCCCCACGGGCTGAGCCTGTCGATCGTGCCGCCGTTCAAATATGGCTGCCGCGACCTGTTCCTGCCGTTCGACAAGATGACGATCGAGCCCGCGGCATGGGACCTTCTGAAGAACGAATACGGGGTGCGCATGGAAGGCGTGGACGGCATCGAAATCCTGATGTTTTCCAATATCCTGCAATGGGCGGCGGAGCGATCCGAAATCCTTGCCCTGATGCTGCAACGCGCCAAAGTGCTGCGCGGGCTTCAGCGCACCTAAGGCTCTGCCCGGGCAGCACCCAGCGCCCGCGCCAGTGCCACGAACTCCGCCACGCTGACCGTTTCGGCGCGCCGCGTCTCGTCGATGCCGATGCGGCTGAGCGCCTCCAATGCGCCCGGCACGCCTTTCAGGCTCTGGCGCAGCATCTTGCGGCGCTGGCCGAAGGCGGCTTCGGTAAGGCGTTCGAGCATCCGCGCCGAAACCCCTTCGGGCATCGCGGCAGGGGTGACGTGGACGATCGCGCTCATCACCTTGGGGGGCGGGGTAAAGGCGCTGCGGTGAACCTTCATCGCCAACCGGGCTTCGCTGCGCCACTGCGCAAGCACTGCGAGGCGGCCATAGGCGTCCTCGCCGGCGCCCGCCGCGATCCGGTCGGCAACCTCGCGCTGAAACATCAGTGTCAGCGATTGCCACAGCGGCGGCCACGCCTCGCCCGAAAGCCAGCGCACGAACAAGGCGGTGCCGACGTTGTAGGGAAGGTTCGACAATACATGGAACGGCTCTGCGTTCATAAGCGCATTGTGATCGAGCTTGAGCGCATCGCCTTCGATCACGGTCAACTGGCCGGGGAAACTCTCCCCCAGTTCGGCGAGCGCGGGCAGGCAGCGGCGGTCCATCTCGATCGCGGTAACCCGCGCGCCCGCTCGCAACAGCGCGCGCGTCAGGCCGCCGGGGCCGGGCCCGACTTCAAGCACCTGCGCGCCGGCCAGATCGCCCGGCAGCGCGGCGATGCGCGCAAGCAATTGCTCGTCGAGCAGGAAGTTCTGCCCCAGCGCCTTGGACGCAGCGAGGCCGTGGCGCTGGATGACATCGCGGATCGGGGGCAGGGGCGGGGTGCTCACGCGGCCCTCCTAGCCGCTCGGGTCGCGCGAAGTCGAGCCACCATTCGCCTGCGCTGGCCGCGAACGATTTCAGCCGCGGTGCCGCGCCATCGCCATGTCTGCCGCCATCAGGATCGCCGCGGCCATTGCGCCGGGATCGGCGAGGCCCTTGCCCGCAATGTCGAAGGCAGTGCCGTGATCGGGCGAGGTGCGGATGATCGGCAGCCCGAGCGTGACATTGACGCCCTCATCGAATTCGAGCGCCTTCAGCGGGATCAGCGCCTGATCGTGATACATGCACAAGGCCGCATCATAGCCTTGGCGCGCGCGCGGCGTGAACAGCGCGTCGCCGGGCACGGGTCCGGTGGCATCGATGCCCTCGGCGCGAAGCTCTGCAATCGCAGGGGCGATGATCCGCGCTTCCTCATCGCCGAACTGGCCTTGCTCTCCCGCATGCGGGTTCAGTGCGGCGATCGCGAGACGCGGGCGCGGGATGCCGAAATCTCGCGTCAGCCCGGCAGCGACGATTCGCGCCTTGTGGACGATCAGCCCGGGCGAGAGCAGCGTGGGCACTTCGGCCAATGCGACATGCACTGTCAGCGGGACGGTGCGAAGCGATGGCCCCGCCAGCATCATCACCGCATCGCGGTAGGGCGCGCCGCAGGCATCGGCGAGATATTCGGTCTGTCCCGGATAATCCCATCCGATCGCCGCCAGCGCCGCCTTGGCGATGGGTGCGGTGACCACGCCCGCCGCCGTCCCGGCGCGCGCGAGCCGCGTGCCCCATTGCAACGATGCCAGCGCTGCCTGCGCGCCGTCGGCTGTCGGCTGGCCAGGTGCATAGGGAACGTCGAGCCCCGCCATCACCGGCAGTCCCGCAGCGCAGGCGAAAGCCGCCTCGTCGGCGGTCGCAATCGGCACCACCGGACAGTCGATCCGCAGCGCCTCGCCCGCCGCGCGAAGCAGGCCCGCGCCGCCGACCACGAAGGCCGGCGGGGCGCGGCGTTCAGCGCGCAGCCTTGCCCACGCGCCAAGGATTACTTCCGGCCCGATTCCCGCCGGATCGCCCAGCGTGATCGCAAGGGGCGCGTGTGACAGGTTCAATTGTATTCGATATAGGCGTCGTTGCGCAGATCGCGCAGCAACCGCTGTGCGCGCTTGTTGACGCGCTCTTCCTCGATCTGGCTCATCACCGTGGCAAAGGTCGGCGCGCCGGCATCCTTGGGATCATCGCGTCCGCACAGCATCAGCACGCGCACGCCTTCCTGAATGCCGCCGAACGGCGGGGTCGACTGACCGACCTGGAGGTTCAGCAGGATGTTGCGCAGTTGCTCGGGCAGGGTCGCTGCCTTGATTTGGTCGTTCGATACGACTTGGGCGCCGATCTTCGCCGCGCCGGCATCGACATCGCCGCAGCCACGCACGGTCTTCATGAAGTTGCCGAATTCTGCCACACGCGCTTCGGCCTGTGCCTGCGTAACGCCCGCAGGGAAGGTGATCGACACCTGCTTCAGGCTGAGCAGTGCTTCGGTCGGATCAGCCATCAGCACCTGACGCTTGTTGATCAGGTAGATGATCGAAAAGCCGCCGGGAACCTCGATCGGGCCCTTCAACTGGCCCGTCTGCATCGTGCGGGTTACCGCGCCGATTTCGGGCGGCAGCTGGCCGAGCCGCACCCAGCCTAGATCGCCGCCGACGACCGCGCTGCTCGCTTCGGAATATTGCCGCGCATAGGCGACAAAGCTGCCACCCTGCTGCAATTGCTGCATGATCGCCTGCGCATTGGCGAGCACGGTGGCGCGGTTTTCGGTCGTGGCGGTCAGATAGATCTCGCCGACGCGATATTCGTCGGTGCCGCGCGCTTCGTTCATCCGCTTGAGGAACTCGTTGACCTCTTCGGCCGACACGTTGACGAACGGCGTGATGTTGCGGCGCAGGATGTTCTCCCACGCGACTTCGCCTTCGATCTGCCGCTTGAGCGATGCCGACGACGAGCCGATCGACGCCAGATAGGCGTCCATCTTGGCGGTATCGCCGCCGAAATTCTGCGCGACGAGCTGCTGGAAGGTGCGCTCGATCTCGTCGCGCGGGGCGGCGATCTCGTCGGCGGCGGCCTTCTGGATCTTGAGCGTTTCGTCGATCAGGTTGCGCAGCACCTGCACCCGCAGGCGCAGCAGTTCATCTTCGGGGATGGGCGCTTCGGATGCGGCGGTGACGAGCGCGACGCGCTGATCGATGTCGGTTCCGGTGATGACATAGCCATTGACGATCGCGGTCGCGGTCCGGCGGTCGGGATCGGTCTTGCCGAACAGGGTGATGTCGGCAGGCAGGCCGAAGGGGTTTTCCGCAGTCGGCACCGCAACGGTCTGCGCCGACAGGGCAACCGGCGCGAGCACGAGGCCGAGCATTCCGGTGGTGGTCAGGGCAATTCCGGTCTTGGCGAACAGCGCCTTGGTAAACAGCTTTACACTCACTCGTTTGGTCCCGCCTTCTGGCCTAGTCATCCGGCGATCAGAATGTCCGCCGCAGTCAGTTCGCCGATGGCTCGCACCGGCTGAACGAAAGCTGAGTGGGCTAGCCGATCCCGCGGCCACCTTCGCCTTCGGCGCTGCCCTTAACGCGATTTGCGCGTGCTGCCAATCGAGCCTGCTATACCGGCGTCGATTAGCGGAAGCCAAGGTTGCGAAGCGCGAAGAACACCTGGAACGCATTGCCCCGCCGCGCGTCACCCGCATCGATGAAGTCGCGCCGCCAGGTCGCCCCGAATTCGATGCAGTCATCGGCATAGGCTACGCCAAGCCGCGTGCGGATCGGCTGGAACCCGTCGGGCTGGAAGATCGGGTCTTCCTCCTCGTCGGTGAGGTTGAACACGCCCGAGCCGAACACCGACCACGCGCGTCCGATCGCGACGCGTGCAGCCGCGCGCACTTCCTCGCGGTCGCGCAAGTCCTCGACCGAGGAAATGTCGCGGTTGAGCCGCAGGTAGCCGACTTCCAGATAGGTCCGGCGCGATCCGACCGTCGCGTCGATCTCGTTGCGGCGGATTGCAAGATTGTCCTTGTCGAGCCGGAAGCGGTGCGTGAACTGGACGAGGTTCTGGAACCGCACTTCGGTGCGGCCGACGAAATCGGTGACCTTCTCGGTGAGGCCGGTGCCTTCGGGGAACAACCCCTCGCGCGGCGCCTGCAGGCGGAACGACTGGCCGATGGTCGATTTGACCCGCCAGCCGGGGCGCTGCAATTCCCAGTCGAGCCCCCAGGTCACGCGGCTGCCGTCTTCCACCCGGTCATATCCGGGGAAACGGTTCAGTGCGAAGAGGTTCGAATCCTCCAGATCGATTGCGCGCGCATCTTCGTTGGGGACCGCGAGGTTGCGGATGCGTGGGCTTGCGACGAGCTGCAAGCGCGGCTTGAACACCTGCGTGCCGCCCAGCGCTTCGCCCACGAAAGGCCATTCGATATCGAGCGCGGCAGTCGCAATCCCGCGCGTGGTCCAGCCTTCGGTGCCGCGATAGGCGGCGGTGGCCGTCGCCAGCGTGTTGCTGGTATTGTAGATGTCGCCGCGCACCAGCCCGGTCAGCGTCACGACCTGCCCCATGCGGGTCAGGCGGCGCATATCCCATTGCGCACCGGCAAAGGCGCGCTGCGTGTCCTGCCCGTCGTTGCGCAGCAGGGCGAGGCTGTTGGCCTGCACCATCAGCTTGCCGCCGAGCACATTGTCGCCGATCCGCTGGCGGTAATCGATCGCGGGGAGGGCAAGCGGCACCTGTCCCTGATCGGCGTTCAGCCGCAGCGTCTGCGTCGCCCATCCGGCGAGCGAGAAATACGACCGGTCGGTGATCCGTTCGAGATTGATCGTCGAGCGCAGCCGGTCATCGCGGCTGATATCGTAGCGGCGCAGGAAGGTGCGGTCCGAGGCGAGCCGGATCGATCCGGTCAGGCTCCAGTCAGGGGAGAACTGGAACCGGCCATTGGCATCGAGATAGCCGCGCGGATCGCTGCGCAGGCTTTCCCCGCCGGTAAAGTCGGTCGCGCGGTCCGAGAAGGTGGCATAGCCCGTGACCTGATAGGCACCCTTTTCGGTTAGGTGCTGCCACTTCGCGCTCGCCATCGGGGCGGCGTTGGAGAACACGTAGGCACCCAGCGTCAGATCGGCGTTCGGTGCGACGCGCCAGTAATATTCGCCCGACAGTTCGAGCCCGTTGACCTGTGTCACCCGGATATCGGGAACCAGAAATCCGCTTTCCGCGCCGCCATCGGTGCGGATCGCGAGGCCCGGCAGCGGCAGGATGCGCGCGCCGAACAGTTCGAGCATCGCGCCTTCGAAGCGGACGCGCCCGGCCTTCTGGTCGTAGATCACCCGGCGCGCGGTCACCCGCCAGGTCGGCTCTTTCGGGCAGCCTTCGGCATCGACCACGGGGCAGGCCGAATAGGCCGCATCGATCAGTTCGGCATTGCCATCGGCGGTGCGCGTTGCCGACCGCGCCGCCAGTCTGCCGCCGGCACGCAGCGCGATCAAAAGATCGCTCATTGCCCCGGTGTCGAATTCCTCGGTCAGTTCGACGCGGTCGGTGAAGAGCTGGTTGCCGGCATCGTCGACCAGCCGGATGTTGCCGGTGGCGATGATCGTGCCCGCATTGCGATCCCACGTCACCTGATCGGCGCGGACCGAGCGGTCTTCCGAGCGCAGGATCACGTTGCCGCGCGCGGTGACGGTATCGGCTTCGGAATTGTAACCGATCTCGGACGCTTCGAAATCGATCTGGCGCGGTGCAGTCGCGGGGGCTTGCGCGTCTGCGGCGCTGGCGTCCGGCACCTGATCCTGCGCGGCGAGCGCGGCGGGCGCACCCATCATCAGCAGCGCGAGCACCAGACGCGATGAGGCACCCCGCGCCGGGAAGCGCTGGGCAGGTCGCGTGTCGTCACGCGGTGCGTCTTGCAAGCCTCCCGACATGGCCTTGCCTATTGCACCGCTCGCGCCTAATCGCAATCGCCATTGCGCAAGCCCTGTTCGCAGTTCGTCGCGGCAGCGCAGCGCTCTGCCAACGCCGCCCTTTTTGCGTGCGGCGCAACGAGTTTTTCCGGAGTTCCCATGCAGATCCATTTCGCCGCCGCTCCTCCCGCCGATGTCCGCCTTCAAGCGCGGATCGTGAATCAGGGGCAGGCGCTGGCCGACCTCGATCAAGCGCTGGTCGAAGGCGCGGCCGCGTCGCGGTTCACGGGCCGGGCGGGGCAGGTGTTCGAAGGCTTCGCGGCTGATGGCGCGGGCGTGCGGCGCGTCGCGCTGGCGGGGGCCGGCGAAACCGGGGCTGCCGACCGCCGCGCCAATTGCGAGCGCGCAGGCGCTGCGCTGACGGCCAAGTATCTGGTTTCGGGCGAGAGCGCGATGGTGCTCGATCTGGGCGGCGCGGGCCTTTGCGCGGACGAAGCTGCCGCTGTGCTGCTCGCCGTGCGGCTGCGCGCTTTCCGCCACGATGCCTATCGCACGCGGCTTGCCGCCGACAAGCGCCCCTCGCTGACCAAGATCCACGTGGTCGGCGCGCCCGAGGGCACCGATGCGGCGTGGGAGCGTGAAAGCGCGCTGGCCAAGGGCATCGAATTCACCCGCACGCTGGTGACCGAGCCTGCCAATTTCCTTTATCCTGCAACCTTCGTCGAGGCCTGCGAAAAGGCATTTGCGGGCACCGGTGTCGAAGTCACCGTGCTGGGTGAAGACGAGATGACCGCGCTCGGCATGGGCGCGCTTGTCGGCGTCGGCCAGGGTTCGGAGCGCGAATCGAAGCTGATCGCGATCCGCTGGAACGGCGGGCAAGAAGGTGACAAGCCCACGGTCTTCGTCGGCAAGGGCGTGACTTTCGATACCGGCGGCATCTCGCTGAAGCCCGGGCCGGGCATGGAAGACATGAAGTGGGACATGGGCGGCGCGGGCGCAGTCGCGGGCGCGATGCTCGCGCTGGCGGGCCGCAAGGCGAAGGCCAACGTGATCGGCGTGATGGGCCTCGTCGAGAACATGCCCGACGGCAAGGCACAGCGCCCCGGCGATGTCGTCACCACGATGAGCGGGCAGACGGTCGAAGTGCTCAACACCGATGCCGAAGGGCGGCTGGTGCTGTGCGATGCGCTGCACTGGGCGCAGACGCATTATGATGCTGCACGCATCGTCGACCTTGCCACGCTGACCGGCGCCATGATCATCAGCCTCGGCAACGAATATGGCGGGATGTTCGCCAATGACGACACGCTCGCCCAGCAGCTGACCGCAGCGGGCCAGACCAGCGGCGACAAGCTGTGGCGGATGCCGCTCGGGCCGAATTACGACAAGCTGATCGATTCGCCGATCGCCGACATGAAGAACATCGGCCCGCGCGAGGCCGGCTCGATCACCGCCGCACAGTTCCTGCAGCGCTTCATCAAGGATGGCACCCCGTGGGCGCACCTCGATATTGCGGGCATGGTGTGGTCGAACAAGCCGGGCCAGACCTGGGACAAGGGCGCGACGGGTTACGGCGTGCGCTTGCTCGACCAGTTCGTGCGCGACGTGGTCGAGGCGTAAGCCGCATTTCCGTGCCTTATATAGCGCAGCGGTAGGCCGCAAATGCCGAAGATGCGCAAGAAGTCCGATCTGCCGACCAAGACCTGTCTGGCCTGCGGGTTGCCCTTCACGTGGCGCAAGAAGTGGGAGCGCGATTGGGACAATGTGAAGTATTGTTCCGATCGCTGCCGCGGCAATGCCAGATCGGGCGGCGAGGGGAAGGGGAAGCGCTGATGCGATACGGGCGGCAGATCTCGGTTGCGGCGGCGACGCTCGCGTGCGCCAGCCCCGCGCTTGCCAGCGACTTTTCCGGAATCGGGCGGGTATTCTGGTGGGGCGTTGCCGCGCTCGGTCTGCTGATCCTAATCCCCCTTGCCATCATTCAGCGAAAAGGTCGCAGAGGCAGCCCCGAGGGCAACGCCATGATCGCGATCGCCGGCGCCGTGATGTATGCGCCCGCGATTGCCTATCAGGATTACAGCCGGTGGATCTTCGTTCCGCTGCCGGGCAGCGCGATTGCGCTGCTCGACGGGCGTTGGGCAGTGCTGTGGCCGGTGCCTCTGGTATCGATCGCGGTGTGCGCCGCCGCGGCCTTCTGGCTTCTCCAGCGAAGCGGCACCCCGATATCGGGCGAGGACGCACCGTGAAGCTCGATTTCTGGCAGGTCACCGACGATCCGGTCGAAAAGGTCGTCGCCCTGATTGCCAAGCGCGCGGTCGCGCAGGGCGAGCGGGTGATGGTCGTTGCGGCCGATCCCGACCAGCGCGCCGCGATTGCGCGCGCCTTGTGGCAGGCCGCCCCCAGCGACAGCTTCCTTGCCAATGGCGAGGCCGATGCGCCGGGTGCGGATCGCCAGCCGATCCTGCTGGGGAGCGAGCCAGCCCATGCGAACCGGGCAAGCCACATCATCCTTGCCGACGGCACCTTCCGCGAGACCGAGGGGTTCGCGCGCACCTTCCTGCTGTTCCCACCCGATCTTGCCGCTGCCGCGCGTGCGGCATGGCGCGCGGTAGACGGGCGCGAGGGGCTCGAACGCGCCTATTACGCGCAGGAAGACGGCCGCTGGGTCAAGAAGGGCTGAGCCTGCGCAGCCTTGCCCGACTCCGCCCGATAAAGGATGCTTGCGGAGGAAAGGAGCCGACCGATCGGGACGCCGGACTATCGCCATGCTGGATCGCTTCTGACCGCAGCCTTGCTGCTGGCGTCCTGCGGAGCGCTGCCGCCGGACGCGCCGCGCGATCCTGCGGGCATGGACAGCTTCGACCCCGAAACCGGCGCGCGGCGCACGGTGATTTATCGTGATAATGGCCCCGTCACTCTGGTTTCGGGCACGCAGGTTCCCGTCACTCTGCCACCCGGTTTCACACTGCCCGAAGGCGCGCGGGTAACAGGCAACACCATCGCTTCGCGGCCGGGTGGGCAGGGCATCCTGCTGTCGTTCGAGACCGATGCCGATAGGCTTGCAGTTATGCAGCATTACCGCGCCGAAGCCGAAGCTGACGGGTTTGTCGTCATCGCCGCGCTTGATACGAAGTCAGGGCAAACGCTGGCGGCTGTCCGCGCGGAGGATGGGGCAAGCCTTTCGCTCGATATCGGCGAGGGCAAGCCCACCCGCGTCCAGCTGTCGATCGTCACCGGCTCTGGCACCGGCACAGCGCGATAGCGATCGGCATCGCGCAGAAGCTTGCCATTCCGCATCGCAGCATCTAGGGGCCGCGGCCAATAACCCTCCCCATAAAAAGACGTTCACAGGAGCATACTCATGGCGGCCACCCGCACCTTTTCGATCATCAAGCCCGATGCCACCCGCCGCAACCTGACCGGTGCGGTCACCAAGATGCTGGAAGACGCCGGCCTGCGCGTCGTCGCATCGAAGCGCATCCACATGACCCGCGAACAGGCCGAAGGCTTCTACGCGGTCCACAAGGAGCGCCCCTTCTTCGGTGAACTCGTCGAATTCATGATGAGCGAGCCGGTGGTCGTGCAGGTCCTCGAAGGCGAAGACGCCGTCGCCAAGAACCGCGAAGTGATGGGCGCTACCAACCCGGCCGACGCCGCTCCCGGCACGATCCGCAAGGAGCTCGCACTGTCGATCGGCGAGAACACCGTCCACGGTTCGGACAGCGAAGAAAACGCAGCGATCGAAATCGCCTACTTCTTCAAGGACGAAGAAATCGTCGGCTAAAGCCTTTTCGGCCACGACATTTTGCAAAGGGCCGTCCCGGCAAGGGGCGGCCCTTTTGCTTTGCACCGCGCGCCTAGCTTGCCGTGGCAAACCGCGCGAGTTGGGCCGCATGATCGCGGTGGTGGCCATCCTCGCTCGCGGCCATGACCTTGTGCATCGCCGCGCGCGCTTCGGGCGTGAGACTGAGGCCGAGGCCATCATAAACGCTTGCGATCGCGCCATCCCAATCCGCGTTGAGTGCGGCGAAATCGGCGCGAGCGACCGGGCCTTGCCAGTCCTGCAATGCGCTTTCCATCCGGGCCTCGCGCAATTCGATCTTGTGCCGCCAGCGTGCCTCGATTGCATCAAGGCAGCAGCTATCGGATTGCATCGCCATCTGGTTGGCCGCGAGGCTGATCGCGCTTTTCAGTACCGCGTCATGCTCGCGTTCGGCCAGCACCAGCCGCGCATCGGGGAATTGCGCGAGCAGCGTTGCAAGGTCTTCGGCAAAGGCAGGAACCTTGAGCACGCGCGGGCGGGCGGCGATCCCGCGGTGTGCCGCATCGGTCATAAGGATGCGCCGGAATTCGCGGTAGATCGCCGCCGGGTCGCGCGCTTCGCTCCAGGCGGAATAGGCAGGGATGTGCCACTGCGATTCGTAAATCGAATGGTGCAATGCGGCGCTGATCCATGCCAGCTCCTCTTCTACCGCAGCGGGAGCCATCGGGTGGATCGACTGCATCCAGGGATTGAGCAGACCCAGCATCGCCAGCTCCAACGCCGCCTTCATTCGGTTCAGTCCGCGCGGGCCGGGAACGGGGTGGTAGGCATCGCAATAGCGGGTGTGCGAAAACGCCGGATCGGCGGCCAGCAGCGTGTGGATTCGCGTGGTGCCCGAACGCATGTGACCGATCACGATGATCGGCGCGGCGAGGGTGGTTTCGAGCAGTTCGGGCCGTTTGTGCCACAAGTCCCCGAAGGCGAGACGGTTTTTCACCACCCGCGACAATTGCCCCCATGCCATCGCGCGGCCCAGCGGATTGAGATCGGCCTCGGTATCGATGCTGGCAATCAGGCGGGTCAGCCGTTCGCGAAAATCGGCAACGTCCTGCGCGCTGCGCCCACCATGCTCGGCCACCTCGGCGCGCGCACCATAGGGTTTGGCCGCAAGCGCCCAAAGCGCTTGCGGGTCAAGCGCGGGCGGCGGCAGCCAGCCGCGCTCCCACGCCTTGCCGAGAAAGTCGTTGGCGCGTTCGGCAAGCGGGCCGCGGGCGAGCAGATGAGCGCGGGTCGGCGGGGGCATCAGAACCCCTCCGCCGCGTCCATCAACCGGGTCAGCCGCTTGGGCGCCGCGCCGCGCCAGCTGCGCATCAGCCATTGCGCTACCGCGTCCCAATCCACGCCGGGCCGGTTGAGGATTATCCCCACCCACCCGCTCGCGCCGTAATAGGCGGGCTTGAAATAGGCCTCAGGCTGGGTTTCGACGAGGTTCAGCAGTTCGTCCACCGATCCGGTGCGCACCAGCAATGCGATATGCGGGGTCCCGTGGTGCTGATCGGCGAAATGGGCGAAGTATTTGCCGGACTTCTCGCCACCGACCCGGAAACCGGGGCTGCCGTGGCTTTCGCGCTCGTCGGTTTCGGGAAGTGCGAGGGCAAGACTGCGCACGCGGTCCAGCAGCACGTCAGGGTCACGCCAGCGGCTGACGTATTGGGTCACGGCGCGCGGATAAAGCTGGTGTTCGGCAAGCTTTACGCGCTCGGCGAGAGTATCGGGCGTATCGGTGGGCACAATCGGCACAGCGATCTGCGCCAGCACCTCGCCCGCGTCGAGTTCGGGCGTAACGAGATGGACGCTCGTGCCGCCGTGGCTGTCCCCCGCCGCAATGGCACGTGCGTGGGTATCGAGGCCCTTGTATTTTGGCAGCAGCGAGGGATGGATGTTGAGCATCCGCCCGGCCCAGCGCTGGACGAAAGCATCGGACAGGATACGCATGTAGCCCGCAAGGATGATATATTCCGCGCCCGCGTCTAGCACCGCGGTCTCCATCGCTGCGTCGTGCGCTTCGCGGGCAAGCCCTTTGTGGGGCAGGGCGAAGGTCGCGATACCCTCCGCCGCAGCAAGGGTCAGACCTTCGGCCTCGGGATCGTTCGACGCGACCAGCACCACTTCGTAGGCGCTGTCCGGCATCCGGCTGGCATAGACAAGCGCGGCCATGTTGGTGCCTGCGCCCGAAATCAGGACGGCGATGCGGGCTTTTTCAGCCAAGATGCGTCGCGCTCCAGTCGCCCTTGGCCGACCAGGTTTCGGTACTGCCGCGCACGGTGCAACCCTTCTCGCCCTGCTCGATGCGCCCCACGGTAACGACAGTTTCGCCCGCGGCTTCGAGCTTCGCGGTGACATCGGCCACGTTCGCCTCGCTGACGGCGAGCACCATGCCGACGCCGCAGTTGAAGGTGCGCGCCATTTCCTCGGGCTCGATATGCCCCTGCGCCTGCAGAAACGCCATCAGGCGCGGCTGGGGCCACAAATCGGCATCGACATGGGCGTGCGCGCCGTGGGGAAGGATACGCGGAATGTTTTCGAGCAGGCCACCGCCGGTGATGTGCGCCAGCGCATTGATGAGCCCGGCGCGGATCAGCGGCAACAGGCTTGCGACATAGATGCGCGTCGGCGCGATCAGCGCGTCGATCAGCAATCGGTCCTGATCGAACAGCGCGGGCCGATCGAGCTTCCAGACCTTGTCGGATGCAAGCCGGCGAACCAGCGAATAGCCGTTCGAGTGCACACCGCTCGAAGCAAGGCCCAGCAGCACGTCGCCGGGGGCAACCTTGTCGCCGGTCAACTGCTCGCCGCGCTCGACCGCGCCGACGCAGAATCCTGCCAGATCGTAGTCACCGGCGGCATACATCCCCGGCATTTCGGCGGTCTCGCCGCCGATCAGCGCGCAGCCTGCCTGTTTGCAGCCATCGGCGATCCCCGCGATCACGCGCTCGGCAACGCCGTTTTCGAGCTTCCCGGTGGCGAAATAATCGAGGAAGAACAGCGGCTCTGCGCCCTGAACGATCAGGTCGTTGACGCACATCGCGACCAGATCGATCCCCACGGTGTCGTGCCGGTCATGATCGATCGCGAGCTTCAGCTTGGTGCCCACGCCGTCATTCGCGGCGACCAGCAGCGGATCGGTGTATCCGGCGGCCTTGGGGTCGAAGAACCCGCCGAACCCGCCAAGCTCGCTAGTTGCGCCGGGGCGGGCGGTGGCTTTCGCCAGCGGAGCGATCGCCTTGACCAGCGCATTGCCCGCCGCGATCGATACGCCGGCATCGGCATAGGTGTAGCCAGCACCTTGCGGCGCGTTCTCGTCGTTTGTCCCCGAAGTCATGCCCAGCGCCATAGCGGTTCGCGCTTGGAATTCCACTCGCCTTTGGGCAAAGGGGAGGCGATTTTTTCCATGCGCGCATCGCTTTCCCCTTCCGGCCCGGCTGCGGCCCCGCATCACGCTCCGCGGCGGCCCCTCTATCGGTGGCTCGGCGGCGCGGCGATGGCGCTTGGCCTGCTGGGCGGCGGCTATGCCCTGGTGGCGCAGATTGCGGGCGAACGCGGGATCGCGCCGACGGCTGCAAGCGCGGACATCGAGGTCAAGGGCATCACGGTCGATGCCCAAGGCAAGAACGCCGAGGACGCGCGCGCCAATGGCTGGCGCGAGGCGCAGCGCAAGGCGTGGGCGCAGATCAAGGGCCCGCAATTGTCCGACAGCCAGCTCGACGCGCTGGTTTCCGCGATCGTGATCGAGCGCGAACGGCTTGGCCCCCGGCGCTACATCGCGACGCTGGGCGTGGTCTTCGACCGGTCGCGCGCGCGCGGCTATCTTGGCGGCGCGCAGCAGGCGAGCCGTTCGGCGCCGCTGCTGTTGATCCCGGTGCAAGAATCGGGCGGCGCCTATATCGCCTTCGAACAGCGCAACCCGTGGCAGCGCGCATGGGCCGAATTCAATCCGGGGGCGAGCCGGATCGATTATGTCCGCCTGTCGGGCGCAGGGGGCGATTCGCTGCTGGTCAATTTCGGCCAGACCCAGCGCAAGAGCCGCGTCTGGTGGCGCTCGACGCTCGACCAGTACGGCGCGACCGACGTGCTGATGGCCTTCGCCCGGCTCGATCACGAATTTCCGGGCGGCCCGATCAAGGGCACCTTCACCGCACGCTACGGCCCCGATAGCCGCCCGCTCGACCGATTCACGCTGCGCGCCGAAAACCCCGACGCGCTTTCCGCAATGCTCGCGCAAGCCGTCGAACGGATGGACCAGGTGTTCACCGGCGCGCTTGCCTCGGGCAAGCTGCAACCCGATCCGAGCCTGCGATTGGGGGGCGGGGGCGAGATCGACCCTGCAATCCAGCGACTGATCGATATCGGCCGCGCTGCGCAGGCGCGTCGTTCCGCCGAGGCCGCGATCGCCGCGGGCGAAGTCCCGCTGATCGAAGCGCAGCCGGTCGCCGGGATCGAACCGGGCGAGGCGCAGGTGCGCAGCATCACCGTCCAGTTCGCTACCCCCGATGCCGCCAGCTTCGATGCCGCGCTCGGCGCGGTGCGCGGCGCGGGCGGGGTGCGCGGCGTGGGGGTCACCAGCACCGCGATCGGCGGCACCTCGGTGATGAGCGTGAGCTTTGCCGGATCGCTCGAAGAACTCGCTGCCGCGCTCGAAGCGCGCGGGCTGACAGTGCGGCGCGGGGCAAACGCGCTCGCCATCAGCCGCTGACCGCGATCATCGCGCGGATGAGCGAGCCATCGCAGATCGCCCTGCCGCTGTGCGCGCAAGGGGCGCCGCGCCGGATCGTGGTCGGCAATGCCAATGCCGCCGTCGTCGACGCATTGCAGCATCCGGATCGCTGGCCGTTTCACGTCGCGGTCCTCACCGGGCCGGCGCGTTCGGGCAAGTCGCTGCTCGCGCGCTGGGCGAAGGGACTGCGCGGCGACATGCTCGACGTGATCGACGATGCCGGCGATCTTGACGAGACCGCGCTGTTCCACCACTGGAATGGGGTGCAGCGCGGCGGAACGCGTGAAGGCAGCGCCGTCCTGATGATCGTCACGACGCCAGATGAGGGGGGCTGGGGCATCCGCTTGCCCGATCTCGCCTCGCGGATCGGCGGATCGCTGCAACTTGCGATCGGTCCACCCGATGATGCGATGGCCGCCGAACTGATCCACGCCCATGCCGAAGCGCGCGGGCTGAGCCTGCCTGAAGGCGCAGCTGAATATCTGGTGCCGCGGACCACGCGCAGTTTTGCTGCGATCGAGGCGCTGGTGGCAGCAATCGACCGGATCTCCCTTGAACGCCAGACGCCTGCCACCATGTCTGTCTGGCGTGCGGCGCTCGAAGCGCTGCATGGTCCGCAACAGCAGCGCCTGCTGTAGCGCGTAAACGCCCGAGGCGATTGCATCGGCGCGGCATTGGTGGGAAAAGTGAGGGGCGATGTTTGAGCGGCTGATCAGCTATCTGGACTCGGTCCATGCGCGCGACCCCGCGCCGCGCTCGCGTTGGGAAATCCTGCTTTATCCCGGGGTCTGGGCGCTGGGTTTCCACCGCGTCGCACACTGGCTGTTCGAGGCGCGGATGTATTTCCTCGCGCGCGCGGTGAACCACATCTCGCGGCTTCTGACCGCGATCGACATTCATCCCGGCGCCACGATCGGCAAGAATTTCTTCATCGACCATGGCTTCACCGTCATCGGTGAGACCGCGGAGATCGGTGACAACGTCACGATCTATCAATGCGTCACGCTGGGCGGCAGCAACCCGACCAATGGCAAGGGCGGCAAGCGTCACCCGACGCTGGCCGATAATGTCATCATCGGTTCGGGCGCGCAGATCATCGGCCCGATCGTCGTCGGCGAACGCGCACGCGTGGGCGCCAATGCGGTCGTCACCGACGATGTGCCTGCCGGCGCGACGATGATCGGGCTCAAGGCCCGTTCGACACTCGTGCCCGCCGATCAGTGGCTGCGCGAATTCATCCCCTATGGGACGCCCTGCGACGATGTGCCGTGCGATGACCAGGGCCGGGCGAACCGCGACTGCGTCGAAAAGCTCGAGACCGAAATGGCCGCAATGCGCGAGGAATTGGCGTTGATGAAGGCGCTGCTGGCTGAACGCGCGCCGGGCGAGCCTGCGCCGCTGCCCGTCCGCAAGAGCGCCGCGCAGGATTGACCGGAACCGTGGCTGGCCCCCAGACCCCGGGACAGATCGTCCCTTTTCCGGGCCGCGGCGCGGATCAGGTGGGCTTCGACCGGCCCGAACTGATGCGGATTCTCGATCTGTATGGCCGGATGGTGGCGGCGGGCGAGTGGCGCGACTATGCGATGGATTTCGACCGCCATGCGGCAACCTTCGCCGCCTTCCGCCGCACCGCCGAACGCCCGCAGGCACGGGTGGAAAAGCGCCCCGCGCTGCGCGGCAAGCAGGGCATGTGGACGCTGTTCGGCGAACACGGCCAGGTGCTGAAGCGCGGGCACGATCTGGCGGGCGTTCTCGCCCCGATGGAGCGGCGGCTGCTGAAGGCGGTCGAGGATTAGGCCTTGCCCCATGCCCGCGCTGGCGGTGTGGAGATTGAGTAGCGGCCTGTCGTTTTAGCTTACCGCAGGCAAAAGACTGTTCTCCCTTTGTAATGCTTCAGGATGGGTCTATTCGGACGGAATGTCCGATTTGAGCCCTTTCGAACTCCGCAGCGCCGAGCACTTGCGGCTTGTTCTGGAAACCAGCCACATCGGCATCTGGGAATTGGACCTCAAAAGCGGCCTCGCAGTCAGAAACAGGACCCACGACAAGATATTTGGCTATGATGGCTCGCTGGAAGAATGGAGCTACGATCAATTCCTCTCTCACGTCGCCGAGAAGGACCGCCTCAGGGTCGATAGCCTTCAGAAAGCCGCGATAAGAGAAAAGCGTGAATGGTCGTTCGACTGTCAGATAACGACGAATGATGACCAGAAACGCTGGATCAGGGCCTCCGGTCGCCCTCTTTTGGACGACGCAGGCCATGTCACCACGCTGATCGGCCATGTGCTCGACATCACCGAGACGAAAAACAACGAAGCCATGCTTCAGCTGATCACCGAAGAATTGAAGCACCGGGTCCGCAATACGCTCGGCATCATCAATTCGATGATCATGCTTACGGCCACCACCACAAACAGCACCAGCGAATTCGCTGAAATGCTGAAGGGAAGGGTCGGCGCTTTGGCCCGCACGCAGGATCTGATCATGGGGACTGCGTCCTCCGCAATGATACCGAGCGCGATCCTGGAGGCGGAATTCGCCGCATTCCAGACATGCGAAGGCCAGATACGGATTTCGGTGGACAGCGAGGCACCGCTTCCCGCCATGGCCAGCAAGGGCCTTGCACTGGTCACGCATGAATTGCTGACGAACGCGATCAAATATGGGGCGCTGTCCGTGCCGGACGGCCGCATCGGTGTGGCGATCGACCTGCAAGATGGCGCGACAGTCATAACCTGGACCGAGCGCGGGGGGCCGGCACCGCAAGGCGAAAGGCGGCAGGGTTTCGGTTCGATGTTGATCGCCGATGCGCTCGCGGGAGAGGGAACGGTGGAACAGGTATTCGCACCCGAAGGGCTTATGTGCCGGATCACGATTACGGCCGGATAGCATAGCGGCCCGAGGCTGCCGCTGTTCAAAAAAGGCGGTTGTTCGGGTGGCGCCGATGCCATCCGCCCGCATCGTCACGCTTTGGAACATGCACCCATCATGCGAAAGGCCCGCCCCCTTATCGGGAGCGGGCCTCGTAAGCTTTTTCCGAAGAAAAGCCGGATCAGCCGCGCGCGCTGGCGGGGCCGGTGCCCGTCACCTTCTGCATCGCCTTCAGGATGTTGCCCGACTGCTCGCTGCCCGATTGCGGGGCGATGAGGTTGCTGAACGAATTGATCTCGTCCCAGTGCGCGGCAAAGCCTTCGACCGTGCGGTCTTCGTCCTTGAGCCACACGGCATCGTTCATCACCGTCCACGAGGAGTGGAAGCCGCCTGCGCCTGCGCCCACGATCGCGTTGGTCGGTGCGTCTTCCGAAACCAGGAACAGCGCGGCAGGGACCACGTTCTCGGGCGCGAACAGCTTGAAGGCTTCTTCAGGGAAGAGGTCTTCGGTCATGCGGGTGCCCGCGACCGGCGACAGCGTGTTCACGCGCACGTTGTACTTCGCGCCTTCGAGAGCGAGCGTCTTGGTCAGGCCGGCAAGGCCGAGCTTGGCCGCGCCGTAATTCGCCTGGCCGAAATTGCCGAACAGGCCGGTCGAGGACGCGGTCATCAGGATACGGCCATAGCCCTGCTCGCGCATCAGTTCCCAGCACGCCTTCGTGGCGAAGGCCGAGCCGGTGAGGTGAACCTTGACCACGAATTCAAAGTCAGCCGGGTCCATCTTCACGAAGGTCTTGTCGCGCAGCACGCCCGCGTTGTTGATGAGGACATGGACGCCGCCCCACTTCTGCTTGGCATCGGCGACCATCTTTTCCATCTGGTCGAATTCGGTCACCGAACCGCCATTGGCCATGGCCTCGCCGCCCATCGCCTCGATTTCGGCGACCACCTGTGCTGCGGCATCCGAAGTGCCGGTGCCATCGCGCGAACCGCCCAGATCGTTGACCACGACCTTGGCGCCGCGGCGCGCCAGTTCGAGCGCATAGGCCTTGCCCAGACCGCCGCCGGCACCGGTAACGATCGCAACCTTGTCTTTGAAGCTGATGCTCATGTGTCTCTCTCCTGTGGAAATGAGAGGGCGTGCTTTACGCCCGCGTAAACCGATTTGCGGCGCGCTGCGTGGCACTTTCACGGGCGCGATGCAACAGCGCAAGCGCCATGACGCGATGCCGTAGGGTCAGGATGCAGGGACAAGCTTTTGCAGCGCCGGGATCAGCGCGCCGAACGAATCGATCACCCCATCCGCGCCCAGTTCATGCGGCGGCACATCGCAATAGCCATAGGCCGCCGCGATCACCGGCACGCCCGCTGCCTTGGCGGCACGCACATCGAACGAGGAATCGCCCAGAAAGGCAAATGTGCCGCCACCCAACGCCGCGCGCGCGGCCAGCACGGGGGCAGGGTGGGGTTTGGCAAGGAACTGGCCATCGGGCCCTTTGCCCATGCTGTCGCCGCCGATCACCGCCTGAAACTGGTCGATCAGGTCGAGCTGGGTGAGGATCTGGCGGGCAAAGGCTTCGAACTTGTTGGTTACCACCGCCATCGCCACACCCTGCCGGGCAAGCTGTGCCAAACCCTCACGCACTCCGGGATAGGGTTCGGTATGGACCGCATTGTGATCGGCGTAATAGGCCAGCATCGCCTTGTAGAGCCGCTTGAATTCGTCTTCGGGCAGGCCGCCTTGCGCATCGACCGCGCGCGCCAGCATCACCTTGGCCCCGCCGCCGATGAGGTCTTTCGAGCTTTCGACCGAAACCGCGTCGAACCCGCCAAGCACCAGCGCATGGTTCACCGCCGCGCCCAGATCGCGGAAGGTATCGAGCAGGGTGCCGTCAAGGTCGAAGCCGATGGCGCTGAAAGGGATGCTGTTCATGCGCTTCGGCGTGGCGGATGCGACTTCAAACCGCAAGCAATTGCTGTAAGGATCAGGGTTATGACGACCACAGCTTCCCCCTTCGCCGCCATCATCCTCGCCGCGGGCAAGGGCACCCGCATGAAGAGCGACACGCACAAGGTGCTGCACAAGATCGCAGGGCGCGCGATGCTTGATCACCTGATGGCGAGCGTTGCCGAGCTGGGGCCGCAACGCACCGCAGTGGTCGTGGGCGCGGGGCGCGAGCAGATCGAGAAAGCGGTCGAGGGGCGCGCCGTGACCTGCCTGCAGGAACCGCAGCTCGGCACAGGCCACGCGGTGCAGCAGGCGCAAGCCGCGCTCGAAGGCTTCGGCGGCGATGTGCTGGTGCTTTATGGTGACGTGCCTTTCGTGAAGGCAGAGACGATGCGCGCGATGCTCGAACGGCTCCATGGCGCGGATAGGCCAGCGGTGGTGGTCCTCGGGTTCGAGCCCGAAGACCCGCTCGCCTATGGCCGGGTGATCGCCGATGATGCGGGCGGCATCGTCAAGATGGTCGAATTCAAGGACGCGGACGAGAGCGAGCGGGCCTGCCGGTTGTGCAATTCGGGCCTGCTCGCCGCGCGGGCAGAGGATCTGTTCGGGCTGCTGGCACGGGTCGGGAACGATAATGCACAGGGCGAATATTACCTTCCCGACATCGTCAATATCGCGATTGCCGATGGGCGCGGCTGTGCGGTGATCGCAGCAGACAGCGCGGACGAGGTTGCCGGCATCAACAGCCGGGCCGAACTCGCCGGCGCGGAAAGCCGCTGGCAGGCCGCGCGCCGGCTTCGCGCGATGGACGAGGGCGCAACCCTGATCGCGCCCGACACGGTGTTCTTCAGTCATGACACCGAACTGGGCCGCGATGTCACGATCGAGCCCAACGTCTTCTTCGGCCCCGGTGTGCGCGTCGCGGACAGGGTGCTGATCCGTGCCAACAGTCATATCGAGGGTGCCAGCCTCGCCAGCGGGGTCAAGGTCGGCCCCTTTGCGCGGCTGCGCCCCGGCACGGTGCTGGAAGAGGACAGCTTCATCGGCAATTTCGTCGAGGTGAAGAACGCGGTGATGCACAAGGGCGCCAAGGCCAGCCACCTCACCTATCTGGGCGATGCCAGCATCGGCGCGGGCGCCAATATCGGTGCGGGCACGATCACCTGCAATTACGACGGCTATTTCAAATATCGGACCACCATCGGCGAGCGCGCCTTTATCGGTTCGAATTCGGCGCTCGTCGCGCCGGTCACGATCGGCGCGGACGCGATCGTGGCAGCGGGCAGCACCGTCAGCCGCGATGTCGCGCCGGGCGAGTTGCGGATGGTGCGCGCCGAACAGCTGATCAAGGATGGCTGGGCCGATCGTTTCCACGACACGATGAAAAAGAAGAAGGCGGCGGAGAAGAAGGGGTGAGCGCACGCGCGCTCGGTCTAGCGATCGTCACGGTGCTGGCGGGGTGCCAGGGGCAGGATGCCGGCACGGACTCTGCCGCCCGGCAAGATGCAGCGCCGCCATTACCGACCCCTGCCGCCTCCCCGGTTACAGCACAGCCGCGCATCCCGGCCGTAGCCTGTGCCGCAGGGGAAACGCCGGTCTTCACCTGCAGGTTTACCGATGGCAAGCGCGTCTCGGTATGCGGCACTGGCCCGGGCCGCGCCGAATATCGTTTTGGCGGCGAGCAGCCGGAAATGGTGATCGCCGGCGGGGCGCGGGCGAACGTCATGTATTCGGGCGGCGGCGAACAGCAGTTGGCATTCGACAACGCCGATACGCGCTATATCGTCTTCAGCCGCATGGTGCGCACCCGGTTCGACGGAGCCGGCAACGAACCCGCGATCAGCGACGGGGTGGTGGTCGAGCGCGCTGGCACATTCGCCGCCATCCGCATCTGCGACGATCCCGATCTTCGCCCGGTCGATGTCGATGCAGCGGAAAAATACCTGCCCGCCGGCGATACGGACGGCGGCGACCTGTTTACCGAAGCAACCATCAGAGCGGACCCGCAAGGCCATGAGTGACGATCCCCACACCCCGGCCTGCTGGCTGTGCGACCGGCCCTTGGGCGATGTCGTCCAGTGGCATCACCCCGTGCCCAAGTCGAAGAAGGGCAAGATCAAGGTGCCGGTCCACCCGATCTGCCATAAGACGATCCATGCCAACTTCACCAACAACGAACTGGCCCGCATCGGCGCGAATGCCGCCGCGATCCGCGACAATCCGGCGATTGCGAAATTCGTCGCATGGGTCGCGAACAAGCCCGCCGATTTCGACGCGCCCACGCGCTGACCGGTCGCCTGTGCCCGCAGGGGCGGGAACTCTTCGCTGGCTCGCGGACTATGGCTCCTGAAACAAGGAGATCATGGAATGAAAGCCCTTCGCTGGATCGCTGCCGGAGCCGGCCTCGCCGCCGTGGGGGCCGTAGGTGCCTATGCGCAAAGCCGCAGGACCGAACAGCCCGATTTCACGCTGATCCGCGACGATGGCGATTATGCCTTGCGCGATTATCCGTCGCTGGTCGTCGCCGAGACGCGGCACATCGGCACCCGGCAGACCGCAAGCCGCGCAAGCTTCAACAGGCTCGCCGCCTATATCTTTGCCAAGGACCGCCCCCAAGGTGGCGAGAAGATCGCGATGACCGCGCCTGTCCTGCAGCAGGAAACCCAGCCGAGCGAATGGCGGATGCGGTTCGTCATGCCGGGCAAATACACGCTCGAAACCTTGCCGCCCGCGCCCGCCGACATCACGCTGACGCAGACCCCGGCGCGGCGCATGGCTGCCGTGCGGTTCTCGGGGAATGCCGGGACTGCCGAACTGGCCGAGATGGAGACGCGCCTGAGAGGCTGGATCGCAGCGCAAGGGCTCGTGCCCGCGGGCGAGGCGGAATTTGCCTTCTATGACGCGCCAATGGTTCCCGGACCGCTACGCCGCAACGAGGTTCTGATCCCGGTCGCGGCGAAATAGCTCAGGCGTCCTGCATCCCGGCCTGCCGCGTGCCTCCGGTGGCGAGGTAATCGGCTTCCCACTGGTCGAATTCGGCACGGCTGAGCAGGTAGCGGTCGCGCGCCTCGTGAAAGCTCATCGCGCTGTCGCGCACCGCGCGCACGACTTCGTCCTTGCGCGCCTTCGACCAGTGGACGCGGTGCGTGCGGGGCAGTTTGTAGTAGCTCTTGATCGCGTCGGCGATCGATACATTGCGGTCATAGGCCATCGGTGAATTCCCTCGTCGCTGGTTTTCATCGCCCCCGATGGACCCGGTTTCGGCGCTGTGGCCTTAACGAGGTCCTGCCGATCATGGTTAATATCGTCTTGATGAAACGCGCCGTGCCGCACGCGCGGTGAGCCGAGCGCAAAGTGTCGGCCGGGTTTACATGTCGGCCCGGCGCGGCGGGCTCCGGATACAAGAAAGGCGGCCCCTTGGCATCGGAGCCGCCTTTTTTGTGGTAAGGATCGAGCAGATTACTTCGCCGTGCGATCGTCCATCAGCCGCTTCATCAGGTAGATGAACTGCAGCGCCTGCAGCTTGGCGCGCTGATCGTTGTCGACTCCGCCCGAGTGGCCGCCGGTGGTATCCTCGAAGTAGTAATAGGGCTGCCCAAGCGCCTTCAGTTTCGCCGCACCCTTGCGTGCGTGCGCAGGGTGCGTGCGGTCATCCGCGGTCGAGGCCCACAGGAACGGTTCAGGGTATTGCACGCCCGCGACGATCTTCTGGTAGGGCGAATAGCCTTCAATCCACGCGCGCTGTTCGGGAATGCGCGGATCGCCATATTCGCCGATCCACGAGGCCCCGCGCCCGATCAGGTGGTAGCGCAGCATGTCGAACAGCGGGATCTGCACGATCGCCGCGCCGAACAGGTCGGGCCGCTGGGTGAAGGCGGTGCCGACCAGCAATCCACCTTGGCTGCCGCCCTGGATGCCGAGGTGTTCGGGCTTGGTGAAGCCGCGCTTCACCAGATCCTCGGCCACCGCGATGAAATCATCCCACGTGCGCTGCTTGTTCTCGCGGATCGCGGTCTGGTGCCAATTGGGGCCGAATTCGCCGCCGCCGCGCATGTTGGCGAGCACATAGGCGCCGCCCTTTTCGACCCACAGCTTGCCGGTGCTGCCGAGATAGGCGGGCAGGCGCGGCACTTGGAAGCCGCCATAGCCGGTGAGCAGGGTGGCGGTCGAACCGTCGGGCTTCATGCCCTTGGGCTTGACGATGAAGTAGGGGATCCTGGTCCCGTCCTTGCTCACCGCCTCGTGCTGTTCGACTTCGGCGCCCGCCGGATCGAAATAGGCCGGGCTGGTCTTCATCACCGCAGGAGGGGTGGTGCCGTCGGTGTAGTAGAGCGTGGTCGGTTCAAGGAAGCCCGACACGGTATACATGATCTGGTCGGTTTCATCCGACGAGGCGGCAATCCCGATGGTGGCATTGTCGGGCAGCGCGACCTGCGTGCTGGTCCACTTGCCATCGGCGAATTTGAACTTGAGCACCTTGCCCACGACATTGTCGAGCAGCGCGACATAAAGCCCGCCGCCGGTTACAGTCGTGCCCTGCTTTGTCTGGCGGTCGGCCGGGGCCCAAACCAGAGACTTCTTCGCGCCGTTGGGGTTGGCCTTCCATTCTTCCAGATTGGCCGCGACAAGGCTGTCGGCGGGGAAGGTCTGGCCATCGACGGTCCAGTCGACATCGGGCGAGAACAGCATGTGGCCATCGACGATCCCCACCGGGTTCGCCTTGGTCGGCAGATCGAGCTGGAGCCAGGCATTGTCCTTCCAGACATACCACAGCCGCTCGTGGAAGCTGATGCCGCGATAGGCGATGCGCGCATGGACCACGCTGTCATTGTCGCGCAGCAGCGTTGCGCCCGACGAGACATCCTTCACATCGCCCCGGAAGATTTCAGGCGCATCCGCAATCGCGGTGCCGCGCTTCCATTCGCGGGTGGTGAAGGGGTATTCGCTTTCGGTAATCGTACCGCCGCCGAAATCGCGGCTCACGAGCAGCGTGTTTTCGTCGACCCACTCGACTCCGCCCTGGCTTTTCGCATCGAGCACGAAGCCGCCTTCGACGAATTGCTTGGTTGCAGTGTCAAATTCGCGCAGGATCGTGGCGTCCTCGCCCCCGTCCGAGAGCGCGATCATGCAGCGGTTCAGGGCGGGTGGCAGACAGGTCGAGCCCTGATAGACCCACTCCTTGCCCTCCGCCTTGGCGAGCGCATCGACGTCGAGGATCACTTCCCACTGCGGGTTGGCGGTGCGGTAGCTCTCCAGCGTTGTACGGCGCATTACCCCCTTGGGGTTCGTCTTGTCCTGCCAGAAATTGTAGAGGCCATCGGGGCGGAAGCTGACGAAGGGAATGCGGTCGTTGCTGTCGAAGATCGCCAGCGCCTCGTCCTTCAGCTGCTGATAACGCGGATCGGCCTCGAAGGCGGCGAGCGTGCGCGCGTTTTCCTTGGCCACCCAGTCGAGCGCCTCGGGGCTGCGGGCTTCCTCAAGGAAGATGAAGGGATCCTGCTCGGCTCCGGGGATGCCGGGGACAGGCGTTTCCTGCGCCGAAGCGCCAGTGGCCGGTGCGATGCTCATTGCGAGAGCCAGTGCGAAAGTCGAGACAAGTTTCAAGCGTCCTCTCCTCGGGGGAATGCGTGCCGCCGTTGTGGCGGGAGAGGAGCGCAATGTGAAGGGGATAGACGCAAAAAGGGCGAGCCATTGGCCCGCCCTGATTGGTTGTTCGTCGATTGGCCGGGGGATTATCCCTCGACATGCTCCGCGAGCACGGTGAGGCCCTTTTCATTGACCTCGGCAAAGCCGCCGCGCACCTGGATGATCTCGGGCGCCGCGCCAGCAGCACGGAAGATCTGCACCGCGCCATCGCGGATCGTGCTCATGAAGGGCGCATGGCCTTCAAGCACGCCGAATTCGCCTTCGGTGCCGGGGACGACCACCATGTGGACGTCCTCGGAACGGACGAGCTTGGCCGGGGTGACGAGTTCGAAGTGGAGGGGCATGGTGCCTTACGCTTCCTCGGCCATCTTCTTGGCCTTGGCGACCACATCGTCGATCCCGCCGACCATGTAGAAGGCCTGCTCGGGCAGGTGGTCATATTCGCCGTCGACGACTGCCTTGAAGCTCTTCACGGTGTCTTCGATCTGCACGAAGACGCCCGAAATGCCGGTGAAGACTTCGGCGACGTGGAAGGGCTGCGAGAGGAACTTCTGGATCTTGCGCGCGCGGGCGACGATCGTCTTGTCCTCTTCCGACAGTTCATCCATCCCGAGAATGGCGATGATGTCCTGCAGGCTCTTGTACTTCTGCAGCGTTTCCTGAACGCGGCGGGCGGTTTCGTAGTGCTCCGCACCGACAACGCGCGGTTCGAGCACGCGCGAGGTGGAGTCGAGCGGGTCGACCGCGGGGTAGATGCCGAGTTCCGAAATCGCACGGTTCAGCGTCGTGGTCGCGTCAAGGTGAGCGAAGGAGGCGGCCGGCGCCGGGTCGGTCAAGTCGTCCGCGGGAACGTAGATCGCCTGCACCGAGGTGATCGAACCCTTGGTGGTCGAGGTGATGCGTTCCTGCAGCTTGCCCATGTCGGTGGCCAGCGTCGGCTGGTAGCCCACTGCCGAAGGAATACGGCCGAGCAGCGCCGACACTTCCGAACCGGCCTGGGTGAAGCGGAAGATGTTGTCGACGAAGAACAATACGTCCTGGCCTTCGACGTCGCGGAAATATTCCGCCATCGTCAGGCCCGACAGCGCGACGCGGGCGCGGGCGCCCGGGGGCTCGTTCATCTGGCCGAACACGAGCGCAACCTTGGAGCCTTCCGAGGTCGCGTTGCCATCGGCGTCCTTGGCGATAACGCCGGCGTCGAGGAATTCGTGATAAAGATCGTTGCCTTCGCGGGTACGCTCACCCACGCCAGCGAAGACCGACACGCCGCCGTGGCCCTTGGCGATGTTGTTGATCAGTTCCTGAATGAGCACGGTCTTGCCCACGCCAGCACCGCCGAACAGGCCGATCTTGCCGCCGCGCGCATAGGGGGCGAGGAGGTCGATCACCTTGATGCCGGTGACGAGGATCGCCGCGTCGGTCGATTGGTCCATGAACAGCGGAGCGTCGGCGTGGATCGGCATGGTGCTTTCGGCACCGATGGGGCCGCGCTCGTCGATCGCTTCGCCGATCACGTTCATGATGCGGCCCAGCGTCTTGGGGCCGACGGGAACGCTGATCTGCGCGCCGGTGTTGACGACTTCGGTGCCGCGGGTCAGGCCCTCGGTGGCGTCCATCGCGATCGTGCGGACGGTGTTTTCACCGAGGTGCTGGGCGACTTCGAGCACCAGCGTCTTGTCGCCATTCTTGGTTTCGAGCGCGGTCAGGATCGGGGGCAGTTCACCGGGGAACTGGACGTCGACGACGGCGCCGATGACCTGGCTGATCGTGCCGTTGGTGGTCTGGTTGAGAGCGGGGGCGGTGGCCATGTTTCGTTCCTTAGCCTTCGATTAGAGCGCTTCAGCGCCCGCGATGATTTCGATGAGTTCGGTGGTGATCGCGGCCTGACGGCTGCGGTTGTACTGGATGGTCAGCTTCTGAATTAGCTCGCCAGCGTTGCGCGTGGCGTTGTCCATCGCGGTCATCGAGGCGCCCTGTTCGGAGGCCTCGCGTTCAAGCAGCGCGCCGAACAGCTGGGTGCGCACGTAACGCGGCAGCAGTTCTTCGAGGATTTCCTCCTCGCCCGGTTCGTAATCGACCACGGCGTCGGCCGCGAGCGCATTGGTCGGGGCGGGGACGGGGATCAGCTGGTTCACGGTCGGGTCCTGCGCCAAGGCCGACTTGAAGGTCGGGTAGACGAGGTGCGCGACGTCGAACTTGCCCGCGTCATACATCGCGATCAATTCGTTCGCGATCGCTTCTGCCTCGGCAAAGCCCGGGGTCTTGGCGCCGCTGGTGTCGAAGCCGTCACCGATCAGCGTCGGAAACTCGCGCTTCAACGGCGCGCGGCCCTTCTTGCCGACAAGGTAGAACTCGACCGTCTTGCCTGCGGCCTGAAGCTCGCGCGCCTTGATCTTGGCGGCCTTGACGATGTTCGAGTTCAAACCGCCGCACAGGCCCTTGTCGGTGTTGACCACCACGAGCAGGTGCTTGCTGTCAGCGCCGGTGCCGGCCAGCAGGCGCGGTGCGGCAGAGCCCGACACCTTGCCCGCAAGCGATGCCATCACGGCCGAAAGCCGCTGGGCATAGGGCCGCCCGGCTTCGGCCGCGGCCTGCGCGCGGCGCAGCTTTGCGGCTGCGACCATCTGCTTGGCCTTGGTGATCTTCTGGGTCGACTTGACCGAGTTGATCCGACCTTTCAGTTCCTTGAGTGAGGGCACTGGGGGTTGTCCTTAAGCGAACTGCTTGCCGAATGCTTCGAGCGCAGCCTTGGTCTTGTCGGCGACTTCGCCTTCGAACTTCTTCGAGCTGCGGATTTCCGACAGCACGCTGCCGTGTTCGCGGCGCATGTAGTCGAGCATCTGGCTCTCGTATTCGCCCACGCGGTTCACGGCGACGTTGTCGATATAGCCGTTGGTGCCGGCGAAGATCGAAACAGTCTGCTCTTCGAAGGGCATCGGCGAGAACTGCTTCTGCTTCAGAAGCTCGGTCAGGCGGGCACCGCGGTTGAGCAGCTTCTGGGTCGATGCATCGAGGTCCGAGCCGAACTGCGCGAAGGCCGCCATTTCGCGGTACTGCGCAAGATCGAGCTTCATCGAGCCCGACACCTTCTTCATCGCCTTGGTCTGCGCGGCACCGCCCACACGCGACACCGACAGGCCGACGTTGATCGCCGGACGGATGCCTTGATAGAACAGGCCGGTTTCAAGGAAGATCTGGCCGTCGGTGATCGAGATCACGTTGGTCGGAATGTAGGCCGACACGTCGCCGGCCTGGGTTTCGATGATCGGCAGCGCGGTCAGCGAGCCGTGGCCGTTTTCGGCGTTCATCTTCGCGGCGCGCTCGAGCAGGCGGCTGTGGAGATAAAACACGTCGCCCGGGTAAGCTTCGCGGCCCGGAGGACGACGCAGCAGCAGCGACATCTGGCGATAGGCGACGGCCTGCTTGGAAAGGTCGTCGTAAACGATCACGGCGTGCATGCCGTTGTCGCGGAAGAATTCACCCATCGCGCAGCCGGTGTAGGGCGCGAGATATTGCAGCGGGGCGGGCTCCGAAGCGGTCGCGGCGACGACGATCGAATATTCCATCGCGCCGTTTTCTTCGAGCTGCTTGACGATCTGCGCCACGGTCGAACGCTTCTGGCCGATCGCGACATAGACGCAGTAAAGCTTCTTGCCTTCGTCGTCGCCGGCGTTGGCTTCCTTCTGGTTGATGAAGGTGTCGATCGCGACGGCGGTCTTGCCGGTCTGGCGGTCGCCGATGATCAGCTCGCGCTGACCACGGCCCACGGGAACCAGCGCGTCGACCGCCTTGAGGCCGGTCTGCACGGGCTCGGACACGGATTCGCGCGGGATGATGCCCGGTGCCTTCACTTCGACCCGGCTGCGCTTTTCGGCAACAATCGGGCCCTTGCCGTCGATCGGGTTGCCGAGCGCATCGACCACGCGGCCAAGCAGGCCCTTGCCGACCGGCACGTCGACGATGGTGCCGGTGCGCTTGACGACATCGCCTTCCTTGATTTCGGCGTCCGAGCCGAAGATCACGACGCCGACGTTATCGGCTTCGAGGTTGAGCGCCATGCCCTGCACGCCGTTGGCGAATTCGACCATCTCGCCGGCCTGCACCTGATCGAGGCCGTGGATACGGGCGATCCCGTCACCCACCGACAGCACGGTGCCGGTTTCGCTGACTTCGGCCTCGGTGCCGAAATTGGCGATCTGGTCCTTGATGACCTTCGAGATTTCTGCGGCGCGGATTTCCATGTTTATGTCCTTCAGGCCTTCATGGCTTGGGCAAGCGAGTTGAGACGGGTGCGGATCGAGGCATCAATGCGCTGCGATCCGATGGTGACGACAAGGCCGCCCAGGAGGTCGGGATCGACCGAGGCGGTGAGCATGACGGTGCGCCCTTCGCGCGCCGTCAGCTTGGTCTTCAGAGCGGCGATCTGATCGTCGCTCAGGGGGTGGGCGCTGGTCACGGTCGCGGTCACTTCGCCGCGCTGGGCGGCGGCGATCGCCTTGAACGCGACGATGATCGCAGGGATCTTGCCCAGACGGCGGTTGCCCGAAAGCACGCCGAGGAAATTGGTGGTAAGGTCGCTGAGGCCCAGCGTCTGCGCCACGCCTGCCATCGCCTTGCCCGCGGCATCGCGGCCAAGTTCGGGGTTGGTGGTCAGCGCAGTCAGATCGGCCGATTCGCGCAAGGCAGCGCCCAGCGTTTCGAGATCCTTCTCGACCGCAGTCACCTTGCCATGTTCGGCAGCCAGATCGAACAGGGCCGAGGCATAGCGTCCAGCCAGGCTAGCCTTGATACCGGCGGAAATATCCACGCGCGTCTCGTCCTCTCGGAAAACTCGTAAGGGGTCTTGCTTGGGCCTTGGGTCGGGAGCGCGCACAAGGGCGACCCTTCAAAGCTGGCGCGCGCCTAGCAATTGATTCCGGTTCCTGCAAGTCGCGAGGGGTCGGAATTGTGCAAGTGCGAAGATTGCGCGCTTCGCTGCGGCTCGCTGCGCGCGGCGTCCGAAACCTGCCAGTCGAGATAGCGCAGGCCCAGCCATGCCCCGACAAGCAGAGCCAGCGCCAGTGCGATCACTGCGAGCCGTCTGGTCCGGCCGCTCACTTGGCGGCCTCCTTGGCGGAGCAATTGTAGACCAGCCTTTCGTTGGGCCGGTCGGGCAGTTGAGCGATCAGCGCCGATTGCTGCTCGCCCAGCGTGCGCGCCGCATCGCTCACCCCGCAGGCGGGCGGCGTATAGGCCGCGCGCGCGGCGCGCGCCTGTGCCAGCGCGGCCTGTCCCAGCAGATAGCGGTCCGAACGCAGCGTGCGCGTGGCCGGATCGAAGGTGTTGACCGCAATCGCCGCATCGTCCTGCGCGGCGAACACGCGCGACCACTGGCCGGCCCCGGCAAGCCCGTATTGGGTGCGCCCGTTGACGCACCCATCGGCTGACCATTCCAATGCGACATCGTCGGTGCGGCCCGATGTCACCCGGCTGCGCTCGGGAACCAGCGTACAAATCAGCGCACCTTCCGCAGCGGCCCCATCAGCGGGCGCGGCGGGCGTATCCTTGCCTTGCGCCTTGTCTATCGCAGCAGCGACGCGGTCCTCGATCTCGTCAAGGCCGGGGCGCGTGAACCATAGCAGCGCCGCAATCACGAGCGCGCCAGCAGACAGCCCCGCCGCGATGCGTGCGTGGGTGCGGCGCGCATCATCCCCATGCCAGACGGCCGCTGCATAGCCGCAGCCGACGCTCGCGATCAGCGCGATCAGCGCCAGCGCCATGCGGTTTTCGCGCGCCTCAAGCACCTCCATCTGCGCGGTCAGCTGCGCTTTTTCGCGCAACGTGCGGAGCGCTTCGGAGCGCTGCGCGACAGCCGCGCGGGCTTCGTTTTGCTGCGCCTCGATGCGTTCGCGTTCTTCGGCGTTCAATTCGTCGATCGAGCGGCACGGCATCGCGTTGGTGACGGGCTCGACCCCGTTGCTGCGCAGAAACGGCAGCAATTCGCGCAAGGAGACCGCGAAGAAGAATTCCGCGTCCCCGCCGGCCGAATCCGAACTGAACGAATTGACCCCGATTACCCGCCCGCACGGATCGAGCAGCGGCCCGCCCGAATTGCCGCGCGCGATGGGGGCGGTGTGGAGGATCGTGTCGAACTGCCGGCTCGGCCGTTCCCCCGAGACAAAACCGCGCGATTTGACCGGGGGCTGCGCGCGGAAGATGTCGGCGATGTCGAGCCCTTGGGCCAGATCGACATTCATCGGATAGCCCACCGCCGACACTTCGCCCAGATCGCGGCTCACCCCCGCTGCCAGCGCGAGCGGGGGGAGGCGCAGCGAGCCCTTGGCGATTTCGAGCAGCGCCAGATCGTTGCGCGGGCTGACCGCGATCAGCCGCGCAAAGGCGCCGCCTTCGCCTTCGGACGGGACGATCCCGATCCGCAGCGTATCGTCCTGCACCGCTTCGCTGACGACATGCGCATTGGTGACGATCCGGGTCGCCGAAACCGCAAATCCGGTGCCGTGAGACACGGGGACGGGCTCGCCCCCTTCCTCGCCGATGATCACCACCCGCACCACGCCGCGCGAGGCCGCATCGACATCGCCGGGGTCGGCCGAGGCCGGCAGGGTCAGGAAGGTGAGGAGCAGGGCAAGCGTGCCAAGAAGCCGGATCATGGCGCGGCTTATACGCTCTTTTTCCAGCCGCGGAACATTGAACGCAAACTTGCCGGGTGCGGGCGCGCCGCGCCTGTGGCACAGTGTTTCACGTGAAACATTGCAAGAACATTTCGGATGATGCGCGCTGGCAGGCGGTGCTCGCCAAGGACCGCCGTTACGACGGGGAATTCGTCACCGGCGTCCATTCGACCGGGATCTATTGCCGCCCGTCCTGCCCTGCGCGGGCGCCGCTGAGGAAGAACGTGCGGTTCTATGATAGCGGGCAAGCGGCGGTCAAGGCGGGGCTAAGGGCGTGCAAGCGCTGCTCTCCCGACAGCCTGAGCAGCGAAGAAGCCTGCGTGATCGCCGCGATCGCGGCGATCCGCGAGCGCGGGGGAATGACGCTTGCGCAGCTTGGCGATCTCACCGGCTACGCGCCGACGCACTTCCAGCGCCTGTTCAAACGCACGGTCGGGCTTTCGCCGGCCGCCTATGCACGCGCGGTGCGCGAGGAGCGGGTGAGGGAGGGGTTGAGCGGGGGGCTAACCGTGACCGAAGCGGTGGCAAAGGCAGGCTACGGCGGGGCAGAACAGTTCTATGCAGAGACGAAAGGCAGGCTGGGCATGAAACCGGGAGAATGGCGCGAGGGCGGGGCGGGCAAGCAGGTGCACTGGGCGGTGCTGCCGACAACGCTCGGCCCGATGCTGGTCGCCGCGACCGACAAGGGCGTGTGCTGCCTTGCCTTTGGCGAAGGCGAGGCCGAATTGCGTGCGCGCTTTCCCAAGGCCGAACTGCTGCCGGCGGGCGAGGGGTTCCGCGATCTGTTTGCAGAGGTGCTCGCCGCGGTCGAGCAGCCGGGCGCGAGCAGCGCGGCGATCCCGCTCGACATTCACGGCACCGCCTTCCAGCAGCGCGTCTGGGACGAACTGCGCCGCATCCCGCACGGCGCGACGCGATCCTATGGTGAGCTTGCCGCCGCGCTGGGCAACCCCAAGGCCAGCCGCGCGGTGGGCGGCGCGAACGGCGCGAACAATGTCGCGGTGCTGATCCCCTGCCACCGTGTAATCGCGGCGGATGGGACTCTGGGCGGCTACGCCTATGGGCTGGAGATCAAGGCGGAATTGCTGCGGCGCGAGGGGGCGTGACCGCCGCACGGACTTCGCCCCGCAGCCCCCCGCGAACCGATCAATCCAGCTTCGGCGGCATCCCCGGCTCGCACGTCGCCATCGCGCGCTGATAGGCCGGGCGTTCGCCGATCCGCTTCAGATAGGCCTTGAGGTTGGGCATCGCGTCGATCCCCATTCCGCTCATCGCGCGGCTGGTGGTGAGCTGGAAGCCCATCATGATGTCAGCCGTGGTAAGCTGGCTGCCGCCGAAATACTCTGCCTCGCCCAGCCGCTTCTCGATCAGGGCCCAGCTTTTCTGCATCCGGTCGGCAACGAAGGGCGGCAATTCCTTCGCGCCCATGAACTGCGCGACGAGCGCCATCATGCCGTTGGTCATGAAGGTTGCGTTGGCCCAGTGATAGAAGAACAGGTGGTCGGTGTAATCGGGGTGGCCGAGCTTTGGCACCAGCGGCGTATCGGGCGCGTATTTCGCGACGAGATAGTCCATGATCGCGCCGCTTTCGCCCAGCGTCAGGTCGCCATCATTGATGACCGGCGCAATCCCCATCGGATGCAGCGCCTTGTATTCATCGGGCGCGAGGCGATTGTCGGCGCGGCGGGTGTAGAGCTTGCATTCGTAATCCAGCCCCAGTTCCTCGGCCAGCCAGACGATGCGTTCGGATTGCGACAGGCGCAGGTGGTGGATGGTCAGCATGGCTCGGGCTCCCTCTAAGCGTTTCGCGCCCAGCCTTTGCTTGCGGGCTCAAGGCTGTCGAGGAATTTTTCGGCGCTCTCCAGATATTCGCGCTGCTTGGCCTCGCCCATGCGGTCCCACGTGGCGTAGATCCGCCCGATGCGGTGATTGCTTTCGAGCCGCTGCCGGTTGGCGTCCATGAAATGCCAGTAAAGCGGATTGAACGGGCAGGCATCCGGCCCGGTCTTCTGCGACACCTTGTAGCGGCAGCCCTTGCAGTAATTGCTCATCTTGTTGATGTAGTTGCCGGATGCCGCATAGGGCTTGGTCGCCAGCCGGCCGCCATCGGCGTAAAGGATCATGCCGGCCACATTGGGCAATTCCACCCATTCGAAGGCATCGGCATAGACCACCAGATACCAGTCGGCGACTTGGCGCGGATCGATGCCCGCGATCAGACAGAAATTGCCGAGCACCATCAACCGCTGGATATGGTGCGCGTGGGCATCCTCGCGCGTGGTGCGGATGCAGTCCGACAGGCAGCGCATGTCGGTCTCGCCGGTCCAGAAAAACTCGGGCAGCGGGCGGTGCGCGCCCAGTTCGTTCGCCTCTGCAAGCCCGGGCATCTGGTGCCAATAGAACCCGCGCACATATTCGCGCCACCCGATGATCTGGCGGATGAAGCCTTCTACGGAATTCAACGGAGCCCTGCCCGATTTAAAGGCAGCCTCGGCGCGTTCGCACAGTTCGAGCGGGAGCAGCAGCCCGATATTGATGCTGGTCGACAGCATCGAATGATACAAGTCATCCTCGCGGTGAACCATCGCGTCCTGATAGGGCCCGAACAGTTCGAGCCGCCGCGCGAAGAAGGCATCGGCAGCCTCCAGCGCCTGTTTGCGGGTGACGGGCCAGCCGAAGGGTTCGAGATCGCCGAAGTGATCGGCAAAGCGCTTGCCAACCAGCGCGATCACCGCGCGCGTGATCGCATCGGGAGCGAATTTCGGGGTGGGCGGTGCGCGCAGGCCTTCCTTGGGCGGCTGGCGGTTTTCCGCGTCCAAGTTCCAGATGCCGGTCAGCGGCTTGTCCCCGTCCATCAGCACCCCCGTCTTCCGGCGCATGTCGCGGTAGAAATACTCCATCGTCAGATGCTTGCGATCTTCGGCAAAGGCGCGAAATTCGACATGCGTGGCGATGAAGCGCGTGTCGGGAAGGATCCGGACGGGGCAGGGGAGGCGGCCCTCCCATTCGAGCATGGCTTCGTGAACGCGCCATTCGCCGCTTTCGGTGACGCGGATTTCGGACGGCGCGTGGCGCTCCACCGCGCGAGCGACCTCGCCGGTGAAGCTGCCGGTGTTCTCGGGATCGTCGAGGGCGATGTAATCGACCTGCCAGCCTTCGGCGCGCAGCTCATCGGCAAAATGGCGCATTGCCGAAAAAATGAGCACGATCTTCTGCTTGTGGTGCTTCACGTAGGTCGCCTCGTCCCACACCTCCATCATCAGCACGACGGTGCTTGCCGGGGAGAGATCCTCAAGGCTGGAGAGGCTGCGCGACAACTGGTCGCCGAGGATCGGCACAAGAACGGGGCGGGTCATGCGAGCCATACGTCCGCCGCGCGCTTTTGTTTCGTTCAGACGAAGGAATAGGGGTCGATATCCACGCCCACGCGCACGCCGGGGGGAAACTGCACCGCGCCGATCCAGTCGCGCAAGGCCGCCTGCACATTGGCGCTGCGCCGCGCGTTGATGAGGAAACGATAACGATAGCGTCCGCGCAGCAAGGCCAGCGGCGCGGGTGCGGGGCCGAGGATCTGGACATCGGCCAGGCGCGGGCGGGCATCGCCCAGCCGCGCGGCGGCGGCGCGCGCTTCCTTTTCGTCCTCCGAGGACAGGATGATCGCCGCCCAGCGTCCGAAGGGCGGCGCGCCCGCATCCTTGCGCCCCTGCGTTTCGGCAGCATAGAACGCGTCGCGGTCGCCGTTCGCCAGCGCGGCGATGACGGGGGCATCGGGGTGGCGGGTCTGGATCATCACCTCGCCCGGCTTTGCGCCGCGCCCGGCGCGCCCCGCGACCTGCGCGATCTGCGAATAGGTCCGCTCGCCCGCGCGCAAATCCCCGCCTTCGAGGCCAAGATCGGCATCGACCACGCCCACCAGGGTGAGGTCGGGGAAGTGGAACCCCTTGGTGACCAGCTGCGTACCGATGATGATATCGATCGCGCGCGCTTCCGCCATGGCGATGAATTCGCCTGCGCGCTGGGGGGTCGACAGCGTGTCGGATGTGGCGACCGCGGTGCGCGCCTCTGGGAATAGCTCGGCCACTTCTGCCGCGATCCGTTCCACGCCAGGGCCGCAGGCGACCAGACAATCGCTTTCGCCGCATTCGGGGCAGGCGTCGGGCACCCGCGTCTCGAACCCGCAGTGGTGGCAGGCGAGCCGCGCGGACAGTCGATGCTCGACCAGCCATGCGCTGCACGAGGGGCATTTGAAGCGGTGCCCGCAGTTGCGGCACAGCGTCAGCGGCGCATAGCCGCGGCGGTTGAGGAACAATAGCGATTGCTCGCCTTTCTCCAGCCGGTCGCGCAAGGCTTCCACCAGTGGCCCTGCAAGCCAGCGCTGGCTGCCGGGCTTTTCCTGCGTCAGATCGACAAGCTGCACGGAAGGCAGCGTTGCCCCCCCGAAACGCGCGGGCAGATCGAGCTTCGTGTAAATCCCCTGCGCCGCCATGTGCAGGCTTTCGAGCGCCGGGGTCGCGCTAGCGAGCACCACGGGGATGGCTTCGAACCGCGCGCGCATCACCGCGACATCGCGCGCATTGTAACGCACGCCGTCATCCTGCTTGAAACTGATCTCATGCGCCTCGTCGACCACGATCAGCCCGAGATTGGCATAGGGAAGGAACAGCGCCGAACGCGCGCCGACCACCACCTGGGCGCTGCCGTCGGCAATCGCGCGCCAGGCACGGCGGCGCTCGGTCGATTTCAGCGACGAATGCCAGAGCACCGGTTTGGCCCCGAACCGCGCCGCGAACCGCGCAAGGAAATTCTCGGTCAGCGCGATTTCGGGGAGCAGCACCAGCACCTGCCGCCCCTGCCGGATGGCCTCTGCGACGGGTTCGAAATAGGTCTCGGTCTTGCCCGATCCGGTCACCCCGTCGAGCAGAAAGGGCGCAAAGGCCCGCGCGCGCACCGCATCGGTCAACGTCGCGGCGACCGTACCTTGCGTCTCCGACAGGTCGGGTTGGTGGAATTCCGGATCGGCGCAGGCGTAGGGGCGGTCGATATTGACCTGCACCGGCCCCAGCAACCCCGCACCCGCCATCCCGCGCAGCACGCCTTCCGAGACGCCGGCAAGCGCCGCCAATTCGCGCATCGTGCCCTGCTGGCCGGCGAGCATTTCCAGCGCGGTCCTGCGCTGCGCGGTGAGCCGGCCTTTCGCCTCGCTCCCCGTCAGCCGGTATTCGGTCATCGTCGCCGGCCCGCATAGCGCGCCGCCGCTGGCGAGAGCCATCCGCGCCACGCTGGCAAGTGGTGCGCAGTAATAATCGGCGGTCCATTCGATCAACCGGCGCAGGGGTGCAGGCAGCGGCGGCACGGGAACCACTTCGAGGATCGGGCGCAGCCGTTCGAACGCGATCGCATCGCCCGGCAGACGGCCTTCGTCCCAGACGATCCCCATCACCTTGCGCGGCCCCAGCGGCGCGATTACCACGCTGCCCGCAGGCGCATCGACGCCGTCAGGCAGCCGGTAATCGAGCGGGCCCAGAGCGGCATTCAAAACAAGCAGACGCAATCGGTTCATCGCAGCGCTATATGGAGATCGCCATAGGCCAAGGGCAAGCTTGGAGACCCGAATAATGACCGCAAATTCCCTGACCTCCGCCATGCCGACCCGCCGCCGCCTACTAGCTGGCGCTGCGGGCGGCGCCACTTTGCTGTTGCTTCCTGCGTGCACCACAATGGGCGGCGGGTTCAGCCTGACCGAAGCGGTGCGCCGCCTGCTGCTGCTCGCATCCGAGAATGCCTTTGCGCGGTTGACCGCGCCCGGCGGGTTCTGGGACGAACAGGTCGCCCGCATCGGGCTTGGCACGGTTATGGGAACGCGCGGCGATATCCTGTCGCGCATCCTTACCTCGGCGCTGGTCAAGGATCAGCTGGAGGAGCGGTTCGCCACCTTCGCGATCGATGCGACCTATCGCGCTGCGCCCGTAGTCACCGATGCGATCCGCGTGATCGGCTTCCAGAACGCAGTCGATCTGGTGCGCGGCGGGCCGACCGCGGCGAGCGGGTATCTGCGTCAGGAACTGGGCACCGCGCTGCTCGATGCGGTGGTGCCCGAACTCGGCGATGCGATCCGCGTCAGCCGCGATCCCCTGATCGGGCAGGCGCTGGGCGCGTTGACCGGGGTGGATGTCGCTGGCGTCGCAAACCGGCTGGGCCGCGAGGTCGACAACGCGATCTGGGGCGAAATCGCGCGCGAGGAAGCCGCGATCCGTGCCGATCCGCGCAGCACGCGCGATCCGGTTCTGATCAGCGTCTTCGGCGCGGCGCGCGCGCTCTAGAACCGGAAGGTCATCACCGTCTGGGGCACATGGGTGTATCGCGCGGGCTGGCCGCCGCGCGGCTGCGCGATCATCCAGTAATTGGCGCCCAGCTCCAGCCGGTCGCTGACCTTGTAGGCGAGGCCCGCCTGCGCACGCCATTGTTCGGTCGAACTGCCGCGGCCCGCACTGCGATCCTGCAACAGGCCGAGCCACTCGGCCCCGATACTCGCGCGCCAGCCATTGCGCAGCGGCTGGTTATACTGGATGCGCTGGCGCAGCCGCAGCTCCATCCGGTCCGCGCCGTCGAAAAAGCGTTCCTCCAGCCGGGTGCGCAATTCGAACCGCCCGCGGCCAATCACGATCTGCTGGTGCGGGCGGATTTCGGTAAGGCCCCCGGCATCGAACACCGCGCCTCCGCCGCCGATCCGCACACCGGGCGCGATCGTCTGCTCTATCGTCAGGCGCAGCGTCTGCTGCTCGCCCCCGCGCGCTTCCTCGCGCCAGCGCTGCGAGGCATCCACTGTCAGGCGCGTGTCCTTGTCGAGATCGCCTGTCAGGAACACGAACTGCCACAATTGCGTATCGTCATTGTCAGCAAGCGCACTCGACGGTTGCCAAGCCGCGACGAGGGCGGCAAGCAGCGCCAGATTGCGAACGGTATGACCCATGCCCCGCGCCCCCTTCCAGCGCGCTGATGCGCCGCTACACCGAGTTTAAGGAGACACAAGTGAAATTCTTCGTCGACACCGCCGAGATCGAAGCGATCCGCGACCTTGCCGCCACGGGTCTTCTCGACGGGGTGACCACCAACCCCTCGCTGATCGCCAAGTCGGGCCGCGATTTCAAGGAAGTGACCCGCGAAATCTGCGGCATCGTCGATGGCCCGGTCAGCGCAGAGGTCGTCGCGCTTGATCACGCGACGATGATGAAAGAAGCCGAAGTCCTGCGCAAGATTGCCGACAATGTCTGCATCAAGGTGCCGCTGACGGTCGATGGCCTCAAGACATGCAAGGCGCTGTCGGGCGAAGGCACGATGGTCAACGTGACGCTGTGCTTCTCGGCCAATCAGGCGCTTCTCGCGGCCAAGGCGGGTGCAAGCTTCATCTCGCCTTTCGTCGGGCGGCATGATGACAACGGGTTCGACGGGATGGACCTGATCGAAGACATCCGCCTGATCTACGACAACTACAATTTCGCCACCGAAATCCTTGTCGCGAGCGTCCGTCATACAAATCATGTGTTGCAGGCCGCCAAGATCGGCGCCGACGTGATGACCGCGCCGCCTGCGGTGATCCACGCTCTGTTCAAGCATGTGCTGACCGACAAGGGCATCGAAGGCTTCATGGCCGATTGGGCCAAGACCGGGCAGTCGATCCTGTAAAACCTGCGACTGTGAGATTTGCGAGCGGGGGCAGTTCGGGCTTCCGGCGGGCCAATTCGTTGCTAGAGAAAATGGACCATGGCTGACCAGTCCCCGCTCGATCTGTTCAAACAGGCGCTCACCGGCGCCAGCCGCGCCATCGCGCGCGACCCGGAAGTCGAAGTCGCGTGGAGCGCCGATGTGCCCGGCGCGGCGGGCAACCGCTTCCGGGTGCCGCTGCCCGGGCGCGATCTGCCGGCAGAGCAAGTCACCGAAGCGCGCGGCTTTGCCGACAGCTTTGCGCTCAAACTGCGCCACCATGACGCCGCGCTCCACGCCCGCGCCGCGCCGCCCGAGCCGATCGCCCGCGCCTGTTACGACGCGATCGAGCAGGTGCGTTACGAAGCGCTGGGCGCCAACCGGTTCGGCGGCATCCGCGCCAATCTCGATGCGGCGACCGAAATGCGCACCGCATCCGACAAGATCGTGCGCGCGCAGAATTCCTCCGAAGTGCCGCTCCAGACCGCGCTGGCGCTGCTGGTGCGCGAGGCGCTCACCGGCGAGCCGGTGCCGGCGAAGGCGCAGGGCGGGATCGAACTGGTGCGCGATTTCCTTGAGGAAAAGGTCGGCGGCGATTTTGCGGCCTTGTCCGAAATGATCGGCGATCAGGAAGCGTTCCAGCGGCTCGCGCTCGACATGCTGCGCGAACTCGATCTGACGCGCCCCACCGAAAATCCCGATCAGTCCGATACCGACGATGCGGACGACGACGACGCGCCCAGCGACGACGATCAGGGTGACGATGAAAGCCAGGGCGAAGGCGATCCGCAGTCCGCCGAAATGGCTGGCGAAATGGCCGAAGGCGAGGGCGAGGGCGATCAGTCTTCCGACACCCAGACCGACAGCGACATGTCCGAAGGTGAGCCCGGCGACGACAGCGACGCCCCCAACGCCCCCTCGCGTCCCAACCGCCCGCAGGCCGACGTGCCCGCGAGCACCGACTACAAATATTTCACCAGCAAATTCGACGAGGAAGTCTCCGCCCCCGACCTGTGCGATGCCGAGGAGCTCGACCGCCTGCGCGCCTATCTCGACAGCCAGCTGACCGGCCTTCAGGGCGTGGTGACGCGGCTTGCCAACCGGTTGCAGCGCCGGTTGATGGCGCAGCAGAACCGCAGCTGGGATTTCGATATGGAGGAGGGCGTGCTCGATGCCGCGCGCCTCGCCCGCGTGGTGATCTCGCCGGGCACGGCGCTGTCTTACAAGGTCGAACGCGATGTCGAGTTCAAGGACACGATCGTCACGCTCCTGATCGACAATTCGGGTTCGATGCGCGGGCGGCCCATCTCCATCGCTGCGATCAGCGCGGACATTCTGGCGCGGACGCTCGAACGGTGCGGGGTCAAGACCGAGATTTTGGGCTTCACTACCCGCGCGTGGAAGGGCGGCCAGTCGCGCGAGGCGTGGCTCGCCGATGGCAAGCCGCAGAACCCCGGCCGTCTGAACGATCTCAGGCACATCATATACAAGCAGGCCGACGAGCCTTGGCGCCGCGCGCGCCGCAATCTCGGGCTGATGATGCGCGAAGGCCTGCTGAAAGAGAACATCGACGGCGAGGCGCTGATCTGGGCGCATTCCCGCCTGCTCTATCGCCCAGAAGAACGCCGCATCCTGATGGTGATCTCCGACGGCGCGCCGGTGGACGATTCGACCCTGTCGGTGAACTCGGCAGGGTATCTGGAGGCGCACCTGCGCGGCGTGATCGAATGGATCGAAAAGGTCTCGCCCGTGCAGCTGGTCGCGATCGGCATCGGCCACGATGTGACCCGGTATTACCGCCGCGCGGTGACAATCATGGATGTGGAACAGCTCGGCGGCACGATCATGGAGCAGCTTGCCGAACTGTTCGAGGATGAGAAGGGTGTGAAGAAGCGGTGAGGTCGATGGGCCACACCGTGTTCGTTTCATCCTGCCCCGCGTGAAAACCGATTGACCGCACGCTCCGCTTTTAGGATGTCTCGGCGACAAGAGGGGTAGGGGGCCGGGACCTTTGTTTTCATCGTTGCTGATGCTGCTTTTGCAGCCTGTCGTCGTTCCGGCCGAGCCGGTGATCGTGGCCGACGCGCCTGCCGCACAACAGGCTGTTGCGGAGGCCTCGCCGCCGGCGCCCGCTGGTGTGCTCCTCCCCAAAACCACGCCGCTTATCATCGCGATCGACAAGGAGCTCGGCTCCAAGATCAGCCGGGCGGGGGAAACCTTTCCTATCCGGTTGGTCGATGCCGTCCTCGTCGACGGTGTCGAAGTGCTGCCTGCGGGAATCACCGGACAGGGCGAGGTCGTGCACGCCAAGAAGGCGGGTCTGGCAGGCGCCGCGGGCGAGTTGGTGCTCGCCGCGCGCTATCTCGATTTCAATGGCCGCCGGATCGAATTGCGCAGCTTCCGCTTCATGGAGGCTGGCGAAAGCTCGCTGGGCAAGGGCCAGGACAACACCGGGGTGTCCAATGTCACCACCGCGATCGCGGGGCCGATCGGGTTCTTCATCGGTGGGGGCAACACCAATGTGATGCCGGGCACGATCGCCAACGCGAAGACACGCAACGACGAATTTTTCGCAAGCGCCGCTGCGCCGGTGTCGCCGGCCACCGCTGCCGAACCAGTTCAAACCGAGGGAGGAAATCCATGAAGAAACTGCTTGCCGCCGCCATATTTGCCGGGACCGCGCCGATCGCCATGACCGCTGGCGTGCCCGCCGCGCTGGCACAGGAGGCCGAAGCCACTGCAACCATCCCCGCACCCCCGCCGGGCAAGGGCCAGGTCGTGTTCTACCGCACCGGCGGGATCAGCGGCGCGGCACTGGGCTGCGCGGTGTTCGACGTGGGCAAGGAAGATAAGCTTTCCTCGCTCGGTGCGGGCAAGTATTTCGTGCTCGTTTCCGATCCCGGCCCGCGCAGCTTCACGGTGAAGTCGCTCGAAACCAAGGACGCGCTGACGCTCGAGATCGAGGAAGGCGAAACGCAATACGTCCGCTGCAAGATCAAGACCGGCTTCATGTCGGGCCGCGCCGATATCGGGCCCAGCACCGAGAGCGAATTCCGGGCCAAGCACAAGAACCCCAAGCTGGTCGATGCCGACGACATGTCAGCCGAAGTCAAGGCGACCAATTACCCCTGATTCTCTCGCTTTTTGCGAAGAACCGAAAAAAGATGCAGGGCCGCTGGCGATTTTGTCGCTTGCGGCCCTGCTGCTTCGGGCGGCAAGACGAACGCCGCATCACCGCCAGCAAAGGCCCGAGATCATGAACGTCACCGAAGCTGTCACCACCCGCCGCTCGATCCGCGCATTTCTCGACAAGCCGGTGGACCTTGCCACCATCACCCGCGTGATGGACACCGCGCGCTGGGCAGCCTCGGGGTGCAACTACCAGCCGTGGGAGGCCAGCATCGTGACGGGCCAGCCATTGAAGGACTTGCAGGCGAAGATCGTCGCCAACGGCCCGCAGGCGGCGGAGTATGACTGGGCGGCGCCCGGTCAGGAGGAAGCCTACAAGAAGCGCCTCGACGGGGTATCGGCGGGCATGTTCGGCGCGATGGGGATCGCTCGCGATGACGGCGCAGGCCGGATGGCGGCGATGATGAAGAACGCGGTCAGCTTCGACGCGCCCGCGGTGATGTTCGTCTATTTCCCGCGGCTGATGAAGGAGCCGCAATGGTCCGATGTCGGTATGTGGCTGCAGACCGTGGCGCTGCTGCTGCGCGAGGAGGGGCTCGATTCCTGCTGGCAGGAATACATGGCGCTTTATGCGGGCACGATCCGTGAGTTCCTCGGGCTCGACCACGATCGTTACATGTTCTTCTGCGGCATGGCGATCGGCTACCGCGATGCGGATGCGCCGGTGAACAATTTCGAGCGCCAGCGCGTGCCGCTTGAGGAGCACGTCAAGTTTATCGGCTTCGAATGAGCCGCCTTGCGCATCGGTAAGCGATTGGGGCAAAGACCCGCGCCATGACCGATGCACCCCTCAAGCTGTTCAACTCGCTTACCCGTTCGCTGGAAGCGTTCGTGCCCGTCCACCCCGGCGAGGCGCGGGTCTATTCCTGCGGGCCGACGGTCTACAACTATCCCCACATCGGCAACATGCGTGCCTATGTATTCGCCGATGTGCTGGGGCGCACGCTGAGCTGGAAGGGGCTGAAGCTCACCCACGTCATCAACATCACCGATGTCGGCCATCTGACCGACGATGCCGACGCGGGCGAGGACAAGATGGAGCGGATGGCGGCGGCGCAGAAGCAGTCGATCTGGGACATCGCCGAGCATTACAAGCAGGCCTATTGGGCCGACGTGCGCGCACTGAACATCCGCCAGCCGGCGCAGTGGACGGTTGCGACCGATTACGTGCCGCAGATGATCGAATTTGCGAAGGGGATCGCGGAGAAGCACTGCTACGAGCTTGAAAGCGGGCTCTATTTCGATGTCTCGACCGTGGCCGATTACGGGCGGCTGGCGCGCGCCGTCACCGATGACGGGGAAGGGCGGATCGAGGCGGTCGAGGGCAAGCGTAATGCGGCGGACTTCGCGATCTGGCGCAAGACCCCGCCGGGCGAGAGCCGCCAGATGGAATGGGACAGCCCGTGGGGCCGGGGCGCGCCGGGCTGGCACCTCGAATGCTCGGTGATGAGCGGCGAGGTGCTGGGCTTTCCCTTCGACATCCACACCGGCGGGATCGACCACCGCGAAATCCACCACCCCAACGAGATCGCGCAGAACCAGGCGCACTGCTGCACCAATGGGCTCGACGATCCGAGAAATTCGGGTGCGCGGATCTGGATGCACAACAACTTCCTCGTCGAGCGTTCGGGGAAGATGTCGAAGTCCTCGGGCGAGTTCCTGCGGCTGCAATTGCTGATCGACCGGGGCTATCACCCGCTCGCCTACCGGATGATGTGCCTGCAGGCGCATTACCGCAGCGAGCTGGAGTTCAGCTGGGAGGGGCTGGGCGCGGCGTTAACGCGATTGAAGCGGATGGTGATGGCGGTCGCGCCGCTCGCCGATGTCACCCCGCAGCCCGAAGCCGAGCATGCCAAATTCGCGCCCGTGCTGGCCAAATTCGATGCCGCGATGGCCGATGATCTCAACACTGCGGTCGCGCTCACCGCGCTCGACGAGGCGCTGGCGGTGAAGAAGGTCGATGCAGGCATCAAACGCGCGGTGATCGAAGACATGGATTGCGTTCTCGGCCTTGGCCTGTTCGGCCTCACCCGCGCCGACCTGCGCATCCGCCCCAGATCCGCTTCGATCACCGAAGCCGAAATCGAAGCCGCTCTCGCCCGCCGCAGGGAAGCGCGCGCGGCGAAGGACTTTGCCGCCTCGGATGCGATCCGCGATGAGCTCGTCGCCGCGGGTGTCGAGGTGATGGACGGCGATCCGCTCGGCTGGGAATGGCGGCTGGGAGAATAGTCACGTCCTCCCGAGCTTGACCCGGGGCACCCCTGCCTTCAACTGCAACGGACTTGGCACACCCCGGATCATGTTCGGGAAGACGATAAAGGGACAGCCAGTTTGACCATTCTCGCCATTTCCGGCCTGATCCGCCCGATGCTCGAACACCGCCTGCCCGCAGGGCTCGACGTGCGCTGGTTCATGTCCGCCGAGGAAGCGCAAGAGGCCGTGGCCGATGCCGAGATCGGCTGGTTCGACATGAACGACCAAGCCGCGATGGCCGCAACGCTGCGCGCGGCGAAGAAGCTGAAATGGCTCAACTCGATCTATGCCGGGCTCGATTTCCTGCCGATGGACGTGCTGATCGAGCGCGGGATCACCCTCACCAACGGTGCCGGAATCAACGCCATCACCATCGCCGAATATGTGGTGATGGGAATGCTCAACATCGCCAAGGGTTACCGCGAGGTCGTCCGCGCGCAGGACCGCCACGAATGGCTGTTCGACAGCCCGGGCAAGCGCGAACTGGCGGGCTCGAAGGCGCTTTTGCTGGGTTATGGCGCAATCGGCAGGCTCATCGAGCCCCGCTTGAAGGCGTTCGACATCGAGGTCAGCGTGGTGCGCCGCAGCGCAGGCGAGAACACGCTCGGCCCCGATGAATGGCGCGCGCGGCTTGGCGAATTCGACTGGATCATCCTTGCCGTCCCCGCCACGCCCGAAACCGAAGGCATGATCGGCGCTGACGAGCTTGCGGCAATGAAAAGCGATGCGGTGATCGTCAACATCGCGCGCGGCAGCGTGATCGATCAGCCCGCGCTGATCGCCGCGCTGGAAGGCAGGGCGATCGGGGGTGCCTTCCTCGATGTCACCACGCCCGAACCGCTGCCCGCCGACCATCCGCTGTGGACGCTCGACAATGCCCATATTTCGATGCACCTGTCGGGCCGCGCACAGGACAAGATGTTCGTCCGGTCGGGGGAGCGGTTCCTGGCCAATCTCGACGCCTATCTGAAGGGCGAGGCCGTGGCGCCTGTGTTCGATCCGAAGCTCGGATACTGAACCCGGCGCGCGCAGCCTATGCATCACTTGGCGGCGATCAGCCTTCCTCGAGCAGCAGTAGCACCGCGGTGACCTCCAGCCGCTCCATCGCGCCGAAGCGGTGGTCCACCTTGGCGATCGTCGCATCGGCGACCAGCTGGGCCGGCAGGGTGAATTCGTGATCGGGCAGGCGCTCGATCAACTCTTCGCCCGCCGCCACCGCATCGGGACCGCAGAATTCGAGCACCACCTCGTGCCGGGTGCCCGAAAAAGTGATCGAGGCCCAAGCCTTTTCTTCGTGAGACAACAGCGTGCCGTGACCGGCGGTGATCGCCATCAGCGCGGCGCGCACCCGGTCGGCGAGCGTGCGGCGCGGGCGCTGGAACCGGCTGACGCCCAGCAACGGAACGGATTTCACCTCGATCTGGTCGAACGGGGCGGTGAGGTGGCGATAGGGGTCGCGCAGGCTTTGGGTCAGCATCATGCCATCTCCGAAGGAGCGGCGCAGCGCATGTCCGCGCGTGTCGCATCGCAATAGCCCTGCATCCAGGCGCGGGTGCGCAGTTCGGTTTCGCGCCGGGGTGTGCGCCCCATTCGCAGATCGAGCACGAAGCGTGGATCATGCGCGGCAAGACGGCCGAACTTGGTGGGCGGCATGGCGAAGACATCAAGGAAAGTTTCGATCGACCGTAGCAGCATGGTTTTGCGTCCCTGAAAGTGCTGATCTGGATTGGCGGCATCGTGCGACTCGCCCGATGTTCCTGAAATGTTCCATGTTTTTTCTCGCTTGTCTAGGAAAAATCCTTCGTGTAGGAAGCGGGCATGAAGGAAACCCAACAATCTGCCGGCGCCTCGCTGACAGGGCCGCGTGCGCGGTTGCTCGAACTGGCGCAGGCACGCGGGGTATCGCTCGCCGCATTGTCCGAATTGCTCGGGCGCAACCCCTCCTATCTTCAGCAATTCATCCGCAAGGGGAGCCCCCGGAAACTGGAGGAACAGGACCGCGCCACGCTCGCGCGCTTCCTTGGCGTGGGTGAAGATACGTTACGCGACGTTAAGGATAATTCCTATGACGTGCCGCCGGTTTCGCGGCCAGAAGGGCTGGGCTGGGTCGAAGTGCCGCGGCTCGATCTTGGCGCGGCAGCGGGGGCGGGGCGAGTACCGGGCGGCGAGGGCGCATTCGACACCTTCCGCTTTTCCCGCCGCTGGCTCGAAGAACAGGGGCTCGCGCGCGCCGATCTGTCCGCGATCCGGGTCGAAGGCGATTCGATGGAACCCTTGCTCAACGATGGCGACGAAATTCTTGTCGACCGATCCCCGCGCGCCTTTCGCGACGGCATTCACGTTGTGCGCCTTGGCGATACGCTGATGGTGAAGCGCGTCGCCAGCGCCGGGCCGGGCCGGATCGCGCTGCTCTCGCAGAACCTCGCCTACCCGCCGGTCGAGGTCGCGGCAGATGAAGTCGCGATCATCGGGCGGGTTGTGTGGAAGGGGGGGCGGGTCTAAATCTCGCAGCCATGACAGATACCCCAGCACCCCAGCTCCCCATGCGCGCCGCGATCATTCCGGTGACACCGCTCCAGCAGAACTGCTCGCTGATCTGGTGTACCAGGACCATGAAAGGCGCGCTGGTCGATCCGGGCGGGGATCTGGACAAGCTCAAGGCAGCCGTCGCCAAGGCGGGCGTCACGCTCGAAAAGCTGCTCATCACTCACGGGCATCTCGATCATTGCGGGCAGGCCGGGATGCTGGCCGAGGAGCTGGGCCTGCCCATCCAAGGCCCCCACGAGGACGACCTGTTCTGGATCGAGCAGCTCGACAGCGACGGTGCGCGTTACGGCATGACCGCCAAAAGCTTCACGCCAACCCGCTGGCTCAAGCACGGCGACACGGTGAGCGTGGGCGACCTGACGCTCGACGTGATCCACTGCCCCGGCCACACGCCCGGCCACGTGGTGTTCTTCCACGAGGCGAGCCGGTTTGCGATCGTGGGCGACGTATTGTTCCAGGGCTCGATCGGCCGCACGGATTTCCCGCGCGGCAACCATCAGGACCTGATCGACGCGATCACGCAGCGGCTCTGGCCGCTTGGCGATGACGTGATGTTCATCCCCGGCCACGGCCCCACCAGCACCTTCGGCCGCGAGCGCAAGACCAACGCCTTTGTAAGCGATTACGCCTTGTCCTGATCGCGGCCCCGCCTCCGCGAGATCGTCCGGTGGCGGGCCGTCGCCCGAGGATGGCTGCGTTCTTTACATCACCCCCATCACGATCAGGATGGCCGCCGCTGCAAGCCCGAGCTGGATCAGCATCGTCAGCAACGTGCCGATCATCCGGCCGAGCTTGGCCTTGCCGCCGTCCATCCCGAAGCCGTGCGCCACGCGGCCAAGGAAGTAGGCCATCGCGACAAATGAAAGCCACCAGCTGCCACGCCCGGCCAGTTCGATCGCCGCGATCAGCACCAGCACGAAACCGGTGTTCTCGACATAATTGAGCTGCGCGCGCATCCGGCGCTGCAACGCCTCGCTCCCGCCATCGCCCACGCTGATCTGGAGCGCGGTGCGCAATGCGCCGATGCGGATGCCCAGCCAGATGTTGAGCACGGCGGCGGCCGCTGCCGCGGCAAGCGTTACAGGAAGCACGGTCATCACAGGAAATCCCCTCGTCAAATGCGATCCGTGCGCTAGGCGGGGGCGAGGCGGGTTGCAACGCGTGAATTTATCGCTATAGCGCGCCGCTTCCCGCCGCTGGTGGTAAGGAATGTCCGCAGGGCCTTGTGCTTGTGCGGTGCCAATCCTTGCCGTAAGGGCGGCCTTCGAGAATCACTGGCGCACCTGTCTCACGGGGTGGTGGCGCAAACGCAATATTATTTGAGGAAATGGTGCCGCCATGGCTGTCCCCAAGAGAAAAGTATCGCCGTCCCGTCGTGGCATGCGTCGTTCGCACGACGCGCTGAAGGTTGAAGCCTTCCATGAATGCTCGAACTGCGGCGAACTGAAGCGCCCGCACAACATCTGCGGCCACTGCGGCCACTACAACGGGCGTCAGGTTGTTGCCGTCGGCTGATAGCCGATGGCCTGTATCCTAGACCGGAGTCGCACTTCATGAGTCTGCCCCGGATCGCGGTCGATGCGATGGGCGGCGATGAAGGCGTGCGCGTGATGATCGAGGGCGCGGCGCTGGCGCGGCGCGACCACGACAGTTTCAAGTTCCTGCTGGTGGGCGATTCTGCCCGCATCGAAGCGGCGCTGGACAATCATCCCAACCTGCGCGCAGCCTCCGAAATCCTGCATTGCGACGATGTGGTGGGCGGCGAAGAGCTGCCCAGCAAGGCGATCCGCCGTGCCAAGACCACGTCGATGGGGCTTGCCGTCAACGCGGTGAAGACCGGCGATGCCGGTGCGGCCGTCAGCGCAGGCAACACCGGCGCGCTGATGGCGATGAGCAAGCTTGCGCTGCGCACCATGCCCGGGATCGACCGTCCGGCATTGGCCGCGATCATGCCGACGCTGAAGGCGCATGACGTGGTGATGCTCGACCTTGGTGCCAACACCGAGGCGGACGCGCGCAACCTCGTCCAGTATGCGGTGATGGGCGCGGCCTATTCGCGGATCGTCAACGGCTTCGACAAGCCGGTGGTGCGCCTGCTCAACATCGGCACCGAAGAAATCAAGGGCACCGAAGAATTGCGCGATGCCGCCGCGATGCTGACCGCCGCGTCGGCTGGCGGCAATGTCGCGCTGCAGTTCGATGGCTTTGTCGAAAGCGACAAGATCAACCGCGGCGAAACCCATGTGGTCGTCACCGATGGCTTTTCGGGCAATATCGCGTTGAAGGCGATCGAAGGCTCGGCCCGCTTCGTCACCGATCTGCTGCGGCAGGCCTTCACTTCGTCGCTGCGCTCCAAGATCGGCTTTCTGGTTTCGCGCCCGGCGACCGAACTGCTCAAGCACCATCTCGATCCCAACAACCACAACGGTGCGGTCTTCCTCGGCCTCAACGGTGTGGTGGTGAAAAGCCACGGGAGCGCGAATGCCAAGGGCGTCGCCCATGCGGTCGCGGTGACCGCGCGGTTGCTCGAGAACAAGCTGACGCAGCGGATTGCCGAAGATCTGGCGCTGCTGGGCGAGGAAACGCTGGGCAAGAAAGGTCGCAGCATTGCACCCAAGGGTGACGAGGCGCCTGCGTGACGACGGCCGTAGCCACCGGCTCACGCATCATCGGCACCGGCGCGGCCTTGCCCCGCCAGGTGGTCACCAACGCCGAACTTGCAGAGCGGGTCGACACCTCGGACGAATGGATCGTCGCGCGCACGGGCATCCGCCAGCGGCACATCGCGCAGGCTGACGAGACCACCGCGACGCTGGCGATTGCCGCGGCGCGTGCCGCGCTCGATGATGCGGGGATCGATGCCGCCAGCATCGGATTGATCGTGCTGGCCACCGCAACGCCCGACAACACCTTCCCCGCCACCGCCACCAAGGTGCAGGCCGCGCTCGGCTGCAATGGCGGGGTCGCCTTTGATGTCGCGGCGGTGTGTTCGGGCTTTCTCTATGCGCTGGCCACCGCCGATTCGCTGCTGCGCACCGGCATGGCGCGGCGCGCGCTGGTGATCGGCGCGGAAACTTTCAGTCGCATCCTCGACTGGGAAGACCGCACTACCTGCGTGCTGTTCGGCGACGGGGCGGGCGCTGTCGTGCTCGAAGCGGGCGACGGCGATGCTGCCGCAGGCATCCTCGGCACGCGGCTCCATGCTGATGGCACGCAGCACGATCTGCTTTATGTCGATGGCGGCCCTTCGACCACGCAGACGGTGGGCCACTTGCGGATGCGCGGGCAGGAAGTGTTTCGCCACGCGGTGGTGAACCTGTCGAACGTCTTGAAGGAAGTGCTTGAAGATACGGGCCATAATGCCGCCGATCTCGATTGGGTCGTGCCGCATCAGGCCAATGCGCGCATCCTCGATGCGACCGCGCGCAAGCTCGGCATTGCGCCCGAAAAGGTGATCGTCACGGTCGATCGCCACGCCAACACCTCGGCTGCATCGGTGCCGCTGGCGCTCGATGTCGCGCGCAAGGACGGGCGGATCAAGACGGGCGATCTGGTGATGCTTGAGGCGATGGGCGGCGGCTTTACCTGGGGTGCCAGCCTGATCCGCATGTGAGACGCGGCGCGAAAGGCTTACCCCTCTTGCCGGCACCGTCACCCAAGTTGCACAAAATGGGCAGCATCGCTTTGCAATCGCGCAAAAAAATCGTAAGAAGCCGAACTTCTTTCGGGTCGCGCCGCGAAGGAGAATTCGCATGATGCGTTCGGTTGGAACTTTGACCCGCGCCGATCTGGCGGAAACCATCAACCGCAAGATGGGTTTCAGCCGTGCAGAATCGCTCGATATGGTCGAAGCGATCCTCGGCAAGATGAGCGATGCTCTGGCCAAGGGTGAAAACGTCAAGATTTCGGGCTTTGGCAGCTTCGTTCTGCGCGACAAGAACGAGCGGATCGGCCGCAATCCCAAGACCGGGATCGAAGTGCCGATCACCCCGCGCCGGGTGATGACCTTCCGCGCGAGCCAGCTGCTCAAGGAACGCATTGCCAAGGGATGACAAAGCAAGGTGAGGCCTCATGACCGGTTTCGATGACCGCAAGGACGACGGCGCGCTGCGCACGATCGGCGAAGTCAGCGAGGCGCTGGGGATCCGGCCTCACGTGCTGCGTTACTGGGAAGCACAGTTCCCGCTGCTCCGACCGCTGAAGCGCAGCGGCGGGCGGCGCTACTATCGCCCTGCGGATGTCGAACTGGTCAAGACGATCGACCGGCTGGTCAACCGCGAGGGCTATACGCTCAAGGGGGCCGAAGCGGTGCTGCGCGCCGCGGCCAAGTCGCCGCTCGACCGCCGCAAGGATGATCGCCGCGCGGGCGAACGGCGCGTCGACGCCGACGAAGCGCCCGCGCCCGGCGTGCGGCTGATGGTGACAGAAACGCCCGAGCTTTCCGAAATCATCGCCGGTCTCAAATCGGTTCGCGCCAAGCTGGCCGCTGCGCTCGACGCCTGATCGCGGCTATTCGGCGGCGAGCAGCGCGGCTTCGCCCAGATCGACGCTGACGAGGCGCGAGACGCCTTTTTCCGCCATCGTCACCCCGAACAATCGGTGCATCCGGCTCATCGTCACCGCATTGTGGGTGACGATCAGATAGCGGGTGCTGGTGGTCTCGACCATCTGTTCGAGCAGGTCGCAGAAGCGTTCGACATTCGCGTCGTCCAGCGGTGCATCGACTTCGTCGAGCACGCAGATCGGGGCAGGGTTGGTCAGGAACAGCGCGAAGATCAGCGCGGTCGCGGTCAGCGCCTGTTCGCCGCCCGACAGCAGAGAAAGCGATTGCAGCCGCTTGCCCGGCGGCTGGGCGTAAATCTCCAGCCCGGCCTCGAGCGGATCGTCCGAATCGACCAATGCCAGATGCGCTTGGCCCCCCTCGAACAGGCGCGTGAACAGCACGCGGAAATGCCCGTCGACCGCTTCGAAGGCGGCGCGCAGCCGCTCGCGGCCTTCGCGGTTGAGGTTGCCGATCGATCCGCGCAGCCGCGCGATCGCTTCGACCAGTTCGGCCTGTTCCTGCGCGCTGGTGCCATGCTCGCCCTCGATCCGCGCGAGTTCGTCTGCGGCAACCAGATTGACCGGCCCGATCCGCTCGCGCGCGGCGGTGAGCTTTTCAAGCTCCGCGGACTCGTCGGCGGCGGGGGCAAGCTCGGTCTCGGAAAAGCCGAAGCGGTCCGGCAGCAGCGGCGGCGGGCACTGGAAACGCTCGCCCGAGATGCGGCCCATTTCCGCCCGGCGCAATTCTTCGTTCTCGGCGCGCGCGGCGAGGCTGGCACGGGCCTCGCGCGTTTGGGCGAGCACTTCGGTCGCCTGCGACAAGGCGGCATCGGCCTCGCGGCTGCGGGTTTCGGCCGTGCGCATCGCGGCCTCGGCGGCGGCAAGCTCGGCTGCGAGGTGCGCGCGGGTTTCCTCGCCAGCGGCAATCTCTTGCGAAAGAGCGGCGGGGCGGGCGGCGTGGACGGCCAGCTCCTCGGCGATTTCGGCGAGCCGCCGGGTGGTTTCCGCCATGCGCCGCTCGGCATCGGAGGAGCGCGCCTGCCAGCCGGCGTGATCGGCCTGCTGCCCCGCCAGCCGTTCGCGCAAGGCGGCCAGCGATTGATCCTGCGCGGCGAGCGCGGCGAGCGCGGCTTGCACGTCGGCGCGCGCCGCGGCGTTGCGCGCCTGAGCGGCTTCCAATGCCTGACGCCCCGCATCGCGCGCGGGCAGACGCGCGCGGGCAGCCTCGGCAATCGCGACTTCTTCTTGCGCGGCGGCGATCTGGGTGCCCACATCGGATTGGCTGGCGGCGAGTTCGGCGAGCCGCGCGGCGCGGCGTTCGCGTTGCGCTTCGGCCTGATCGAGCCGGCGCAGCGCGTGGCGTTCGGCCTCGATGCTGGCGGCAAGGCTGCGTTCGCGCGCGACCAGATCGGTTTGCAACGCGGCCAGTTCCTCGCGCACCGCGCTATCCTCGGCGGCGGCGGCATCGGCTGCGGCGCGCAAAGGGGGCAGCGCGGCTTCAAGTTCGGCAAACCGGTTCGCCGCTTCGAGCTGCGCCGCTTCGGCCGCGCCTTCGCCGCGCGCGACGAAACCGTCCCACCGGCGCAGGTGCCCGGCGAGTGTGACCAGCCATTCGCCCGGCGCCAGCACGCGGCCATCGTCGGCCTCGATGCAATGCACCAGCGCAAGCCGCGCGGCGAGTTCAGCGGGGCATTGCGACAGGCGCGAAAGCAGACTGTCGGCAACCGGCGTTGGCGCGGGCGCGCTTCCCGTCCAGAACCGGCCATCGGGGGTTCCGGCAGGCGCGCCCAGCGGCGCCTTGGCATCGCGCCCCAGCACCGCGGCGAGCGCGCGTTCATAGCCTGCGGCCACGCGCACTTCGCCGATCGCGGTCGCCTGGCCTGCGCGCCCCGCCTCGCGCTTGGCGCGGGCATCGCGGTCGCGGCCAAGCGCGGTGTGTTCGCGTTCGACCCCGGCGAGTTCGGCGCGCGCGGCGGCAAGGTTGCTTGCCGCATCGTCGCGCCGCGCCTGAAGCGCGCTCTTGCGCGCCTGCGCCTGCACAAGCGCGTCGCGCATCCCCGCGATTGCCTGCGCCGCATCATCGGCCGCGGCGCGGGCGGCGGCAACTTCGGCATCGGGATCGCCGCTTGCTGCAAGCTCGGCGCGGGCGCGCGCGATCCGCGCAGCCTCGCTCTCGATCCGGACAAGCCGCGCGCGCGCCTGATCGACCGCGGCTTCGGCAACGCGCCATTCGGCTTCGACCCCGGCCTGATCGGCGGTCGCCCGGGCGAGCGCGAGTTCCGCGGCGCGGTGCGCGCGGTCCTTGTCTTCGGCGCGCTCGGCCAGCCGTGGCCGCTCGGTTTCCGCGGCGGCAAGCGCAGTCCGGCTGGCGGCGAGTTCACCGGTCAGCCGCGCCAGTGCCTCGACCGCGGCATTGGTCAGCCGGTCGGCATCCGTGCGGTCATCCTCCAGCCGGCGCTGCTGGCGGGTAAGATCGGCAAGGCGGCTGTTGGCAGCGTCGAGCTTTTCGGTGAGCGCGGCGATCCGATAGGCGTGCGCGCTGGCATTATCGCGGCAATCGGCCAGCGTATCGCGCGCGCTCGCCAGATCCTGCGCGGCGCTGGCCTGCTGCTTTTGCGCGATGTCGACGAGGGCTTGCGCCTGCGCGACCTTGGTTTCGGCATCCTGCGCAGCGGCGCGCGCGGCCTTGGCAGCCTCGGCCGCTTCGCGCCAGCGCGCGAACAAGAGCCGCGCTTCGGCGGCCTGAATGCGGGTGGTGAGCTCGGTGTAGCGTTCGGCCTGCTTGGCCTGCCGTTTCAGCGAAGCGATCTGCGTGTCGAGGCCCGCCATCAGATCGTCGAGCCGGGCAAGATTGGCCTCGGCCCCGCGCAGCTTGCCTTCGGCATCCTTGCGGCGGACGTGCAGCCCTGCGATCCCCGCGGCTTCCTCCAGCATCGCGCGCCGTTCGGCGGGGCGGGCGGCGATCACCTGTGCGATCTTTCCCTGGCTGACCAGCGCAGGGCTGTGCGCGCCGGTGGCGGCATCGGCAAAGGTCAGCGCCACATCCTTGGCGCGCACATCGCGGCCGTTGACGCGGTAGGCGCTGCCCGCGCCGCGTTCGATCCGGCGGGTGACGATCAGCTCGTCGCCCTGATCGTCTTCGGCGTGGAGCACGACTTCGGCAAAATCGCGCTGGGGACGGGTGGAGGTGCCCGCGAAGATCACGTCCTCCATCCCGCCAGACCGCATCGACTTGGCCGAGGTTTCCCCCATCACCCAGCGGATCGCTTCGAGGAGGTTGGATTTGCCGCAGCCGTTGGGGCCGACCACGCCGGTCAGCCCCGGCGCGATCCGCAGTTCCGCCGGCTCAACGAAGCTTTTGAAGCCGCTGAGCTTGAGCCGGTGGATCTGCATCAGGCTGCTCCCGCGCCCGCTTTAGGATCGATCAGCGTGCGCCGGCGCGCTGCAACTGGGGTTCGATCAAGGCCCAGGTCGTGCCTTCGACGCGGTTGCCGTTGAGGAAGAAGGTCGGGGTGCCGGTGACCTTGTCCTTGGTGTTGTTGGCTTCGACCTGCTTGACCAGCGCCTCGATCCGCGGCGCATCGGCAAGGCAGGTGCGCGCCTGATCGGCGGAGATGCCGCGCGCGGCGAAGAATTCGATCAAGCCGGTCGCCTCGGCAATCGCGGCAAAGCGCTGGCCGATGGGCAGCGCGCCTGCCGCCTCGACCGCCTGCGGATTGCCCTGAAGCCCCTGGAAGACCGCGGGCAGGTTTTGCCACACCTGGTCCGAGAGCGGCTGCATCTGTTCCTTCGCGCCGCAGGTGGCAAGCCCGGCGATCACCACGTCATAGGGGTTGAGGAAGGTCTGACGCTGTTCGAAGCTGACCACGCCGCTGGCGACATACTTGTCCTTCAGCGGCTGCTTGCCGGTCTGCGAGAATTCGGCGCAGTGCGAGCAGGTGTGCGAGGCATATTCGACCAGCTTCAGCGGCGCATCGGGGTTGCCGATCATGTAACCGCCTTCGGGCGTGACGGTGACGGTGTCGGCCCATTTGGTGCCCGCAGGCGCGGCGACCGCGGGCAGCGCCTCGCCGGCGGGCTGCGCGCCATCGGCAGCGACATCATCGCCGCAAGCGGCCAGCATCAGCGGGGCGGCGGCGAGCAGCGGAAGCGAAAACAGGCGGGTCAGTTTCATCGAAAGCAATCCTCGGGAGTGGTGACAGGCCGGGTATCGGCCCGCAGATGAGATTGGGCAAGCATGCACGGCGCTGTTTTTCGCCGCGATTGGCGTTCTCAGCGCGAGCCTTGCACGGGCGCGGTAGGCCCGGCGGCAAAGCGGGCGGACAGCACGGGGTAGAGCGCCTCCCACCCGTGGACGCCATCGAGCAGCTTGTCGTCGAGCGCGAAGCTCGGCGTGCCGGTGACGCCGAAATCGGCGGCGTCGGCATCGGTGTTGGCGCGCAGCCGTGCGGCGGCAGCATCATCGGCAAGGCAAGCGTCGAGTTCGGCAACCGATTGCCCGCGCGCAGCAAGCAGCGCGGTCAGCCCGAGCGCGTTGGCGGCGTTGATCCGGCCAGCCTTGTCGCCGCGCTGCCAGAGTTGCTGTTGGCTGACCGGCGCGCCGCGCGCCTTGGCAAGCCAGGTCGCCTGATTGAGCATCAGCGCCTTGTGCCGTTCCTTGAAGCCCGACGGATCGCCGCACTGGGCAAGCAGCGTTGCCGCCACGTCGACCCCGTTGCGGATGAAGGAGCGCACTTCGAGCGTCATCTTGCCCGGTTGCAGCAGCACGATTTCCAGCGGCGCTTCGCCGCGCGCGGCAAAATCGGCGCAGTGCGGGCAGGTGTAGCTGATGAATTCGATCAGCTTTGTCTCGGCCTCGGGATTGCCGATCGTGTGGCCGCGTTCGGTGCGCACGGTCGCTGCGCCCCAGTTGCCGGGATTGTCCTGCTCGGCAAAGCTGCTGCCCGGCTGCGACAGGCCCTGCGGTGCCGGCGCGGGGCGGGTTTGCGCAGTTGCGGGCGCGGCGGCGAGGATCAGCGCGGTGGCGGCAAGTAGAAGCGGCTTGATCATGACGGGTCGTGGTCCTGTGATGGTGCAGGTTCGTTGTCGGACAGGCTGCGCGCGAGCGATTCGAGCACGGTGCGCAGTTCCGGATCGCCGATATCGCGCAAGCTGTCGCCCAGTTCCAGCGGGATCGGCTTTAGCGATGGCGGGGGCTTGGCCGGGCGGTCGGTGTCGGGCGGGGTGACGGCCCCCTGCCGCAGCTTGACGCGGGCGACCGCGCGGTAGCCGAAGAAGCGGTTGACGCGTTCGATGATCTCGGGCGCGACCTGCTCGATCAGCGGGGCGTGCGCGGGCACCACCACCAGTTGCAGGATGCCTTCGGCCTTTTCGCCGGGGGGGAAACGGATCGCTTCGGGGCTGCACACGCGCGCGTGGCGCGGGCCGACGATCTCGGGCCAGCGGGTGACCACCTGCGACTGGACGAAACCGAAGCGCCGGAACGCGGTGCGTCCGATTTCGGGCATCAGATCGCCGATCGCCTTCGCGCCTTGGCCGCGCGGGCGGGTATAGGGTCGGGGGGTGTTGGACTTACCGCTTTTCATGGATTGGCCCGCCATGCCATAGGCGCTGCGTGACTGCCAGCATCTCCGACAATCTGCTTGCGTGGTATGACCGCAATGCCCGCGATCTGCCATGGCGCAATCCGCCGGGCCGCGCGCTGCCCGGTGATCCCGCATGGCCTTACCGCGTGTGGCTGTCCGAAGTGATGCTGCAGCAGACCACGGTCGCGGCGGTGAAGCCCTATTTCGCCAAATTCGTCGAAACCTGGCCCGATGTCGCCGCGCTTGCCGCAGCATCGGACGATGACGTCATGGCGGCATGGGCGGGGCTGGGCTATTACTCGCGCGCCCGCAACTTGGTGAAATGCGCGCGCGCGGTGGCGGCTCGGGGCGGCTTTCCTGCAACCGAAGCGGAACTGCGCAAACTGCCGGGGCTGGGCGACTATACCGCCGCTGCGGTCGCCGCGATCGCGTTCGGGCGCCGCGCGGTGGTGGTCGATGCCAATGTCGAGCGGGTGGTGGCCCGCCTGTTCGCGATCGACGAACCGCTGCCCGGCGCGCGGCGTGCGATCCGCGCGGCGGCGGACAGCATCACGCCCGCGGCGCGCAGCGGCGACTTTGCGCAGGCCCTGATGGATCTGGGCAGCCACGTCTGCACCAGCCGTGCCCCGCGCTGCCTGATCTGCCCGCTGGCGGCCGATTGCGCCGGACGCCTTCAGGGCGCGCCCGATCAGCTGCCGGTCAAGCCGCCCAAGAAGGTCGTGCCGCAGCGAACCGGGACTGCGTTCTGGATCACCCGCGCGCGCGGCAAGGAGGTGTGGCTGGTAACGCGCCCCGCGCAAGGCATGCTCGGCGGGATGCGTGCGCTGCCCGATGATGGCTGGAGCGCGCAAGCCGACGGCAGCGGCAAGCCGCCGCTGGCGGGCGATTGGCAAAGGCTTGGCGCGGTCCGTCACGGCTTCACCCATGCGCATCTGACGCTCGAAGTGCGCCGCCTCGACACGCTGTCGCGCCCGCGCGGCGAGGGGCAGTGGTGGCCGGTCGAAAAGATCGCCGAAGCGGGGCTGGCGACCCTGTTTGCCAAGGCCGCCGCGCTCGCGCTCGCGAAAGCTTAAATCACGCCGCCGCCCAGCGTCAGCCGCACCGCCGCAATCAGCAGCACGACCAGACAGAAATTGCGCCCGCCGTTTGACGACGACAGCGCGCCCAGCACCACGCCCACCACGATCAGCGGCAGCGCGAACCAGTTGCCCCAGCCCAGCAAGGGGATCTGCGACGGGATGACGATGATCAGGCTGATGAGGCCGGTGAGATAGGCAAGGATATTGAGCATGTGTCTTATATGGGTAAGGCACCTGATAATTGCAACATCTGCCAGCGATTGACGGGGCTTCCTGCCTGCCGCAGACAGTCGCCAAGACCAGCCTTTGCGGAGAATGCGCCTCATGCCTGCCGAAACCCTTGCCGCTTCACACCTTTCGCGCCGGTCGCTGATGCGGTTCAGCGCGCTGTTTGCCGGCGGTGCGGCGCTTTCGGGGCTGCCGTTCGGGCGAATGGCCTTTGCCCATGACGTTTCCGAAAGCTGGACCAATGTCGCCGCGCTCGCCGACAAGTACGTGTCCAGCCGCAAGCTGGCCAATCTGATGGTGACCTTCGGCTGGGGCCAGCAGCCCCACGCGCACACCGTCGGCGGCGGCACGCTGTCGCTGTCACGGCCCGAACAGGTCGATGGCGATTCGCTCTACCGGATCTATTCGATGTCGAAGCCGATCACCGGGATGGCGACGATGATCCTGATCAGCGAAGGCAAGCTCGGCCTCGATCAGCCGCTGCACGAAATCCTGCCCGCGTTCCGCGACATGCAGGTGCTGGTCGATCCCGAAGGCGCGCTCGACAACACCGTGCCCGCCGACAAGCCGATCACAATCCGGATGCTGCTGACGCACACCTCGGGCCTCGGCTACCAGATCATCAGCAAGGGGCCGCTGCAAAAGGCCTATAACGAGGCCGGGCTGGTCGGCGGCCGGGTGAGCCGGATTCCGATCCCCGGGATCGAGCCCGTCACGCCCGCGCCCGGTCTTGCGGTGTGGGCCGACCGGCTTGCCGAATTGCCGCTGATGTATCAGCCCGCGACCAAGTGGAGCTATTCGGCCTCGATCGACCTCCTCGGCCGGGTGATCGAAGTGGTCAGCGGGATGGAATTCGAAGCCTTCCTCAAAGCGCGCATCTTCGATCCGTGCGGGATGACCAGCACATGGATGCAGGTGCCTTCCAGCGAAGCGCACCGCCTGACCGACAATTACGGGATCGTCGGCGGGATTCCTTTCCCGATCGATCCGGGGGTCAATTCGATCTTCCTCGACGCGCCCGAAGTGCCTGCGGGCGGCGGCGGGCTGGTGTCGAGCCCGAAGGATTACGACCGTTTCCTGCGGATGCTGCTGGGGTATGGCACGATCGACGGCACATTCGTGATGAGCGAGGAAGCGGTGCGCGTGGGCGCCTCGAACCTGCTGCCTGCGAGCGTCGATACGGCGGGCAGCTGGATCGCGGGCGAAGGCCACGGCGCGGGCGGTCGGTCCAAGGGCGGGCAGTTCGGCTGGGGCGGGGCAGCCGGCACGCTTGGCGCGGTCGATTTCGATCTCGGGCTGCGCTCGGCCCTGTGGACGCAATACATGCCGTCCGAAGCTTACCCGATCCGCGATGAATTCATGGCCGCGATGCAGAAGGATATCGGCGCGCTGCACCACGCAAAGAAGGCCGCCTGATGCACGGAGCTGCCGATGCTGCCGGGGCGATGATGGCCTTTTCGGGCTCCCCGCTCGACCGGGCGGATCATATCCGCGTCGACAATGACGCGCTGGCGGGCCTGATGAACTGGCGCGCGCGGGTGCTGTTGATGGACGGGCTGCTGCCGGGCGTCGACGATATGGGCGGGCTGGTGTGGGGCAGCCTTGCCGATGTGCCGCAGGACGCCGAACTGGTGTTCTTGGGGATGCTCGATGGCAAGGCGCATTTTGTCCCCGTTCCGGGCGAGGGCGCGGATGGCCCGGCCTATGCGATGCCGCGCGCATGGCAGCTTATGACGCAGCTCTCGCCCCCCGATCTGGCGATCTATGGTGGGGCGCGCAGCCTTGCCGATTGGCACGCGCGGCACCGCTTCTGCGCGCGCTGCGGGTCTGCGACCAAGCTGGTCAAGGGCGGCTGGCAGCGGCACTGCGACAATTGCGGCGCGGACCATTTCCCGCGCACCGATCCGGTCACGATCATGCTGGTCGAGCATGAAGACCGCCTTCTGCTGGGCCGCCAGCCGCGCTTCCCGCCGAAGATGTATTCTGCGCTCGCCGGATTTGTCGAGCCGGGCGAGACGATCGAGGAAGCCGTGGCGCGCGAAATCCACGAGGAGGCGGGCGTGCGCGTGCGCGATGTGCGCTACATCGCCAGCCAGCCATGGCCGTTCCCGAGCCAGTTGATGATCGGCTGCACTTCGGTCGCCGACGATCCGACGCTGACCATCGACACCACCGAGCTCGAAGACGCACGCTGGTTCACCCGCGAGGAATTGCAGGCCGCGCGCGCGGCGGGCGAGGCGGGGACCGACCTGCTCTACTTCCCGCGCCCCTTCGCGATTGCGCATCATCTCGTTTGCTGGTGGCTCGACCGATGAACGCTCCGCAGAAACTCACGATCGACATTTATTCGGATGTCATGTGCCCGTGGTGCCTGATCGGCTACGGCCAGCTGACCAAGGCGCTTGAGGAACTCGACGGCGAGATCGCAGGCGTGATCCGCTGGCGACCGTTCGAGCTGAACCCCGACATGCCGCCCGAAGGTGAGGAGCAGGAGGCCCACCTCCAGCGCAAATACCGCCGCCCTGCCGAAGAGGGCGCGAAAATCCGCGGGCAGATGAAGGCGATCGCCGAGCAGGCGGGCGTGTCGCTGGCTTATGAGGGCGAGGGCGAAGCGCCGCCCGCGATGATGTGGAACACGCGGGACGCGCACAAGCTGCTGGCCTTCGCGCTCGAACAGGCGGGGCCGGAGACGCAGACCGCATTGAAGCTCGCGCTGTTCCGCGCCCATTTCAACGAGCGCCGCAATCTCGGCGACCGCGCAGTGCTGCTCGATATCGCGGCAGCGGCCGGCCTCCACCGCGCGGCGGCGAAGGCCGCGCTGGACGATCCCGATCTCGAAGAGCGCGTCGTCGCCGAAGAACATCAGGCGTGGGACATGAACATCTCGGGCGTTCCGGCGATGATCGTCGAAGGCAAGTTCCTGATCCCCGGCGCGCAGGGGCCCGAGGTTTACGTCAACGCATTGCGCCGCGTGGCGGAAAAGACGCGGGGCTGAGCGGCAACGGCTAGCGGCGCCTGATCGTCACCATATCGCTGCTGGCTGCGGCATCGAAGCGCGCAACGGCCTTCGCATCGCCGAGCACGCGGCCCATCAGGAAATCGTCCATGAGCGCGGCCACGGCATCCCAACCCGGCTGCGTGCCGCCCGCAAATTCGTGCGTTGCGCCCGCCACGACCAGCGCGGTGCGATCGCCTGCGGGAAGCTGGTCGAAATAGATCAGGTGCGATGCCGGGTCGTCGGCAAAACCGGGCACCTTGTCCGCATCGCCCGTGACCAGCAGGGTCGGCACCGTGACCTGAGCAAAGGCGCCGGGCGCGCTGGTCAAAGGCGGAATCGGACCGGGGGAGGAAAACATCACCACCGCCTTCACGCCGGGAATGGCGCCGGGGATCATGCCGGCAAACGCGCCTGCCCCGATCAGCGAAGTGAGCGACCCGTAGCTGTAACCGACCTGCGCCACCGGGAGCGCCGGATAGCGCGCTGCGGCAAGCCCAGCAGCCGCCTTCATGTCGGCGATCCGGGTCGCCAGCGCAGCACGCAGATCGGTGCGGCGCTCGGCGGGAAGGGCGAGCGAGTCGGTGTGGGTCGGCGCGATGATGGCAAAGCCGCGCGCGGTCAGCCGGGCATTCAGCACGCGCGTGGCGAGCGGATTGCTGTTGCCGCCGTGCGACAAGAGGATCACGCCGCGCGGGGCGGCAGGCGCGATGATGGTCACGTCGATCACGCGGCCATCGGGGGCCGTCAGGGTGGTGGTGGAAGTGGCCGCTCCGGCCAGCGCGGTGCTGCGGGCATCGGGCACTGCATCCGTCTGCGGCGCTGTCATGCAGCCGCCTGCCAGCAAGGCCAGCGGCCCCAACCACAATGACGAAAGCGGCATGCGTCTCATGAACAATTTCCCCCTGATTTGCATGGGCTTTACGCCCCGCGATGCGCTTACACCAGCCCCAGCCGCTCCAGCTTCATTGCCAGCTTGCCGGGCAGCGCATCGCCGATGTCCTCGCCCTCGGCGACGTCCTTGGGGGCCTTGTCCTCGGTCAGATAGCGCCAGCCCTGATGCGCGCGCTTGGCGATCTGGTGGACGCGGATCAGCTTGGGCTCGAGCATGATGTCCCAGCGCCCGTCCCTGGTCTTCTCGAACCCGATGATCGGCGAGCGCGCAACGATCGCGTGGTTGATGATCCAGTAGAGCGACCCGCCCGCGCATTCCTCGAACCGGGTGGGGCGGTTGCGCGTGGTCAGCGCGATCGGTTGCCGCCCGCTGATCCGGCTGGCGAGCTGGTCGTAGCTTTTCGCTCCGAAGGCGATCTTGGTCAGGTGCAGCGGCATCGCGCCAATGTGGGCCGGCACACCGCGCGATCAAGCGATGGCGCGCGCTGCGTCCACAATAATGCGTATCGCCCGCCCACCGGCAGCCGTCAGAGCGAAGCGAGCCCCAGCGCGACGGCGAGGCCGAGAAAAGCGAAAAACCCCATCGAATCGGTGATCATCGTCACGAACACCGAGGATGCGACCGCCGGGTCCTGATCCAGCCGCTCGAAAATCACCGGCACCAGCACGCCGGCAAGTCCCGCAACCGCGATGTTGATGATCATCGCGAGCGCGATCACCACCCCCATCATCGGGGAGAACAGGAAGCCTGCCGCCAGCCCGATCAGCACCGCGATCGTCCCGCCGTTCAAAAGCGCGACGCGAAACTCGCGCCACAGGATGCGGCGCGTGTTCGACCGGGTGAGCTGGTTGGTCGCCATCGCGCGCACCGCCACCGCCATCGTCTGCGTGCCCGCATTGCCGCCGATGCTGGCGACGATCGGCATCAGCACCGCGAGCGCGACCAGCTGTTCGATCGCCGCGCCGAAGAAAGCGATGATCGTGGATGCCAGAACCGCCGTGCCCAGATTGGCGATCAGCCAGCGCACGCGCGCGGCATAGGCTTCGCGGATCGGTTCGTTGATGTCGCCTTCGCCTGCGCCCGACAACAGCAGCGCGTCCTCGCCCGCTTCCTCGGAGATGATGTGGACGATATCGTCGACCGTCATCTGCCCGACCAGCCGCCCGCTTTCGTCCACCACCGCAGCCGAGATCAGCGCGTATTTCTGGAACATCAGCGCGGCTTCTTCCTGATCCATCGTCACCGGGATCAGCGTCTGGTCGCGCTTCATCACATCGGTCAGCCGGACATTGCGCGGGGTGGTGAGCACCCATGAAAGCGCGCAGGTGCCGACCGGATGGTGGCGCTCGTCGATCACGAAAACCTCGAAGAAATCGTGGCTGAGATCGCCGTCCTCCCGCAGGTAATCGATGAGATCGCCGACGGTGAGATGTTCGGGCACCGCCACAAAATGCCGGCTCATCAACCGGCCGGCGGTTTCCTCGGGATAGGCGAGCGCGGAGGACACCGCCTCGCGGGTTTCGGGCTCCAGCTCGGCCATGACCGCAGCCTGATCGGCGGCGTCAAGGTCCTCGATCAGCTGCACCGCATCGTCGGTGTCGAGCTGCTGCGCGATGGTGGCGACGGCCTGCGCGGGCAGCGCTTCCATCAGGTCTTCGCGGACGTAATCGTTCAGCTCGGCGATCACGTCGCCGGTCATCAGGTCGCTGATCGCGGCAGCGAGCTGCGCGCGTTCGCCGGGCGCGAGCAGTTCGATCAGGTCGGCGATGTCGGCGGCGTGGAGCGGTTCGACCAGATCGTAGACCGCGCCCTTGTCGCCCGCTTCCAGCGCATCGTGCACCGCGCTGACGAAACGGGGCTTCAGGCGGTTTTCCTCGTCGTGGCGTTCGTCGTCGACCCGGTCGTCAGGACGCACCTCGGCATCGACCGCTTCCGGGCCGGAATCAGCGATCAGCAGATCGTCGTCGAGGAGATGGTCGTCGGCCATACGAGGCGTTTACGGGTGGGAGGGACAAAAGCAAGCGGGGGGAGGGTGACAGCCGCGCATTGGCTGCTAAAAGCGCGGGCAAATTCACGCAGGAGATACCAATGGCCGAAACCCTCACTTTCACGCTCGACAATGGCGACGGCGCCCAGAACGATGTCGTCATCAAGCTGCGCCCCGATCTTGCCCCAGGCCACGTCGCGCGCATCACCGAACTGGCGCAGGAAGGTTTCTATGACGGGGTGATCTTCCACCGCGTGATCGGCGGCTTCATGGCGCAGGGTGGCGATCCGACCGGCACCGGCATGGGCGGCAGCGACAAGCCCGATCTTGCGGCCGAATTCAACGCCGAACCCCACGTCGAAGGCGTGTGCTCGATGGCCCGCGCGCAGAACCCGAACAGCGCGAATTCGCAGTTCTTCATCTGCCTCGATGATGCGCGCTTCCTCGACAAGCAGTACACCGTCTGGGGCCAGGTGACGAGCGGGATGGAACACGTCCACGCGATCCCGAAGGGCGAACCGCCGCGCAATCCGGGCAAGATCGTCAAGGCGACGGTCGCCTAAGACTTAACGGATACAGGGGGAGGTGCGCATGAAGAACATTGCCGCGGGTTTTGCCGCTTTGCTGCTGTCGGCTTGCGCCACCTTCCCCGATATTTCGCAAGGGCGATCGCCCTGCCAGATGGAGCCGGGCGGCTGGTGCGCCTTCGTGCGCGAGGCGGCGGTCGATGCCTTCCCCTATGCGCTGGCGGCGACCAACGCCTATACCGGCGATGAAGACCTGTTCGAAAAGCCGGGCCGGGTGCTGCAGCGTGTGCCGCGCATCCCGATTGCCGAAGGCGATGCGGACAAGGGCTTCGATTACCAGATCTTCAACCAGTACGAACGCGGCAGCGGCGCCAATGCCGACCGCAAGCCCGTGGCGCGGATCATCGCGTTCCGTGGCACCGACATGAAGAGCCTTGCCGATATCTTCTACGGGACGCTGCGCGATGATCAGATCGAGCTGGCGCTGCGCTATTACGAGGCGGAAAAATCGCGGCTGGGCACCGATGTGCCGTGGGTGGTGACGGGCCATTCGCTTGGCGGCGCGCTCGCCACCGAAGTCTCGGTCGCGCACCCCGAGGTGCAGGCCTACATGTTCAACACCTCACCTTTCTATCGCAGCGAAGTGCGCGCCAATGCGTTGAAGCGCGTGGTCTTCAACGAACGCGGCGAAGTGCTGCGCCGCTTCGCCCGCTCGGTCGAGCCGCCTGCGGCCAATGTCTACACGATCAATTGCGAACCGCGCAAAGGCGGTCTGGCAAAGCACGCGGTGCGCCCGCTGGCCGACTGCATCACGTGGATCGCCGCCTATGACAGCACCGACGCGCACGAAGTGGTCAAGGCGAACGGCATCACCAAGCCTTTTGTCGAATGCGGGCAGGAAGACCAGAACCACCCCGGCCCCGGTTTCCGGCCGACGGGGCCCTGCGTCCACAACAGCCTGCGCCGCGAGGAGCAGAGCCAGCGCGGCCGGTCGCGTTAGAGCAGGCGTGCGGGCCGAGCGCGGCGGGGTGAAAGCTGACCCCGCCTTGCCGCGGTCTAGAACGGTCTCGACCCGCGCCTGACCCCCTCCAGACCCGCTTCAGCCCGGTCTTGCACCCGTGCTGCGCGCATGTTTCACGTGAAACACCGCGTTTCCGCAGCCGTTGAAGGCGCGCAGGATCGGGGCTAAGGGCGGCTGTGTCATGAGACCGCAACCCCCCATCATAACCGCACCCAAGACCTACCGGGTCAAAAGCTACGGCTGCCAGATGAACGTCTATGACGGCGAGCGTATGTCCGAAGTCCTCGCCGCACGCGGGATCGTTCCGGCAGGCGAGGGCGAGGACGCCGATCTGGTGGTGCTCAACACCTGCCATATCCGTGAAAAGGCGGCGGAAAAGACCTATTCCGACATCGGCCGGCTGGCCGCGGCGGGCCGCGAAAAAGGGCGCTCGCCGCTGATCGCGGTGGCGGGCTGCGTCGCGCAGGCGGAAGGCGAGGAAATCATGGCCCGCGCGCCTGCGGTAAGCATCGTGGTCGGCCCGCAGGCCTATCACCGCCTGCCCGAAATGCTCGACAAGGCGGCAAAGGGCGAGCGTGCGACCGACACCGACATGCCCGCGATCGCCAAGTTCGACGCGCTGCCCGAGCGCCGCAAACGCTCCCCCAGCGCGTTCCTGACGGTGCAGGAAGGCTGCGACAAGTTCTGCACCTATTGCGTCGTTCCCTATACCCGCGGCGCGGAAATCTCGCGGCCTTTCAGCCATCTGGTGGCCGAAGCGGGGAAGCTGGTGGAGCAGGGCGCGAAGGAGATCACGTTGCTCGGCCAGAACGTCAACGCCTGGGCGGGCGAGGACGAGAAGGGCCGTGCTGCGGGGCTGGGCGGGTTGATCCGGCGGCTCGCTGCGATCGATGGTCTGGAGCGCATCCGCTACACCACCAGCCATCCCAACGACATGGCTGACGACCTGATCGCCGCCCACGGCGAGGTCGACAAGCTGATGCCCTATCTCCACCTGCCCGTGCAGGCTGGCAGCGACCGCGTGCTGAAAGCGATGAACCGCCAGCACACGGCGGAAAGCTATCTGAAAATCATCGAGAAATTCCGCGCCGTCCGGCCCGATATCGCCATATCGGGCGACTTCATCGTCGGTTTCCCGGGCGAGAGCGAGGCCGAGTTTGCCGAGACGCTGAGCATCGTCGACGAAGTGCGCTACGCCCAGTGCTTCAGCTTCAAATATTCGCCGCGCCCCGGCACCCCCGCCGCCACGCTCGAAGGGCAGATCGCGCCCGAAGCGATGGCCGAGCGGCTCCACCGTCTGCAAACGCGCCTGGCCGAGCACCAGCACGCCTTCAACCGCGCCAGCGAGGGCAAGGCCTGCACGATCCTGATCGACCGCAAGGGCCGCAATCCGGGACAATGGCTGGGCAAATCGCCGTGGCTGCAATCGGTCTGGATCGATGCGCCCGCCGCGATCGGCGACATGGTCAGCGTGACGCTGGCCGAGGCGGGGCCCAATTCTCTTAGGGGCGTTCCGGCCTAATCTTCCTGTGACGCATCCCCGCGCGCGCTGTCCACCACAGCCACGCGCAGGACTTCCCTGGCCAACGAGCCGGCCGGCATGCGATAGAGCGCCTTCAGATAGGCGCGGTCAAAGCGGGTCATGGTCTGCGGCGCGCTGGCAGGCGCGGCGAACAGGGTCATGATGGTGCGCGGCGCATTCGCTTCGGCCTCAGCCACATCGACCTCGCCCGTCGGAGCGAGCAGCCGCAGGCTGGCATAGTCTGCGATCTGCACAGGGGTGAGCCCGGTAACGGCGGCATTGTCTACCACCACCAGCGCTGCCAACATATCCTCGCGCGTCAGCCGGCTGAGGCGGCCCATGGCGGTGACGTTGTTGGTCGGCTGATCATCGGGCATGACCTTGGGTATCGCCTGTCCGCTCGCTGCCGTGGTCTCGCTCGCCTGAAACACATAGACCGGATCGCGCGCACCCAGAACCGCGTCGATTTTGCGCTGGCTGAGGCCGGCAAAAATGCGCTTGCCGCTCTTGCGGATATCTACCAGCTGCGCATGGGCATCATCCGAAAGGGTGAGCAGCGCGTTGGTCTTGCACCCGCGCCCGCGCACCCGCACTCCGGCGCGGCGGGCATTGTCGATGATCCGTTCGGCTATTTCCTTCCCCAGCGCTATGTCGCCAGAGGCGACCATCAGGCATAGTGGCTGCTCGAACCGCGCGAGCGGGCGATCGGCGCGGGGTCGACCGGCAAGATCGCGGGCAAGATCGGTAAGCGCCTTTTCATCCTGCGGCCTTTCGCCTTCAACTATAATCGGCGGCGCAGGGGCCTCCTGCGCGACAAGCGGGGCCGCAGCAATGGCCGCCAAGCCCAGTAAGCCTGCCCCGGCCATCACGGTGCAGCCACGCTCCGACAGGATATGGCAGGGATGGCGGGATTCTTCACGGATGGGGGCTCCTTCGCCGGGAAATCAACATCTTGCGGATGAATGAGCGATGAATCCAGGTCGCCGCAATATAGGCCCGAATCTGCGCGGTTTGCGGCGTTTGCGTGACTATCCACCGCGATTGCGCGCCCATCTGCTTGCTATCCCCGCGCCCCCGCTTACCTTTGCGACTCAAGGGCCGAGGGATCATCCTTCTGCCGCAGACAAAGGAACTGAATGGGCCGACGACCCTCCCGTGCCGGACATCCGGCGCTCTCGCCCGATCCGCGCGGCATCCCTGCACCGCGGCGTGCGCGCATCGATCTGACCTTCGAGAACCAGGCGTTGCTCGGCCCGCTGTTCGGCCAGTTCGATGCCAATCTGGTGCAGGTCGAAAACCGGCTCGGGGTCTATATCCACGCCCGCGGGCACCAGGTGGTGATCGAAGGACCGGAGGACGATGTCGCCCGCGCGCGCGAGACGCTGAAGACGATGTATGACCGGCTCGCCCGGGGCGAGGCGCTGGACAGCGGGGCGATCGAAAGCATGATCGCTATGTCGAACGAACCCACGCTGGAAGGCATCATCTCGGGCGATGACGGCGCGCCGCCGATCATGATCCGCACGCGCAAGAAAACCATCGTGCCGCGTTCCGCAACGCAGATCGACTACATGCGCAGCCTTGCGAAGGACGACATCATCTTCGCGCTTGGGCCGGCGGGCACGGGCAAGACCTATATCGCGGTTGCACAAGCAGTCAGCCAGCTCATCACTGGCAGCGTCCAGCGGCTGATCCTGTCGCGCCCTGCGGTCGAAGCGGGCGAAAAGCTCGGCTTCCTGCCCGGCGACATGAAGGAGAAGGTCGACCCCTATCTGCGCCCGCTCTACGATGCCCTGAACGACTGCATGCCGCCCGAACAGGTCGAGCGCCGGTTGGCCAATGGCGAGATCGAGATCGCGCCGATCGCCTTCATGCGCGGGCGCACGCTCGCCGACAGCTTCATCATCCTCGACGAGGCGCAGAACACCACGCGCGAGCAGATGAAGATGTTCCTCACCCGCTTCGGCCAGAACAGCCGGATGGTGATCTGCGGCGACCCGCGGCAGGTCGACATCCCCGGCGGCCCGCGGATGAGCGGACTGAACGACGCGGTCGAGCGGCTAGAAGGCGTCGAAGGCTTCGGCACGATCCGGTTCAGCGCCGCCGACGTGGTGCGCCACCCGATCGTGGGCCGGATCGTCGAGGCTTACGAAGGCGGCGGCGAGGGCGATCAGGGGCTCGCCTGAACGCCGCCTGGTCCGGTCAGCCGACCATCCTCAGCCCCGCTGCGATACGGCGCGGCGCGTCGCCATGACCGGCACCATGCCTGCTCTCGTCCGAAGCGACTTCGAACGATCCCACGGTCTGCCACAGCCCGTCGGCCTCGCTCGCCAGTGACGAGGCCGCCGCAGTGCATTCCTCGGCCATCGCGGCGTTCTGCTGGGTCGAACGGTCGATGTCGCCGACCACATTGTTGATGTGGGCGAGGCTTTCGGACTGGGCCTCGGTTGAGACCGCGATGGTTTCGACCGTGTCGGTCAGCGCTGCGATGGCCTGAGTGATGGCGTCGAAGGCATCGCCGCTGCGCCGGACGAGATCGACCCCGGACGAGACATGCGCGCTGGTGCCGCTGACCAGCGCCTTGATCTCTTCGGCCGATTGCGAACAGCGCAGCGCCAGTTCGCGCACCTCGTTGGCGACCACCGCGAAGCCCCTGCCGGCTTCGCCCGCGCGGGCCGCTTCCACGCCGGCGTTGAGGGCCAGCAGATTGGTCTGGAACGCGATCGAATCGATCACGCCGATGATGTTGGTGACTTCCTGACTGGAGCGCCGGATCTGATCCATCGCGTCCACTGCCTGGGCGACGATCTTCGCCCCGTCTCCGGCGGTGGCATTGCTGTCCCTGATCGCGGTTCTGGCGCTGTTGGCCTGTTCGCGGGTTTCGCACACGCGCTCCAGAACCTTGCCCACGGCGGCGGCCGCCTCTTCGAGATTGGCGGCCTGTTCCTCGGTGCGGCGGGCAAGATCGTTGGAGGCATACTGGATCTCGCTCGATCCGGTCGAGATCGCTTCGACCCCGGCGACCACTTTGCTGATCGTGTCGTGCAGCGCGGCGACGGTGGAATTGAAGTCGGCAGCGACCTTGGCATATTCGGGCGGCAGATCGACCGCGTCGATGTTGAGCTTGCCCTCCGCTAGCCGGGCCAGTGCATCGCCGAGCACGGTGTTGAGCGAATTGACCTTGGCGCTGATGTCGAAAAAGTAGGACGACAGGGCGATGTCCATGTCGAGCAGCGACACCTTGACCAGCGCGGCGATGCGGCGGGCCTGCCTGCGCTTCCACGGCAGATGGCGCTGCCAACCGGGCGCGACCATGTGCCTGATCAGTTCGTCGAGGATCCGCGCATAGCTGCCGACATACCACTTGGGTTCGAGCCCGATGCGCGCATGCACGCCGCCGATCTGGTTGGAGCGTTCGAGAAAGGCATCGGTCAGCCCGTCGGTGAAGGCGCCTGTCCAGTGGCGCGCCTGCGCCGCGCGGGCCTTGGCCATCGATGCGGGGGAGAGGAACTTGCCGGCCAGTTCGTCGCGCGACTGGACCTCGCGGTAGAAGCCTTCGAGCGTGCCTTCCATCACCTTCGAGATGGAAGCGGACACGCTGGAATAGATGGGATCATGCGCTTCGAGCCCGTAATAGCCCAGGCGCTCGGTAAGATTGGTGTTTGTCATGGATGATGCTCCGACGGCAACGAAGTGCCAGACCGCTTTGCAGTGCATGGCGGACCGAACTGCGTGCGGCGGGCCGCCCGCGGGTGCGGGGGGCGGGCCGGAAAACCTGTCCTTGCGGGAGCTGGTTTCATCACTCTGTCCAAGTCCTGCGGCCCACGCCGCACGCCGCGAGATGCGGCACGATCGGGAGGCACCATGGCACGCAGATATTAAGTCGCCGGTCGCGCCGTCTAGGGATAGTCCCGCAGCACGCCTGCGTGGTGGTTTGCGCGCAGGGCCGTTCCTTGCGCGCCCGTTCCGCGCTAAGGCGCTGCGCCATGACGCTTGATATCGACATCGAAGACTGGCCGGAAGGCGATTGGGAGGCGCTCGCCACCCGCGCGGCGCAGGCCGCTGCCGAAGGCGAGCCGCTGCTCGCGCACCCGCGCCTCTCCGCCAGCGTGCTGTTCACTTCGGACGCGGAGGTCCACGCCCTCAACCGCGAATGGCGCGAGCGGGACAAGCCCACCAACGTCCTCTCTTTCCCCATGCTCGAACGCGAGGAACTCGCCGATCTCGCGCCCGATGGCCCGCCCGAAATGCTCGGCGACATCGCGCTGGCGCACGAAACCTGCGCGCGCGAGGCAGCGGAGAAGGGCGTCACGCTCGAAGCGCACGCCGCGCATCTGATCGTCCACGGGCTGCTGCATCTCGCAGGCCACGATCATGTCGATTCCGACGAACAGGCCGAAGCGATGGAGGCGCTGGAAACCGCCATACTTGCCAAACTGGGCATCGCTGACCCATATGGCGACTGACCAGCAACAGGAGCCCCAACCAAGGCCATGGCCGATTCCCATTCGTCTGCCCCCCTTTCGGGAGATGCGGACAGTAGCAGCGGACTGATGTCCGCGCTTCGCAAGATGCTCGGCCTTGAGGCCGCACGTTCCTTGCGCGAACAGCTCGAAGAAGCGATCGACGAGCACGAGGACGAGAACGGCGGCGAGGCCGGGGATGGCCGCAGCGGGCCGGACGGCGACCTGTCGCGCGTGGAGCGGCAGATGCTGCGCAACCTGCTGCATTTCAGCGACCACGATGCCGACGATGTGGCGGTGCCCCGCGGCGAGATCATCGCGGTCGACGCTTCGATCAGCTGGGACGAAATGATCGCCGCCTTCTCGGAAAACGGCCATTCGCGCATGCCGGTCTACCGCGACACGCTCGATAGCGTGATCGGGATGATCCACATCAAGGATGTCTTCCCCTTCCTTGCCAACGGCACGCCGCCGCCGGCCGACTGGACCACCCTGATGCGCCAGCCGCTTTATGTGCCGCAGGCGCGCGGCGCGCTCGACGTGCTGGCGGATATGCGGTTGAACCGCGTCCATCTGGCGATCGTGCTCGACGAATTTTCGGGCACCGACGGGCTGATCACGATCGAGGATCTGGTCGAGGAAATCGTTGGCGAGATCGAGGACGAGCACGACGAGACGCCGCAGGAACTGATCACCCCGATCGGCGAGGGTATGTGGGATCTCGATGCCCGCGCCGAGCTTGACGATATCGCCCAGAAGATCGACCCGCGGCTTGCCGAGGTCGAGGAGTCGGTCGACACGATCGGCGGGCTCGCCTTCGTGCTGGCCGAAGCGGTGCCGGCGGTCGGCACCGTGCTCGAACATCCCAGCGGCTGGTGCATCGAAGTGACCGCAGGCGACGAAACGCATGTCACCCGACTGCGGCTGCATCCGCCTGTGGCGGAGGAAGAGGTGCAGTAGGCGCAACTTTTCGCACCTACCCACAATTTTTCTTCGATTTTTTGCATCCGATCATGCGTCCGGGCGTATCTCATGTCACTGAGGAGATATGAAAATGCCCGCACGCCGCTTGCCGCCGCTCCGCGCCCTTGAAGCCTTCATGCGCACCGTGCGGCTGGGTTCGGCGCGCGCGGCGGCGGAGGAAATCGGGCTGAGCCCTTCGGCATTGTCCCGGCGGATCAGCAATCTCGAAGAATTCGTCGGCAAGAAGCTGTTCACTCGCGCGCGGCAATCGATGCAACTCACCGACGAGGGCCAGGCCTTCTACGAAGCGGTTAATCCGCATATGGAGGCGCTGACCCGGGCGGTCGAAAGCCAGTCGGACAATATCGCACTGCTCCGCCTGCGATTGGGCGTGCTGCCGATGTTCGGCAGCCAGCGCCTGTTCCCGCGGCTGGGCGAATTGCGCAAGCGCCACCCGCTGCTGCACATCGACATCGACACCGCGCCGCATCTGGAAGACCGCGTGGGCGATACGCTCGATGCCGCGATCATCCTGTCGCGCGGCCCGGCGAGCGGGCTGCATGCGGTGCGGCTCGATCACAACCTCGTCCACGCGATCTGTTCGCGCGAGACCGCCCGCGCGATCGGCACCGATATCGTGCCCGAGGTGATGACCAAGCAGACCTTCCTGATCCACAACGAACTGCCCGAAAGCTTTCAGGCGTGGAAGAAGGCCAACGGGCTCGACGCGATGGATCCGGCGGCGATCGACCATTACGATTCGGGCGCGCTGATGCTCGAAGCCGCCGCGCAAGGGCTGGGCATCGCGATCATGCACGACGATCACCTGCGCCGCGCGAACGACAACCGGCTGGTCAATCTGCCCGGTGCGCCGGTCGAAAGCCCCTATTCCTATTGGTTCGTGTGCAAGCCGGTCGCGCTCGAAAGCCGCCCGGTGCGGATCTTCCACGATTGGCTGGTGCGCGCCGGACTGTAACGCTCGGCCGCAGCCGCGCGCTGGCGGCGCGTCGCTTTCCTACCGCGGCAACGGGTGGCAGACAGCCGCGGATGAAACCCGCATCCCTCCTGCTTGGCGCATCCGGAAAAGCGCAACAGGGGCAGGGCGGTTTTTGCGTTCTGGACACTGTCTCATGTGTCTCCAACACGCAGGCCCCGCCGTGGTCAGTCGGAGGTTTCGGCCTGCGCTTCGTAGCGAACCGGGGGCACCGTGTGCGCGAAGGCGCGCAAGGGGCGTCCAAGGATGTCGGTCAACGCTTCTTCGATCCGGCGGCGCGATTCGCGGCTGATCGCCTTTCTTCCCTTGAAATCCTCGGGGCTGAAGGGTTCGAGATAGTGCAGCGTCACGCGGAAACTGCCTTTGCGCGACAGCACGCGCTTGGCGTTGTTGACGCCACTTTCGTTACCGATCCAGCCGATCCATTCGGCCACCGGGCCATAATCGACGATCACCGGCTGAACGAGCACGCCGGGCGGCGGGGGTTCGAGCACGGAGAGCATCGAGGTCTTGAACGGCAAGAGCGATTGCCCGTCGGTGGTGGTGCCTTCGGGGAAGACGGTGACCGACCAGTTGTCGACCAGCGCTTCCTTCAACGCGTTGATCTGCTCGGCCACGCCCATCCGGTGTTCGCGCTTGACGAAGACAGTGCGGTTGAGGCTGGCGAGCCAGCCGACGACGGGCGCTTCGGCCAGTTCGGCCTTGGCGACGAAGGCGGTGCCGCTTGCACCCGCCAGCGCCAGAATGTCGATCCACGAGACGTGGTTGGCGACGAAGAACACGTCGCGCTTGAGATAGGTGCCGCGCACTTGCACCCGCGCCCCGCACACCCGCGCGGCATAACGCAGGAACAGCATCGGGAAGGGCGAGCCGTAGGAGAAGAAGCGGTAGAGATAGTGCAGCGGCACGAAGACCAGCAGCAGACCGATCAGGCCGACCGCGCGCAGCAGCAACCGCACCCACCCGCCGACTCCGATGGGCGTCGTCTCCCCGCTCGCGGCCGCGGCGCGCAGCGCGTCGTCAGTCATTGCGCGAGAGGCGCACGCCGTAGAGCTCCATGCGGTGATCGACGAGCCGATAACCTAGCCGCTCGGCAATCTGACGTTGCAGGGCCTCGACTTCGGGATCGACGAATTCGACCACCTTGCCCGTCTCGACATCGATCAGGTGATCGTGGTGCGCTTCGGGCACGGGTTCATACCGCGAGCGCCCGTCGCCGAAATCATGGCGGTCGAGGATGCCCGCTTCCTCGAACAGGCGCACCGTGCGGTAGACCGTGGCGATCGAAATGCGCGGATCGACCGCAGCGGCGCGGGTGTGGAGCAATTCCACATCGGGGTGATCGTCGCTTTCCGACAGGACCTTGGCGATGACCCGGCGCTGGTCGGTGATGCGCAGGCCCTTTTCGGCGCAGAGTTGCTCAAGATCGATTTTCTGGTTCACGCGAAAGCTCCATCACCGCGCGCGGCACCGCTTCCGGATGCGACCGCCCAACAGCATTGCAGCCCCATCCCTACAGGGACGGGGCTGCATGCTCAAGCCAAGCCATCCGCCTCTCAACAGGGGCGGCGTGTGCGACCACGAAAAGGCCGGATCAGGCTTTCTTGGTGCGGCGCGTCTTGGCGACCGTGGTGCCGGGCTTGCGGCCAAGACCGATCTTCTTGGCAAGATCGCGGCGCGTTTCGGCATAATTGGGGGCGACCATCGGATAGTCGGCGGGCAGGCCCCAACGCGCGCGGTATTCTTCGGGGCTCATGTCGTAATTGGTGCGCAGGTAACGCTTGAGCATCTTGAGCTTCTTGCCGTCTTCAAGGCAGACGATGTAATCGGGTTTTACCGAGTTGCGCACGGCGACTGCGGGCTGCGGCTTGGTTTCTTCGACCACCGGCGCTTCGCCAAGATTGGCCAGTGCAGAATAGACGTTGGTGATAAGCGTGGGGACATCGGCAACGGCAACATCATTGTTGCTGACGTGCGCTGCAACAATGTCGCTGGTCAGCGTGATAAGCGTTTCTTTCATATCGATTTCCAGATCTTGCATGAGTTCCTCGCTGGCGTCCTTAATTGTGCGCCACTATTGCGCAATGCCGCAAGGAGAATAGTCTTGCAACTATGTCGCTATGCTGAATGATCCGAATGGGATGAAGCTGCGCCTATCCGATTGTTCGACCGAAAGTAATCGCATCGATCCTTTCGCCATTGGCGAGGCGATAATAGTTGCGCCGCTCGCCGATCGGAGTGAAACCCGTCTTCTCGTAAAGATGGATCGCCGGATTGCCGCGCCGCATTTCCAGAAAAACCTGGTTCGTGCCGCGCGCCTTGCCAGCGGCAAACATCAGTTCGATCAGCGCCGCGCCCACGCCGCGCCGCCGCGCCGCCGGGCTGACCGCGATCAGCAGCAACTCTTCTTCGTCGAGCACGTGGCGGGTGAGCACGAAACCAGCCGGCGCGCGGGTAGAATCGGCGTCGGGCGGGAGAGGCGCGCCATTGTCATCGACCACCAGTGCGTGGGTATTGGGCATCGTCAGCGCATCGGCGACCTGCCGCCGGTTCCAGGCCTCGCCATAGGCGGGATCGAATGCCGCCTCCATCACCGCCATGATCCGGTCGAGAAGGAGCGGCGAGGGCGTCATGCAGGGGTGCGCGCTGCCATCGGGGTGGCATCGGGCCCGCGGCCATAGATGGGAGCCAGCGCTGACGTGAGCAGCGCGGCGGGCACCATTGGCACAAGCCGCGCATCGGGCAGCAGGGCGAGCGTACGGCCCGCAAACTCCGGATCGAGCGCGGCCATCGCATCGGCGCGGTTGCCGGCAAGAAACGGGCCGCGCGGGCGGCGCAATGCAGCCTCGGGCGCGATCGACACCGTCTCGCCTTGCGGCATGCCATCCGCTCCGAAATCGGCAACGAACCATTCGCCGTGGCCACCATTGACCGCGACCGTCACCGGCGCGCCGGGATGCTCCTCGCGCGCCTGTGCGGCGATCAGGGCGAGCGTGGGGTAACCGAGCACCTCAGCGTTCCAGGCAAACCCGAGCGCGCGCGCGGTGGCAAGCCCGATCCGCACGCCGGTGAAGCTGCCCGGTCCGAGGCTGACGAGGATGCGTTCGGCGCGGCCCTTGCCCGGCAGCGCACCGATCATCGGCACCAAGGCTTCGGCATGGCCGCGCCCGATCGTGCGGTGATCGGACGCAATCAGATCGTCGCCGTCGAACAGGGCGACAGAGCAGGCTTCCGAGGCCGTCTCGATGGCGAGCATCCGCATTGCGCCCGCCCTGCCTCAAGGGCCGGCGCGGCGCAAGCGGGTTGCGCGATCGTCAGGCGATGCGGTTGAACTTGCCGAAATCGGGGCGGGGCGAACGATCGAAAATGCTCGCCGGATCGCCATACCCGACAGAGCAGATGAAGTTGACCCGGTGACGCGGTTCGTCGGCAAAGAACGCCTTGTTGACCTTGTCGGCATCGAAGCCCGACATCGGCCCGCAATCCAGCCCGAGCGCGCGCGCGGCGAGCATCAGATAGGCACCCTGTAGCGAGGAATTGCGGAACGCACCTTCCTTGCGGCCTTCCTCGTCACCGTCGAACCAGCTTTTGGCATCGGTGTGCGGGAACAGCCAGGGCAGTTCCTCGTGAAAATCGATGTCGTATCCGATGATCGCGGTGACGGGCGCGGCGGCAAGCTTGTCCTTGTTGCCGTCGGCCGCGCATTCGACCAGCCTCGCCTTGGCTTCGTCCGACTTGACCCAGACGATCCGCACCGGCTGCATGTTGGCCGAAGTCGGGGCCATTTTCAGCAGATCCCAGATCGCGTGCAACTGTTCGTCGCTCACCGGCTTGTCGAGCCAGCCGTTATAGCTGCGGGCCTCGTTGAACAACTGCGCGAGCGCCGCGTCGGGCAGGACGTGGTCGTGGAACTGGGTGGTCATGCAAATCCTCGTCGATGCTTGAACAAATTGTTAGGCGGCGCGCACTTCAACCACTTCGGGGACGTAATGTTTCAGCAGGCCTTCGATCCCGTGCTTTAAGGTCGCAGTGCTCGACGGGCAGCCCGCGCACGAGCCTTGCAGCGTCAGATAGACCACGCCGTCGCGAAAGCCGCGATAGGCGATGTCGCCGCCGTCACCTGCCACCGCAGGGCGCACGCGGGTTTCGAGCAATTCGTTGATCGCGGCGATCACCTCGGCATCCTCGGCGCGTTCCTCGACCGCAAGATCGTCTTCGGGCGGGGGAACGGAGATACCGCTTGCCGTGCCCGGCGTGAACAGCGGGGCCTGCGAGACGAAATGGTCGAGCAGAATCGCGATCACTTGCGGGCGCAGCGCGCTCCACTGTGCGCCCGGTGCAGCCGTCACCGAGACGAAATCCGCGCCGAAGAACACGTTGACGACCTCGCCGGTGTCGAAGATCGCTTGCGCCAGCGGACTTGCCTCGGCCGCTTCAGGGGTGGCGAATTCGCGGCTGCCGGCAGCCATCACGGTCTGGCCGGGCAGGAACTTGAGCGCCGCGGGATTGGGCGTGGTTTCGGTTTCGATGAACATGTCCGTGCAAGTAGGGCGCAAGGGTGCAGGCGGCAAGAGGCAGCGGCGCGACTCGGGAGCGCAAGCGTGGGCCCTCTTGCGCGTCAGCCAGCAAAAACCATTCACTATCGCTTCACAATTTGCCGCCCTATAGTCGGGCCATGACCTCTCCCTCCCGCGCGACCCGCGTGCTCGCCTTGCTGCTTGTCCCCTTCGTTCTGGCCCAGCCCGTACTGGCCCGGCAGAACGACGGCCAGAACCGCGCCGAAGCGCCCAAGGTGCCGCAGAAGGCATTGCCGCCATCGACAGTTCCGGTGCCCAAGGCGCTACAGACCGCTGGCACCGTGCCGTGGCTTTACGAAGGATCGGACGTTCCGGTCGATGGCCAGTGGCTGTTCGGCAAGATGAAGAACGGCCTGCGCTATGCCGTGCGGCGCAATGGCGTGCCGCCGCGACAGGTGTCGATCCGGGTGCGGATCGATGCAGGGTCGATGTACGAAAACGACAGCGAACAGGGCTATGCCCACCTGCTCGAACACCTGTTATTTCGGGAAAGCAAATATCTGGGCAAGGGCGAGGCGATCTCGGCCTGGCAGCGGCTGGGCGCGACCTTCGGCAGCGATGCCAATGCCGAAACCAGCCCGACGCACACCGCTTACAAGCTCGACATTCCCAATATCGATCAGGCCAAGCTCGAAGAAAGCTTCAAGCTGCTTTCGGGCATGATCCGCGAACCGGTGCTGAGCGATGAAAACGTCGCCGCCGAACGCCCGATCGTGCTCGCCGAGAAGCGCGAGCGCGGCGGCGCAGGTCTGCGCATGGCTGACCTGACGCGCCAGACCTTCTTTGCCGGACAGCGACTGTCGGTGCGCAATCCGATCGGCACCGATGCCACCTTGGGCGCGGCCCGTGGCAAGGGCGTGAAGGCGTTTTACGACCGCTGGTATAGGCCCGAAAACACCGTCATCGTGGTCGCGGGCGATGCCGATCCGGTGGTGCTGGCCGGCCTGGTCGAACAATGGTTCGGTGACTGGAAGCCCACCGGCAAGGCGGGAACTGCGCCCGCGTTTGGCGATCCGGTCGCGCCTGCCGGTGCGCAGGCGCCCGACGATGGCATCGCGCCGATCGGCGAGTTGGCGGTCGGCGTCGAACCCGATCTGCCGCGCAGCCTGACATATGCGATCATGCGCCCTTGGCGGCAGGTGCAGGACACGATCGCCTATAACGAGGGCCTGCTGACCGATGCGGTGGCGCAGGCGATCATCAACCGCCGGCTGGAAAGCCGCGCACGCGCCGGCGGCAGCTATCTGTACGCGCAGGTGCAGCAGGACGATGTCTCGCGTTCGGCTGATGCGACTTTCGTCACCTTCGCCCCGCTGACGGGCGATTGGCAGGCCGCGCTTGGCGACGTGCGCAGCGTCATTGCCGATGCGCTCGCCACGCCGCCGACACAGGAGGAGATCGACCGCGAATACGCGCAGTTCGATGTCTCCTTTGCCAATCAGGTCGAACAGGAAAGCGTGCAGGCGGGCAGCGCGCTTGCCGACAATATCGTCAACGCGGTCGATATCCGCGAAGCGGTCGCCGCGCCGCAGGTGGTGCTCGACGTGTTCCGCGGGATGAAGCCGCGGCTCACTCCCGACGCGGTGCTCGCGCGCACCCGCGCCCTGTTCGAAGGCACCGTGACGCGCGGGGTCTATGTCACCCCCACCGCGGGCGAAGCCGATGTTGCAGCGCTGCGCACGGCATTGGCGAGTGAGGCGGCCGCCGATGGTTCGGCGCGGCTCGCAGCGCAGACGATCGCCTTTGCCGATCTGCCGGCGGTTGGCGCGCCGGGCACGATTGCCAAGCAGGGCAAGCTGGGTGTGCTTGATATCAACCAGGTCGAATTCGGCAACGGCGTGAAGGCTTTGCTGTGGGCCAATGATGCAGAGCCCGGCCGTGTCACCGTGCGTGTGCGTTTCGGCGCGGGCTGGCGCGCTTTCGACGAGAGCAATGCGGTCTATGCCTCGCTTGGCGAAACTGCGCTGGTGGGTTCGGGGCTTGGCGACTTGGGCCAGAACGAGCTCGACCGGCTGTCCACGGGGCGCAAGCTGGGCTTCGATTTCGGGATCGACGATGCTGTGTTCACCTTCACCGCGCAGACGCGCTCGGAAGATGTGAATGACCAGCTCTACCTGTTTGCTGCAAAGCTGGGCATGCCGCGTTGGGACAAGGATCCGGTGATCCGCGCCAAGGCAGCGGCGGAGCTTGCCTACAACACCTACTCGACCAGCCCGGGCGGTGTGCTGGGGCGCGATCTGGAATATCTTTCGACCGGAGAAAAACGGTTCGCCAAGCCTGATCCGGCCGCGCTGAAGGCTGCCACCCCCGAGGAATTCCGCGCCGTGTGGGAGCCGCTGCTTGCACAAGGGCCGGTCGAAGTGCTCGTCTTCGGCGAATTCGATGCCGCCAAGGTGACCGAGCAGCTGCGCCTGACCTTCGGCGCCTTGCCGCCGCGCGCGCCGATTGCTGCCGATGTGGCCGCGCGCGTTCCCGGCTTTGCGCAAGGCACGGGCGCGCCGCTGGTGGCCACGCACCGCGGCGATGCCAACCAGGCCGCGGCTGTGGTGGCGTGGCCAAGCGGCGGGGGCGTTGCGAACCTGCGCGAAAGCCGCCAGCTCGAAATCCTTACCCAGCTGTTCAACAACCGCCTGCTCGATGCGCTGCGCGAACGCGCCGGGGCGGCCTATTCGCCGCAGGCGTTCTCGAATTGGCCCGCCGATCTTGCCAGCGGCGGACGGATCACCGCGCTTGCACAGTTGGAGCCGTCCTTCGTGCCCGTGTTCTTTGCCGAAGCGGACAAGATCGCGCGCGATCTGGCCGCCACGCCGCCGACCGCGGATGAACTTGCGCGGGTGACCGAGCCCTTGGGGCAATTGATCCGCCGCGCATCGACCGGCAACCAGTTCTGGCTATACAATCTCGAAGGCGCGACCCAGGACCCGCAGCGCGTGGCGAAACTGCGCACGATCCTGACCGACTATTCCGAAACCACGCCCGAAGCGATGCAGGCACTGGCGGCGCGGTATCTGATCAATGCCACTCCGTTCCGGTTGGCGGTGATCCCCGAGGGGCAGACATTGGCCACCGGGTCGGCTACAACGCCGGAGAAGTCCGACACAAGCGGGCGGTGATCGATCCCGCCACTGACACTGGCCGGGAAATAAAGTTGTGCGGCATGCCATTGCCGCTTTACAATTCGTGCTGCGCTCCGCTAGCGGGCGCCCCCGCGCCATGTGACGCGCGACGACCTGGAAAGACATGACTGTGCCCGATACCTGGACCCCGGAAAGCTGGAAGGCTCACGAAGCGCGGCATCTGCCGCATTACGAGGACGCCGCCGAACTGGCCGAGGCCGAGCGGACGCTGTCGTCCTATCCGCCGCTGGTGTTTGCCGGAGAGGCGAGGGCACTGAAGGCCGATCTTGCGGAGGTCGCCAACGGGCACGGTTTCCTGCTTCAGGGCGGCGATTGCGCGGAAAGCTTTGCCGAGTTTCACCCTAACAACATCCGCGACACCTTCCGGGTGCTATTGCAGATGGCGGTCGTGATGACCTTCGCCAGCAAGCGTCCGGTGGTAAAGGTCGGGCGCATGGCGGGCCAGTTCGCCAAGCCGCGTTCGGCGCCCACCGAAACGATCAATGGCGTGACCCTGCCGAGCTATCTCGGCGACAATATCAACGGGATCGAATTCGACCCCGTCAGCCGGCGCAATGATCCGCAGCGGATGGTGAAGGCCTATTCGCAGGCCGCCGCAACGCTCAACCTGCTGCGCGCCTTCGCGGGCGGCGGCTATGCCAATCTGCGGCAGGTGCACCAGTGGACGCTCGACTTCATGGGGCGCACGCCGTGGACCGAGAAGTTCAGCGAGATGGCCGACCGCATCGGCGAGGCGCTCGACTTCATGGAGGCCTGCGGGGTAGATCCCGGCACCGTGCCGCAGTTGAAGGGCACCAGCTTCTACACCAGCCACGAAGCGCTGCTCCTGCCTTACGAACAGGCGATGAGCCGCCGCGATTCGCTCACCGGTGACTGGTATGCGACATCCGCGCACATGCTGTGGATCGGCGACCGCACACGTTTCCCCGGCAGCGCACATATCGAATTTGCGCGCGGGATTGGCAATCCGCTGGGCATGAAGTGCGGGCCGAGCCTCGAGCCCGACGCGCTGCTGCGCTTGCTCGATGATCTCAATCCGGGCCGCGAGGCCGGGCGGATTACGCTGATCAGCCGCTATGGTCACGACAAGGTCGAGGACGGCCTGCCCAAGCTGGTGCGCGCGGTGATGCGCGAAGGCCATCCGGTGGTGTGGTCTTGCGATCCGATGCACGGCAACGTTGTAAAGTCCGACACCGGCTACAAGACCCGGCCCTTCGACCGGATCACGCGCGAGGTGAAGGGCTTCTTCGCCGTCCACCGCGCCGAGGGTTCGCACCCCGGCGGCATCCATATCGAGATGACCGGGCAGGACGTAACCGAATGCACCGGCGGCGCGGTGGCGATCACCGAGGAACGCCTTGGCGATCGCTATCACACGCATTGCGACCCGCGTCTCAATGCCGAGCAATCGCTCGAACTTGCGTTTCTGGTTGCCGAAATGCTCAACGAAGCGGCAGGTAGCGGCACCGGCACCATGCGCGAAACGGCGGCGGCGCGCGTCGCCTGACGCACGCCGACCGCTTGCAGCGGGATAGACAGGCAGTGTCCGGATCGCCTGACGATATTTCCGTCACGGAGGCGGAACAATAGGCGTCGAATAGTCTTACCCCGTAACGACAGGCGAGGCCGGGGGGTCTTGCGCCTGCTCGGGGTGGCTATGGAGGCCTTGTGCACCGCAACCAGTTCTCGCCTGGATCAACACCCGATGCGTCCGGCCTCGCTTGCGAATTTTCGGCGCTGCGATCCCTGACCGAGGCGCTGGTCGCGCCGCTCAGCGATGCCGATGCGACCATTCAGTCGATGCCCGATGCGTCGCCTGCCAAATGGCATCTGGCCCACACCACGTGGTTCTGGGAGACCTTCCTGCTGCGCGAACATGCGCCCGGATACACGCTTCACAACGATCGCTGGCCGTTCCTGTTCAATTCCTATTACGAAGCCGAAGGGGCGCGGATTGCGCGCGGCGCGCGCGGGCTGTTGTCGCGCCCGTCGCTTGAGGAAATTTTCGAATGGCGCGCCGTGGTCGATGCCGCGATGGCCCCGCTGCTCGCCGATCCGGCACACGCCGATCTGATCGCGCTCGGCATCGCGCATGAGCAGCAGCATATCGAATTGCTGCTGACCGACATCAAGCACGCGCTGTTCCAGAACCCGCTTGGTCCGGCGATGTGGGACGCGAGGAGCAGCCCTCCGGCACTGACCACGGCCGCGATGGGCTGGCATCAGCATCCCGGCGGGATCGCGATGGTCGGTCACGAAGGGGCGGGTTTTGCTTTCGACAACGAAGGCCCGCGCCACCGCGTCCTCCTTCAACCCTTCGCGCTGGCCGATCGGCTGGTCACCAACGGCGAATGGGACGCCTTCATAAGCGACGGCGGATACGCCAAGCCGCGTTTATGGCTGGCCGATGGCTGGGCATGGGTCCAGTCCGAGCACATCCGCGCGCCGCTGTATTGGGGTGAGGACGGGACGCATTTCACGCATCGGGGCTGGCAACAGCGCGATCCCCATGCCCCGGTCACGCATATTTCCTATTACGAAGCCGATGCCTTTGCCACTTGGGCAGGCGCGCGGCTTCCGACCGAGTTCGAATGGGAGGTTATCGCCGCAGCGCATGATCCGGCCTTGGGCAACCAGCTCGATAGGGCATCGCCGCCGCTCCCATCGGGGTCGCCCGGCCTGTTCGGCGACTGCTGGCAGTTCACCCGTTCGGCCTATCTTCCCTATCCCGGCTTCCGCGTGCCCGATGGCGCGGTGGGCGAATACAACGGCAAGTTCATGAGCGGGCAGGTCGTGCTGCGCGGCGCGAGCTGCGCCACGGTGCGCGGCCATTCGCGCGCGTCATATCGCAATTTCTTCTACCCCCATCAACGCTGGCAGTTCACCGGACTGCGGCTGGCAAAGGACCTTATCCAATGACATTTGCTCAAGGTCTCAAGCTGGTGGAACGTGATGCCGAGGGCGTCGACTGCGCATTCAGGGCCGATGTGCTGGAAGGGCTCTCCGCCCCGCAAAAGGCGATCCCGGCGCGCTGGTTCTATGACGATATCGGTTCCGAACTGTTCGAGGATATTACCCGGCTTCCCGAATACTACCCGACCCGGGCCGAAACCGAGATCCTGACCGACCGCGCGCAGGAGATCGCACAGCTGATCGGGCCGGGGCATGCGGTGGTCGAGTTCGGTTCGGGCTCGTCGGTCAAGACACCGCTGCTGCTTTCGGCGATCGCGCCCTCGGCCTATGTGCCGCTCGATATTGCCGGGGATTTCCTGCGCTCATCATCGGCCGCGCTGGCAGCGAAGTTTCCCGCGCTCGATGTCCATCCGGTCGAAGCCGATTTCATGCGCCGCGTCGAATTGCCGCACGAGGTTACGGGTCTTCCCAAGCTCGGTTTCTTTCCCGGCTCGACCATCGGCAACATGATCGCGCGCACCGCGACCGATCTCCTGCGCTCGATGAAGGAGACGCTGGGCGAGGGGGCCTTGCTGCTGATCGGCATGGATCTGGTGAAGGATCACGACGTGCTGATCGCCGCCTATGACGATGCGCAGGGCGTGACAGCGGCGTTCAACTGCAACCTGCTCGCGCGGATAAACCGCGAGCTGGATGCCGACATTCCGCTCGATGCCTTTGCCCACGAGGCGCGTTGGAACGATACCTTCGCGCGGATCGAGATGCATTTGAGGGCGCAAAGGGATGTGAGCTTCACCGTCAGCGGAAAGCCATTCGCGATGCGCGCAGGCGAGACGATTCACACCGAAAACAGCCACAAGTTCACCCGCCGTTCGGGGCACCAGTTGCTCGCTGCGGGGGGATGGGAACCGCGCGCGCGGTGGACCGATGCGGCGGGACAGTTCTCGCTGGTGCTGGCAGAATCCTGCGCGCCGCGCTCCGCACCGTGAAACCACCGCGCCGCTGGTGCGTTGGCGCGGGATGAACGGGCAATCAAATCATTCGAGCGATATTCTCATCATAGGCGGGGGCATGGCCGGGTGTGCCGCGGCGTGCGCGCTTGTGGCAGGCCGCCAGCGCGTCATCGTGCTCGACAAGGGCCGCGGCCCCGGCGGAAGGATGGCCGCGCGGCGGGTCGATATCGCTGGCGAGCAGGTAAGCTTCGACCACGGCGCGCAATATTTCACTGCGCGCGACGCGGCCTTTCGGGCAACCGTGGCGGGCTGGCATGCGGCTGGCGCGGCGGCCCCGTGGCCTGCGGCAGGGGATGATGCGTGGGTCGGCACCCCGGGCATGAATGCCTGCATCAAGCACATGGCGTCCACGCTCGATGTGCGCTGGAACACGCGCGCCGAAAGCCTTGAGCGAAGCTATCGCGGTTGGCGGGTGGAGACCGCGGACGGCGTCTTTGCAGCGCCGATGGTGCTCGTCGCCATCCCCGCAGAACAGGCGGCCGACCTTCTTTCCGGATGCGCGCCGCAATTGGCCGCCCGCGCGGCAGCAGTCGTGTCTGCGCCGTGCTGGGCGGTAATGGCAGGCTTTGACCAGCCGCTGCCACTGGCCGATACCTTCCGTTCGGAGAATAGCCCGGTCAGCTGGGCTGCGCGCAATTCGGCAAAGCCGGGTCGCACCGGCGGCGAAGCTTGGGTAATCCACGCCAGTCCCGCCCGCAGCCGGGAACTGATCGGCCTGCCCAAGGATGAGGTTGCCGCGATTCTTCTCGCCGATTTTGCTGCCGCCACGGGCATTGCGCCGCCTGCCCCGATCCATCTCGATGCCCACCGCTGGCTTTACGCGCAGCCGCAGGCCGCGAAGGGCGAGGGCGCAATTTTCGACGCCGACGAAAACATCGGGGTCGCCGGAGATTGGCTTCACTCGCCGCGCGTCGAAGGCGCGTGGTTGTCGGGCCATGCGCTCGCGCATGCGGTGCTTCAGGCGCGGCTGGCCAGCACGTCGTAGTGATGCCCGCGCCCGTATTTGGCAAAGCGGGTGAAGCCCGCGGCGCGCAGACGGGTTTCGATTTCGACCGCGCTCGCCCATCTTTCGTCGACCTCGTAGAAGATCGATTCCACGCGCGCAAAGCTCGGGGTTTTGGCCAGTTCGGCGATCACCACCGCCTCCAGCCCCTCGACATCGATCTTGACGAACAGCGGCAACGCGCCCGCGAGCAACGGTTCGAGCATCGCTGCGTCGATCGTCCGGATCACCACCGCACCGCCAGACGCGGCCGCATCGCCGCGCCCGGCAAGCGTCGCTGTGCCGGTGTGATGTGCCGCGACACTGATCGTCACTTCGCCCGCGTTGTCCGCGATTGCCAATTCGTGCAGATCGGTGCGCGCCGCTTGGGGGTTGAGCGCCACATTCGCCGCAAGCCGCGCATGCGTGGCCGGAACAGGCTCGAAGGCGATCACTTGCCGACATTTCAGGTTCTGGGCGGCAATCAGCGAATAGAGCCCCTGATTGGCGCCGATATCGACAAAGGCGAAATCCGCGCGCTGGCCAAGCAGCAGATCGGCAAGGTCCCGGCCATAGGTGCCGAAGATGCAGTAACGGAATGTGGTGTCCTGCCAGTTGGGCACCATCCGCACGCCATAGGCCGATTCCACCGCGTCGCCCCCGCGCGCTTGCAACAGCGGCGACAAAGCGGCCGCGCGCCATTTGCGAAGCGTCTTGATCACGCCGTAACGCCAAAAGGCAGCTGCACTGTTCACGCGTTGGTTCCTTCGAGAAACGCCGTGATCGCATCGGCGGCGCGTTCGGCAGAAGGGCGATCCGACTGCGAGAATGTCGCGTCGATAAGCCTTTGCTGCAGCGGCGCATAGTCCGGATGCGATGCCACTGCGGCGTCGATCGCATCGAGAAGATCCGCTGCGCTGTCCAGCACGGGGCCGGCCTGCCAATGCAGATAATTGGGATCGCCCTGCCATTGGGCTCCATGACTGTTGAGGAACAGGCATGGCCTTGGCACGCGCAGAAATTCGTAAATCTGGCTGCTGACGTCGCCAAGGTAGATATCGGCGCTGTTGGTGTAGCGCATGTCGCTGCTCGCGGCGCTGCCGGTGTCGATGTGGATGCGCGCCTCGCGGTCATATTCGGGACCGGGAGGCGCGACCCGCGCGATGCTCGGCGGATCGACGGTGACCACCCATCGGCGCGCGAACAGCATCACGTGCGGTGCGAAGATCAGGTTGTAGCGATCCTGCCCGCAGAATGCGTCGAGCACCGCTTGGCCGTCGCGAAACCAGCTCGACAGTTTGGGGGAGGGGTGCGGATTGTAGATCACCGTCGGCCGCGCTGGTTGCGGAAAGTTGTCGGCAAAGCGGTTGGCCGCGCACAGGTCGAACTTGGGATAGCCGACTTCGGCGATCTGCGCGGGCACCAGCCCCGCTTCATCGATCAGGCGGCGCGCGATCTTGGGGCCGGAGACGAGCACCAGATCGAAGCGCGCGCTTTCGGGGTTGAAACCGATCGCGCGGTCGCCCGCACCGTGGCGGGTGTGGATCAGCTTGACGTTGTCCAGACCATAGCGCGTCTTGAGCAGCAGCGTGGTCTTTTCGGCAACCACGATCGCATCGAAACTGCGAAAGAAATCGAGATTGTCGCGGTAGATGAGCAGCTTGGTCGCGGGCAGCACCCTTTCGAGCCCACTTGCCAGCGCGCGCGACACGCCGCTTTTCAGCGTGAGATGCACCAGCTCCATCCGGGCCAGCAGTGCAGGGTCGGCCTGCCGTTCGATCTCGGCGCGGGCCTGCGGACGGGCATAGGCGAGCACGATCCGGTGCTGCCCGCGCGCGGCCAGAGCCAGCGCGATCGGCAGGCTGTGCGCGATCTGATGGGTCTGGTCGTGATTGAACAGAAAGCAGATCCGCTTCATGCGCGATGGCTTTCAAGCAATCTTTCGGCGAGCGCATGATCTTCGGGCTTGTCGACATCGACCCCCATCCGCCCGTCCGACAACACCACCGGCGCGGCCGATGCGCCAAGTTTCCTGCCGGCAGCTTCAAGCGCGGCGCGTAGATCCATCCGGCGCAGCAGCAGGCGGACCATCAGCACCGGGCCGAAATGTGCCGCGAGCCGCAGCACCGATTTGCGGTCGGCTTCGACCTTCTCCCAGAACCCGAGCGCGGCAAAACTGCCCGGCCCGCTTAGCGCAAACAGGTTTGCGCCGGTGAATGCGCCGTCGCGGAAGGTCAGCCAGGTGCGCTTGTTCGGGCCGACCGCAGCTTCGAGATTGGCGCGTTCGACAAAGGCGACCGACACATCGCGCGCCCCGGCACCGGCGATGAATTGCGTAACGGTTGCGGGGGTTAGCATCACATTGTCTGCGGTGGTCACCAGCACGGGCAGTCCGACCGCCGGGTCCTCAACCGCTGCCAGCACCGATCCGCTGATCGTTGGCCCCGATACGCGTGCCGAGATCCGCGGATCGTCCTTCGTCCAGACGAGTGAGGGATCGGTGAGCAAGGCGGGCGCATCCTGCGCGAGCACGATGATCCGCGCGATTTGCGGCGTATCGGCCAGCGTGCGCAGCACGCGGGCGAGCATCGGTGTTCCCGCAACCGGGATCAGCGCCTTGGCCTCGCGCCCGAAATGCGCGGCGAGCCGGTCGACCCCCGGACGCTGCCCGGCCAGCACCAGCGCGGTCCAGCCTTGCGATGCTTCAGTCATGGAACGGGAAACCTCGGGCAGGGCGGGGGCGGGGGACGCCCGCTCCCTTTCCGTCCGCCTCCCCGTTTGTCAAGAAAACCGCTGCGGCGACAGGCTGCCTCAAGCGGCCATCGGCGCGGGGCAATAGCGCGCGAGGTAATCGCCATGCCCCGGCATGCGCTGCACCAGATAGCGGATCGATTGCTCCATGTCGTTGATCTCGCGCGCGGTCGTTGCCGGATCGAGCGCATCGGCCATCGCGTTGTGGCTGCCCATCCTGATGCCCTGACCCATCATTACCGCCGCCCAACTGGTTTCGGTGAAAAGCTCGTCTTCCTCGCGGAAGATCTGGCCGTTGGCGCGGAACAGCTCGACCTTTTCGGTCAGCGTGTCGGGCACCGGCATCGTGCGGACATGGTTCCAGAATTCGGTGTCGGTGCGGCTGGTGGCGTTGTAATGCAGGATCAGGAAATCGCGGATGCGTGCATATTCGCGGCCCGTCAGCCGGTTGAATGTATCCTCCTGCACCTTGGTGATCCCGTCGAGCGACAGCAACGAAATCAGCTTGTCGATCCCGGTGTTGATGAGGTGGATCGAAGTCGATTCGAGCGGCTCCATGAAGCCCGCGGCAAGACCCAGCGCAACGACGTTCTTGTTCCAGAACTTCTTGCGCCGCCCGGTCACGAAACGCAGCCAATTGGGTTCGGCCTGCGGTTTGCCCGCAATATTGCCGAGCAGGATGTCGAGCGCTTCCTGGTCTTCCATATAGGCGCTGCAATAGACATGGCCGTTGCCGTTGCGGTGTTGCAGCGGCACCTGCCATTGCCAGCCTGCGCCGTGGGCGGTCGCGCGGGTGAAGGGCGGGGGCGGACTGCCGTCCTCGCGCTGGCAGGGCAGGGCGACCGCGCGATTGCAGGGCAGGTAATTGCTCCAGTCGTCGTAACCCGTCTGCAGCGCCTGCTCGATCAACAGGCCGCGGAAACCCGAGCAATCGATGAACAGATCGCCCGCAATCTGCTTTCCGCCATCCAGCGTGACCGCGGTGACGAACCCGCTTTCGCCATCCAGCGCAACGTCGACGACCTTGCCTTCCTGCCGCACCACGCCGCGGCTTTCGGCCAGCTTGCGCAGGAACGCAGCATAACGGCCCGCATCGAGGTGATAGGCATAATTGACCGGCGGCGCATCCGCGCCCTTGAAATCCTCGGTGCGGGCAAACTTGCCGAAATAGGCCGCCATCGTTTCGAGGTTGAAGACCTGGATCGGGCGCTTGTCGCCCGCCACGGCGAGCCGGTGCCAGACATGGTGGAAGCTGATCCCGCCCATGTTGTAACCATAGGCGCCGAAGGGATGGATGTAGCTGTCGCCGAGCTTGCCCCAGTTTTCGAACTGGATGCCCAGCTTGAAGGTGCCGCCCACTTCGCTGAGCATTTCGGCCTCGTTGATGCCGAGCAGCTGGTTGAACCCGACAAAGGGCGGAATCGTCGCCTCGCCCACGCCAACCGTGCCGATGCTTTCGGATTCGATCAGGGTGATTTCCACAGGCCGCCCGTTGCGTAGGCGCCCCAGTGCAGCCGCGGCCATCCACCCGGCGGTGCCGCCACCAACGATGATAATGCGTTCAATTGCCACGTTTTCCTCGATCCCCAACCGGCCTCTCGCAGGGCCTTGGGCGGGGGTGATGCCCCGGTCCCATGTGTTGCCAGAATGCAATATGAACCACAGATTACAAGTCTTGAGAACGCTCTCAAAATGCGTTAGAAAGCGCCACAGCCGCAGTTCCGGGCAACAACTGGCGCGGCATGGGGAGAGATGACATCATGACCAAGGTTAGGCTCGCGCCGCGTCGGCGCCTGTTTGCAACGTGCACGGCTTCGGCACTGGCGATCGCGGCGGCCAGCCCCGCACTGGCGCAGGATGCCGCAGCCGACGAAACCCCCGAGACCGCCGAAGAGGCCGATTCCACGATCGTCGTCACCGGCTTCCGCGCCTCGCTGCAATCCGCGCAGGCGATCAAGCGCCGCGCCGACACCGTGGTCGACGTGATCACCGCTGAAGACATCGGCGCACTTCCCGACCGTTCGGTCGCCGAAACGCTCCAGCGTATTCCCGGCGTGAACATCGGCCGTTTCGAAAAGACCTCGGACCCGACGCGTTTCTCGGTCGAGGCACCGGCGTCATCATTCGCGGCCTTCCCTATGTCAGCTCGCAGCTCAACGGCCGCGACATTTTCTCGGCCAACGGCGGCCGCGCGCTGAGCTTCGAGGATGTCTCGCCCGAACTCGTCGGCCGGGTCGAAACCTACAAGAACATCACGGCCGACCAGATCGAAGGCCACATTGCGGGTCTCGTGAACCTCGTCACCCGCAAGCCGCTTGACCGCCGCGGGTTCCGGATCGCCGGCTCGGTCGAAGCCAACTACGGCGATTTGCGGCAGGAATGGTCGCCGACCTTCAACATCCTTGCTTCGGACACCTTCGAAACCGGTCAGGGCACCTTCGGTCTCCAGCTGAGCTATTCGAAGTCTGAACTGAAGAGCCGCACGGACTCCTCGCAGGTGATCGACAGCTGCTTCCGTCCGGCCGATCTCAGCGCCGGTTGCGCGCGCATCTTCCCGCTCAACTCGGGCGGTTTCGGCGATCAGCCGAACTTTACGCCGGACAACTTCCCGCCGGCAGGGTCGGTGCTGGTGCCGCAATATGCCGGTGTGCGTTCGACCACGCTCGATCGCGATCGCGAGGCCTTCTCGGCCGTCGGCCAGTTCGAAACGCTCGACGGCGATCTGGTGATGACGCTGGAATTCCTGCGTTCGGAAACGACCTTCGCCACGGAAGAATTCGCGCTACTCGGCCGGATCGACGATGGCGTGTCGACCAATCAGCCGCGTCCGGGCACGACCTACGAGTTCGACGAGAACGGCCGGTTCGTGAATGGCATCCTGACGCAGAACGTCGGCAACGCCTATGCCAACCCCTTCGGTCGCGGCGGTATCCCGACCGACTCGCTGCGCTTCCTGCGTGAAGCCAACTCGGTGACGCAGGACATTTCGTTCGACGCGCAGATGAACTTCACCGAGCGCTTCCGCGGCAAGGTGGAAATGCAGAGCCTGCGCTCGAACCTGCGGCGCGATTCGGTGTTTGGCGCGCTCAGCACCTGGACCGACATTTCGGTCGATCTGCGCGGCAGCACGCCCGACATCCAGTTCCTCGCTCCCGTTGGCGCACCGTCGGATTACTTCACCAGCGGCCTCAACAACTATTACTGGTTCGGTCTCGACAGCCAGGAAAAGAACGAGGGCGAGCTGTACACGCTGGCCGGCAGCCTCGAATACGACCTGAGCGAAGACGGGTTCTTCCGCCGGGTCGAGGTCGGTGGCCGCTGGGCTGCGCGTGACCGCATCAATCGCAACACCAACTTCAGCACCTGGGGCAACCTGTCGGCGCCATGGGCGGGCCGTGCGGGCTGCGCTCCGTGGAACGAAGGGCCGGGCTGCGCTGCGACGGGCGGCTTCGTGCCGGGCCGTTATTATACCGGCCTGCCGGGTCAGGAATTCGCGATCGGCGGCGGCGTGTTCACCGACGAATTCCCCAGCGCAGCGGCCTATCGCACGCCCTTTGCCGACAACTTCCAGCGCGGCGAGGCATCGACCCCGATCGCTGGCGGCGGCGCGTTCTTCTACGGCGGCGACGATTTCCTTCAGGAATATCTCGACGGCGTGACCGACCAGCAGTGGGATGCGATCAGCACGCTGGGCCAATCGCCCGAACGCTTCAACCTGGGCGTCAATGGCCGCAGCCGCACGCGGCTCGACGGTTCGACGGTGCAGTGCGATCCGTTCTGTCCCGAGGAAATCTCGGATGTCACCGAAATCACTTCGGCGGCCTATGCGCGGCTCGACTTCGGCACCGACTTTGACGGCGGCGCCTCGCTCTCGGGCAATATCGGCCTGCGCTATGTCCGCACCAACGTCAGCAACGATTCGGTGCTGGCATTCCCCGATCCGGCGCGGTTCGATGCGATCCGGCTTGAAAACGGCGTCAATGTCGGCGGCAACGGCGACGGCGTTGTCCAGGTCGATGAAGTTCAGGCAGTCTGCCGCGGCGCAGGCGGTCCGGGTGTGCCGCAGCAGGCGTTCTGCCAGCTGACCGGTGCCCGTCTGGCCGAGTTCGCCGCGCTGCACACCGGCGAATTGATCCGCGATAATCGCGACATCAACTTCGACCACTTCCTGCCGTCCTTCAACGTCCGCTACGACAACGGTAGCGGACTGGTGATCCGCGGTGCCGTGTCGAAGGGGATCAGCCGTCCCGATCTCAACCTGTTCAACGCGAGCGGCACGCTCGGGTTCAGCGGGCGGGTCAACGACGGTCCGCTGCTGTCGGTGCGCACCGGCAACCGCAACGTCCTTCCGACCGAAGCGTGGAACTACGATCTGAGCTTCGAATATTACTTCTCGAACGTCGGTCAGATCAGTCTGGCACTGTTCGCGAAGGACATCACCGGGATCATCTCGAACGGCACGGGTCTGGTCAATTACACCACCGCCAGCGGCACGTCGCAGGACGTGATCATCAGCGGTCCGGCCAACGACATCAATGGCCTGCTCAAGGGTGTGGAATTCGCCTACCAGCAGACCTTCGACTTCCTGCCCGGCTTCCTCGACGGGTTGGGGACGGCCGCCACCTACACCTATATCGATGCCAGCGACTTCCCGAACCCGAACATTTCGGGGATCGGCTCGCCTTCGGTCAATTCGAGCGGGCAGCCGCTCAACAACGGGCCGTTCGGTGGGCAACTGCCGCTGGCCGGTACTTCGAAGCACACCGTCAACGCGACGCTGTTCTATGAAAAGGGCCCGCTGTCGGTTCGCGCCGCCTACAACTGGCGCAGCGACTTCCTGGTGACGCCGCGGGACGATCTGTTCCCGTTCTCGGCGACCTATCAGGATGCCAGCGGCCAGCTCGACGGGACGATCTTCTACAACCTGACCCCCAACATCAAGCTGGGCGTACAAGGTGTGAACCTGCTCGACGAGACGACGAACCTGTCGACCGTCATCGACTTCGACGGCAACCGTACCACCTCGGCGGTGTTCCGCAACGACCGGCGCTACACCTTCATCGCCCGCTTCAACTTCTAAGGAAGCGCGCGACGGGACAAGAGCAGGGCTGCATCTGGCGCAAACCGCCGGGTGCAGCCCTTGCTGTTTCGAGCCGCCATTCGCATCAGTGTGAAACTGCACGCGAAATGGCTTGCCGCTCGCGACATTCTTGCGCAATCGGCGCAGGATTGGATTGAGGGTCGATGCAGCGCTTTTGCCGGTGCATCGGGCGGCGTGGCGCAACCGGGGGCGAAGCCTCCGAAGGGCCGGACGGGACGAGGCGGATCATGGCGCGCGTGCGCAAGACAGTGACGATCAGGGATGTGGCCGAGGAAGCGGGGGTCTCGCTGCAAACGGTAAGCCGGGTGGTCAACGACGGGCCCAATGTGCGCCCGCAGGTGCGCGACAAGGTGCGCGCGGCAATTGCAAAGCTGGGTTATGTGCCCAGCCTCGCCGCACAGCGGATGAGCGGTTCGCGCTCCTACATCATCCTTGCCATCAACGACCGCGAACGCACGCTTGCCGACTGGCGTGACCGGCGCGGCACCGACTGGGTCGACCAGATGCTGCTGGGCGGGTTCCTGACCTGCAGCCAGCACGGCTACCGGATGATGGTGGAACTGGTCGACACCCACTCCGACCACGTCGAACGCGAACTGGGCGCAGCGCTTTCGGCGTTGCAGCCCGATGGCGTGATCCTGACCCCGCCGCACTCGGAAAATGCGCTGATCACCGCGCTTCTGGCCGAACGCGGCATTCCCTTTGCGCGGATCGGATCGGACGCGCCGGGGCCGGGGATTGCGCTGACGATGGGCGACGAAGGCGCGGCCCATCTTGCCACCACCCGGCTCGCCGGGCTTGGCCACCGCAAGATCGCGATGATCGCCGGGCCTTCGCAATACAGCCTGTCGGGCTGGCGTATCGCGGGCTGGCGGCGCGCGCTCGCTGATGCGGGGCTCAGCGCGGATGGCCTGCTCGAAACCGGCGATTTCGGCTATGACAGCGGGGTTCGCGCAGGCCACGCGCTGCTCGATCGCAATCCCGATTGCACCGCTATCATCGCTTCGTCCGACCAGATGGCGCTCGCCGCGCTCGAAGTCGCGCGTGCGCGCGGGCTCGATGTGCCGCGCGACCTGTCACTGATCTCCTTCGACAACACCCCGATCGTGCGCTTCACGCAGCCCCCGCTGACCGCAATCGACCAGCCGATTGCCGAGACGGTGAGCCGCGCGGTCGAACACCTCATCGCGCGCGACGAAAACGCCGATCAGGACACTGTGATCGAGGTCGCCGCCGCGCTGGTCGAACGCGCCTCGACTGCGCGCGCGCCGCAGCAGACGCCCGCCGCGCTGGCCCGCACGGTTTGACCGCGCCGACTGCGGCTCCGGCAAGCGAGCCTGCGCGCCAGCCGCGCTGGTTCCTGGCGCTGTTCGCGCTTGCCTCGGCGGGCGGGGCGGTGGCCTATGTCCCGCTGCTCACCGTGCTGCTGCCGCAGGCGATCGCCGATCTGCAAGGCCGTGAGGATGTCGCAGCCCTCGCGCAGGTCACCTTCCTTGGCGCGGTGATGGCGAGCATCGCCAATATCGCCTTCGGGATGCTGAGCGATGCGACCCGGTTGCGGCGCCCCTGGATCATCGTCGGCCTGATCGCGTCCAACCTGCTGCTGCTGGCGGTGGGCGAGGCGCGTTCGATCACCGAAATGGTCGTGCTGGTGATGGTCTGGCAGGTCGCGCTCAACCTCATGCTCGCCCCCTTGAGCGCATGGGCGGGCGATTGCTTTCCTGACAGCCAGAAAGGCGTGCTGGGCGGCGCGCTGGCCTTGTCGCCCGCCCTGGGCGCTTTGGCGGGATCGCTGGTGACCTATGCCGGGCTGATCGATCCGGGCGCGCGGCTGGCGCTGGTCGCGCTGCTGGTGAGCGTGCTGGTGCTGCCTGCGGTGGTGCTGGGCAAAGGACGGGTGCGTGATGAACTTGTCGCGCCGGTGTCGCCAGCGGCGCGCAACCACCCGCGCGAGCGCGTGGTGTTCCGGATGTGGGCGGCGCGGCTGCTGGTGCAGATTGCCGAAGGCGGGATGTTCGCGTTCCTGCTCTATTGGCTGCGCTCGCTTTCGCCCGATTATCCCGACTACGGGGTCGCCAACATCTTCAGCCTCGTGCTGGTCTGCGCAGTGCCCTTGTCGCTGGTGCTGGGGCGCTGGTCCGATCGCCATGCCCGGCCGATCTGCCCGCTGGTCGCGTCGGCAATGCTGTGTTCCTGCGGGATGCTGGTGATGGCGGCGGCGGGATCGCTCGCGGTTGCGATTGCGGGCTATGTCCTCTTTGCGATAGCGGCGGCGATCTTCCTTGCGCTTCATGCCAGCCAGACGCTGCGGGTGCTGCCCGCGCCGCAGCACCGCGGGCGCGATCTCGGGGTGTTCAACCTCACCAACACGGTGCCGGGGATGATCATGCCGGGGCTCACCGTGATGCTGGTGCCGCAGTTCGGCTATGCCGCGCTGTTCGTGCTGTTCGCCGGGCTTGCCAGCCTGAGCGCATTGTTGCTGGCGACCGCGATCCGACGCGGGTGAGACCCGTGCGAGATGCTTGCAAAGCGGGCCGGGCGCAGGCATAACTTCGCTTGATAACGTTCTCAAGAACACGTGAACGGACTTGGGAGGGTCTGGCGAAATGACAGCAAGCATGATGGGTCGGTTGGTGTGCGGTGCGGCTGTGGGCGCGCTGCTATCGGCTTGCAGCGGCACCGTATCCGACGTGCGTTCGGCAAGTGCGCCCGCCGCCGCGCAGCCCGCCACCGCGGCGCAAACCGGCGCGAGCCCCGAGGCGCTGCTCGCGCGCATGAGCATCGAGCGTAAGGTTGCGCAGCTCGTTCAGCCCGATATCGGTTCGATCACGCCTGCCGATGTGCGCGAATACCGCTTCGGCACGATCCTCAATGGCGGCAATTCCGGCCCCTATGGCAATGACAAGGCGCCTGCTGCCGACTGGCTGAAACTGGCGGACGAATTCTGGGAAGCCTCCACCGCGCCGCTCGAAAACGGTGAGCCGGTAATCCCCGCGATCTGGGCGACCGATGCGGTTCACGGCCACGCCAATGTGCCCGGCGCGACGGTGTTTCCGCACAATATCGGCCTTGGCGCGACCCATGATCCCGATCTGATCCGCCGCATCGGCGCCGCCACTGCGACCGAAATCGAAGTGACCGGGCTCGACTGGACGTTCGCGCCCACGATCGCGGTCGCGCGCGACAGCCGTTGGGGCCGGACTTACGAAAGCTATTCCGAAGACCCCGCGCTCGTCACGCCCTTGGGCGCGGCGATGATTGAAGGGTTGCAGGGCAAGGCCGGCACGGCCGGCTTCCTGGGCCAAGGCAAGGTCGCCGCGACGGCCAAGCACTATTTCGGCGATGGCGGCACTTCGCAGGGCGTCGACCAGGGCGATGTCAACGGCGATCTGGACAAGCTGATGGCGATCCACGCTGCGCCCTATCCGGCGGCGATCGGCGCCGGGGTGGCCAGCGTGATGGCCAGCTTCAACTCGATCAACGGCACCAAGATGCACGGCAACAAGCCGCTGCTGACCGACGAGTTGCGCGGCAAGCTGGGCTTCGAAGGCGTGGTCGTGGGCGACTGGAACGGCCACGGTCAGGTGACCGGCTGCACCAATTCGAACTGCGCGCAATCGCTGCTCGCCGGGCTCGATGTCTATATGGTCCCCGAAGACTGGAAGGCGCTCCACGCCAGCCTGGTCGCGCAGGTCAAGGATGGGACGATCCCGATGGCGCGGCTCGATGAAGCGGTGCTGCGCGTGCTTCGGATGAAAAAGGCGCTGGGCATCCTCGATGGCGAGGTAAAGCCTTCGGCGCGGCCCAACGGGGGCAAGTGGAACCTGCTCGGCTCACCCGAACACCGCGCGATCGCGCGCGAGGCGGTGGCCAAATCGCAGGTGATCCTCAAGAATGCCGGCGTGCTGCCGCTGAAGCCGGGCGCGCGGATCGAGGTTGCCGGGACTGCGGCGGACAATATCCCGCAGCAGTCGGGCGGCTGGTCGATCACCTGGCAGGGCGGCGGCGATCTGACCGCGGCCAATTTCCCCGGCGCGACATCGATCTGGGGCGGGATTGCCGAGGCGGCCAGGACGGCGGGCGGCACGGCGGTGCTCGCGCCCACGGGCAGCGCAGCAGCCGCCAGCGCCGCCAAGCCCGACATCGCGATCGTCGTGTTCGGCGAGGAACCCTATGCCGAGTTCGTTGGCGACCGCAAGGATCTGGCCTTCCGCGACGAGGAAGGTCTCGCGCTGCTGAAAGCTTACAAGGCACGCGGCATTCCCACGGTCGCGGTGTTCCTGTCGGGCCGGCCCCTGTGGGTCAACCGCGAGCTGAACGCGGCCGATGCCTTCGTCGCTTCGTGGCTTCCGGGCAGCGAGGGGGCAGGGGTGGCCGACGTCTTGTTCGGCAAGACCCAGCCCACCGGACGCCTGTCCTTTGCCTGGCCCAAAACCTGCGAGGGCGGGGCGACCTGGCGCGAGGGCGGCACGCTGTTCGAACGCGGCTACGGCCTCGGCTTTGCCGCGCCGCGCATTGCCTCTGTCCCGCTCGATGAGACCTGCGCCGCGCTCACCAACGACAGCGGCGCGGCGTGGTTTGCCAATGGCCGGCTGGCAAGTCAGGTGCAGGCGGTGGCCGACAATGCGCTGCTCCCCGATCTGCGCGGCAATGGCAACGGCATCGTCGCGGCCGGGATCGACCGCCGCGCGCAGGAAGACGCGCGCCGGATTACCTTCGGCCCCGGCGCGAAGATCAGCTTCACCGGCCCCGACAGCGGCGCGGCGTTCCGGATCGCCTATCAGGTGCTCAATCGCCCCGCCGGCCCCGTCACCGTCACTGCCGGGGGCAAGGCCGTCGACATCACGCAAGGCCTGTCGGTCGCCGAGGGCAAGGGCTGGCGCGAAATGGTGCTGACCCAGGCGTGCCTTGGCAGCACCGGCGGCAGGCTCACCTTCGCGTCTGCCGCGCCCTTCGCCTTCCAGATCAGCGAGATCACCCGCGACGAGAAGGCGGCAAACGTGGAGTGCTCGTTCTAGGGCAGGACGATATCGAAGCCGTGCGGCATCGGGTCGAGATTGTCGATCAGGGCTTGCAGCATCGCTTTGTCGCCTTCGATCGTCACGCCGGGCATCTGCGCGACCGTGTCGACCGGCATGCGGACGAACAGCAGCGCCAGCAGCGCGCGGCGCGGGCCGCGCAGCGTTGCCGCGGGCGCTGCGGGCAGCGCGCCGACGCGGCCGATCATCACGTCCTCGCCGACCTCAATCATCGCGGTCTCGCGCTTGTCGGTCAGGTCGATGGCGATGCTGTAACCGCGCTTGCCTGCGCGCTCGGGCGCGAACAGTGTCGCGGCGGAATCGAGCAGTTCCTGCGTCGCGATTGCGGCGATCATGTCGTTGCTCTGCGATGCGCTGCTCTGAGGCCGTCCGCGCATGAGGTCGCTTGCGGCGGACAGGAACTGGTTGCGCCAGATCGCGCTTTCGGCGGCATGGCCCTGCGCGGTGTAGGAGCGCGCCAGCGCCGCCTTGGCCGCGGCATTGTCGGGCGCGGCAAAGACGAGGCTCTGGAGCAGATCGGACGCCCAGCGATAATCGCCCGCCGCCATCGCCGCCTCGCCCAGCGCCAGCGTGCGGTCCGCGCCGCCCAGTGCTTCGACAAGCTTGCGCGCGCGCACCTCCGGGGGGTGCGGGTGGAGATTGGCAGGTACCGCATCATACCAGCCGAGGTAGAACTGGTAGATCGCTTTCGCGTTGTGGCTGATCGTCCCGTAATAGCCGCGCGTTGCCCATTCGCGCGCGTTCACCTTGGGCGGGCCGGCTTCGAGCGCTTCGGCGATCTCGTCCATCGTCTCGCCGCGGTTCATCCGGCGCACGGTCTGGTCGTGGAGCCAGCGATAGATGTCGCGCTGCGCGGATAGCCAGGCAGTCCCTTCTTCCTTGCCGAACACGGGCCAGCAATGGCTCGAAATCACCGTATCGGCCTGCGGCGCGTAACGCAGCGCCGCCTCGTCGAGATAATGCGCCCAGGCGCGCGCATCGCGCACCTTGGCCCCGCGCGGGGTCAGGATATTGTGCAGCGAACAGGTGGCGATCTCGGCCGCAAGGAAGGTCTTGGCGGGCTTGATCAGCACGTTGAATTCGGCTGGTGCCTCGGTGCCCGAAACGATCTGGAATTCGAGCGCCACTCCGTCGATCACGCGCGTGTCCCCGGTGGCGGCGATGGTGTCGGTGGGGGGGATCAACGACAATGTGCCGGCGGACAATCCCTTGCCGATGCCGCTGCCCATCTGGCCGGTTGCACCCGGCGCGAGCCCCGTGCCGAACTGGTAGGCCGCGCGGCGTTGCATCGCGCCGCCGGCCATCACGTTTTCGGACGTGGCCTCTTCCATGAAGCCCGCAGGCGCGATGATCGCGGCCCGCCCTGCGGCGACATCGGCTTCGCCAACCACACCGCGCACGCCGCCGAAATGATCGCCGTGGCTGTGCGAATAGAGGACTGCACTGACCGGGCGCGCCCCAAGCTCGCGGTTGACCAGATCGAGCGCGGCCTTCGCTGCCTCGACGCTGGTGAGCGGATCGATGATGATCCACCCGCTTGCGCCGCGGATCACGGTCATGTTCGACACATCGAACCCGCGCACCTGCCAGACCCCCGGTGCCACCGCAAACAGCCCGTGGTGTTTCAGATGCGTCATGTGCCGCCACAATGACGGGTTGACCGTCCCGGGCGCCGCGCCGTGCACGAAGGCATAGGCATCGAGGTTCCAGACCGGTTTTCCTGCTGCGTTGCGGATCACCGGATCGGTCAGGGTGGCGATAAAGCCGCGCTGCGCGTTTTCGGCATCGCGCGTGCCTTCGGGAGGGAGCGCGCCGGGGGCGCCGGGCGTACTGGCCATTGCAGGCGCTGCCAAAGCCAGCGCCAGCGCGGCGCCGGCACGAATTGCGGCAACTCTCATTGTCCCGTCCCCCCTGTGTTCCCGCGCAAGGTGATGCCTGCGCAAGGGCAGGGTTTCAAGCGTCGGATTGGGGGTGCCAAGGATGGCCAGGCGCGCGCGGTGGCCGTCGTCAGCCCCCGCGCGCTCTGGCTTCTCCGATCAGGCCGCCGGGCGCACCATAAGGCCCGGGATCTCCGTCTTGCTCGGATCTTCGGAACGCCGGCCATAGCGTTCGACCAGCTCGCTCCATTCCACCACCAGCGTGCCGCCGGTGGTCTGGTGCAGCTTCTCCCACGAGGACAGCATTTCAAGGCAGGCGTGGTCGATATAGTCGAGCTTCTCGACGTGGATGTGGACTTCCGACCCGACGGGCGAGCTTTCGAGCGCCTTGCCCAGCTGCGGGATCGAGAAGAACGTCGCCGAACCCTTCATCCACAGATCGACGCGGTTGGTCTCCTCATCATGCTCGCGCGTGATTTCGAGGTGCGAAAAGGTGTAGACCAGCTTGGCGGTGGCCAGCGCAAAGCCGAGGATCACCCCGGTCAGCAGGTCGATCAGCACCACGCCCAGCAGCGTGACGAAATAGATCGCCAGTTCCTGCCGCCCGAATTCGGCAATCTTGCGGATCTGCGCAATGTTGACCAGCTTGTAGCCGGTGTAGACGAGGATCGCGGCGAGCACCGAGGTCGGGATTTCGTTGAGCACGAAGGGGAAGGCCGCGACCGCGAGCAGCAGCCACACGCCGTGCATGATCGCGGAAAAACGCGTCGTCGCGCCGGCTTCGACGTTGGCGGCAGACCGCACGATCACGCCGGTCATCGGCAGCGCGCCAAGCCCGCCGCAGATCATGTTGCCGATCCCTTGCGCGCGCAGTTCCTTGTCGTAGTCGGTGCGCGCGCCGATGTGCATCTTGTCGACCGCAGTCGCGCACAGCAGCGTTTCGGCACTGGCGACGAAAGCGAAGACGAGGCCAAGCGTGAGGATATCGGGATTGGTGAACCCGGCCAGCGCCTCGCCGGTGGGGATGTTCAATGCGCCCGCCAGCGTATCGGGCAGTTCGACCAGCGTGATCGGCAGCGCAAAGACCATCGCAAAGATCGTGCCCACAATCACGCCGAGCAGCGGGCCGGGGATCAGGCTGAGCTGCTTGGGCTTGAAGTGGTTCCAGAGCACGATCGTCAGGATCGTGATGACCCCCGCCATCGCCGCAAGGTGATGCACCGAACCGTCGGTCGGGATCGCCTTGATCACCGCCTCGGGGATCGCCGCGATGTTGAGCAGGCCGCTGGCGCGTGGGGCGTCATCGAGCATGACGTGCAGCTGCGAGACGAGGATCAGCACCCCGATCCCGGCCAGCATGCCGTGGATCACCGAAGGCGAGATCGCCCGGAACCATTGGCCAAGCTTGAGCACCCCGGCGAGCAATTGCAATGCGCCCGCGATCAGCCCGACCACGCCAAGCATGATGAGGCCGTGTTCCTGCACCAGCTGGAAGACCAGCACCGCCATGCCCGCCGCCGGGCCGCTGACCTGCAAAGGCGAGCCGGCGAGCGAGCCGACGATGATACCGCCCACGATCCCCGTGATCAGCCCCAGCGCAGGTGGTGCGCCCGAGGCGATCGCGACCCCCATGCACAGTGGCAGGGCCACAAGGAACACCACGATCGAAGCGAGAAAATCTCGCCCCAACACGGCAGAGGTTGATCGGTCGGCGGCGGCAGCGTGCATGGGGGATGCTCCGTCAGGTCAGGTCAATGGGGTAAGGGAAAGGCAGCTCAGCAGGCGTGCTTGTCGTCCATCAATTCGAGCAGTTCGCCGGCATAACGCTCCTCGACCGAGACCCAGCACTTGTTGTCCTCGTCATAGGCGGAGACTTCGCCGGTCTTGATGTCGTAAACCCAGCCATGCAGCGTCACCGCATCCTGCGCGAGCGCGACCGCGACCGTGGGGTGGGTCTTCAGGTGCTGCAATTGCAGGATAACGTTCTGTTCGAGCAGCATCTTCATCTTGGCTTCGGGTTCGAGATCGGGGCCGATCGCCTCGACGATATCGACCGCGCCCTGCGAATAGCCGAGCCATTCGCGCACGTGCGGCAGGCTGGTCAGCGCGGCACGGTTCATCGCACCCTTCATCGCGCCGCATTCGGTGTGGCCGCAGATCACGATGTTGGGGATCTTGAGCGCACCGATCGCGAATTCGATCGAGGCGGTCATCCCGCCGGTCTGGTTGGTGTGCGGGGGCACGATGTTGCCGGCATTGCGGCAGATGAACAGCTCGCCCGGATCGGTCTGGGTGAGCATCGCGGTTTCGATCCGGCTGTCCGAGCAGGTGATGAACAATGCCTCGGGGCTCTGGCCGGTGGCGAGCTTTTCGAACAGTTCGGCCTTTCCGGGATAGACATCACGCCGGAACTTGACCACGCCTTTGGCGAAATGGGGCATTGTAACAATCCTTTCGGTAGGGTTTTCAATCGGCCTCGCCCCACAGGGCGCGCGCGGTGTCGATATGGGCGGCATCTTCGAGTTGCTGGCGGATGTCGATGAAGGGCAGCGCACCCAGCACCCAGCCCGCCAGATCCGGGCGGGCCAGTCGGTAATAGTGGTTGCGCCCGTCGCGGCGCTCTTCGACCAGCCGGTGTGCGCGCAGCAGCGCCAGATGCTGCGACACGCGGGTGGACGGCAGGCCCAGCGACTGGGCGATCCCGGTGACGTCCTTCTCTCCCCCGCGCAGATCCTCGATCAGCCGCAGCCGGTCGGCGTGCGCCAGCAGCCGGAACAGATCGGCAAGTTGGCGCGACACGATGAGCCGGCTTGGCAACGGAATCTCTCCCATAACTGCAAGCTTTTGAAGGTTTGCAAGTGTGAACCTATGCACATCGCGCAAAGCGGTCAAGTAATGGTTATAACGTCTCATCGCACAGACACTGCGAAATCCGGTGGGTGACACGCCGCGTAATGTGTGGTGTCAGGGGCGCTCCTGCGCAGACCCGCAAACGGACAGGGACACACACACGATGAATTTCGAGCTGAGCCACGAACACACCATGCTGAAAGACCTGGTGGGCAAGTTCGTGCGCGATCAATTGATGCCTTACGAAGCCAGCGTCATCGCGCGCGAGAACTTGGGGCAGGGCACCTATCTGACGCCCGAGGAAACCGCCAAGGTCGACGCGGTCAGCCGCGAACTTGGCCTGTGGGGCCTCGATGCGCCCGAGGAAGTGGGCGGCATGAACTTGCCGATGGTGGCGATGGTCGGCGTGTCCGAGGAACTCGGCAAGACCGTCGTGCCCTATTACCTGCCGCCCGATTCGCCCAACTTGCGAATGCTGATGGTCGCCGCCGACGAACGCCAGCGCGAAGCCTATCTCGAACCCTATGTCCGCGGCGAAACGATCAGCGCGATCGGCATTTCGGAACCCGGCGCAGGCGCCGACCCGCAAGGCATGCGCACCACCGCGGTGCAGGACGGCGACGACTGGATCATCAACGGCCGCAAGATCTGGATCACCAAGGGCGCCGAGGCCGATTTCACGATCCTGATGGCGGTCACCGACAAGAACCCCAATGGCCGCAACGGCATGTCCGCCTTCCTTGTCGACAAGGGCACGCCGGGCTTCAACGTTACCCGCAAAATCCCGATGATCGATGGCACCGCGACCTATGAAATCGCGCTCGAGGATTGCCGCGTTCCGGGCTGGAAACTGCTCGGCACGCGCGGACAGGGTTTTGCGCCGATGCAGGTCAGGCTGGGCACCCGGCGGATCGAGATGGCCTCGTGGTCGATCGGCATGGCGCAACGCGCGCTCGACATGATGATCGATTACGCCCCGCAGCGCGAGACTTTCGGCAAGCCCCTGTCAGCCCGCCAGAGCGTGCAGAACTGGATCAGCGACGCCGCGACCAAGATCCACGCGATGCGGCTGATGACCTATGATTGCGCTTGGAAGATCGACGAGGGCCGCGATACCCGCAGCGAAATCTCGATGATCAAGAGCTTCTGCACCGAGGAAGCCTACAAGATCGTCGACCACGCGATGCAGCTTTACGGCGGCATGGGGATGACGCGCGAATTGCCGCTCTACCTGATGAGCAACAAGCTGCGCACGATGCGGATCTATGATGGCCCGTCGGAAATCCACAACTGGGTGGTCGCGCGCGGGCTGCTGGGCACCTACGAATGATGCACGGACGCGCGGGGGGCGGGTGACGCACCACCCCCCGCGCGCCCGCGAAGCCGCGGATTTGCGACTTCGCAGCCTCCCTGCCGGTCTGCTACCGCAGCCTGCATGAACGCATGGATCACCACCGCCCGCGCCGCACTTGCCGCAGCGCAAGACTATCTGGCAGCCGTCCGCGCAGCGACGCACGCCGCCGTGGCGCCCGACGGCGCGGTCGATCCAGACCTGCTGACCCGCGAACAACACCGGTTGCACGGCTTTGCCTGGGTTGCGGCAACGGTCGCCGCGATCGAGGCCACGACCGACTGGGCCGCGTACGCCGCTGAGACCGGCCAATTCGGCGAGGCCGAGGCGTTGACACTGCGCGTGGGTCTGGGCGAAACCCTCGCACAGATCGCCTATGGCGTGCCGATGAGCGCCACCGAGATCGTGCGCCCCCATGCGCTTGGCACGGCGGCCGAAGCGCAAGCGCTTGCCGCAGACCCTGCCGTGGCGCGGTTCCTCGCGGAAGGCAGCACGCCCGAAACCCGCGCCGCGCTTGCTGCGCTGCTCGCTGATGGCATCCGCCCATACGAGGGCCTGGGCGATGACGCGCTCGATCAGATGCGCGCTGTCATGCGCGGCTTCACCGCCGCTGCAATCACTCCCCACGCGCATCGATGGCATCTGGACGATGCGCTGATCCCCGACGAAGTGATTTGCGAAATGGCGCAGCTTGGCGTGTTCGGGGTCTGCATTCCCGAAGAACACGGCGGCCTCGGCCTCGGCAAGCTGGCGATGGCACTGGTGTCCGAGGAATTGTCGCGCGGGTGGATTTGCGCGGGCAGCCTCGGCACCCGGTCCGAGATCGCGGGCGAATTGATCGCTGAAAATGGCACGCCTGAACAAAAGGCGCATTGGCTCCCGCGGATTGCCGACGGCTCGTGCCTGCCCACCGCGGTCTTTACCGAACCCGATACGGGCAGCGATCTTGCCGCGGTGCGCACGCGCGCGGTGCGGGGCGAAGACGGCGGGTGGCAGGTAACGGGGGCGAAGACCTGGATCACGCATGCCGCGCGCGCCGATCTGATGACGATGCTGGTGCGCACCGATCCGGCCACGCCGGGCTATGGCGGATTGTCGATGCTACTCGCCGCCAAGACGCGCGGACATGATGGTGCGCCATTCCCCGATCGCGGGATCGACGGCAGTGAGATCGAAGTCCTCGGCTACCGGGGCATGAAGGAATATGCGCTCGGCCTCGATGGCTTTGCGGTGGCGGCCGACGGGCTGCTGGGCGGGCGCGAGGGGCAGGGTTTCAAGCAGCTGATGCGCACCTTCGAAGGCGCGCGTATCCAGACCGCGGCGCGCGCCGTGGGCGTCGCGTGGAATGCCTTCGATCTGGCGCTGGACTATGCGCTGGGCCGCAAGCAGTTCGGGCAGGCGCTCACGGCGTTCCCGCGCGTGGCCGACAAGCTTGCGCTGATGGCCGCCGAAACCGTGATGGCGCGCGAGCTGACCTATGCCGCCGCACGCGCCAAGGACAAGGGTGCACGCTGCGATATCGAGGCCGGGATGGCCAAGCTGCTCGCTGCGCGGGTCGCGTGGAGCGCGGCGGACAATGGCTTGCAGATTCACGGCGGCAATGGCTACGCGCTCGAATACCCGATCAGCCGCGTGCTGTGCGATGCGAGGATTCTCAACATCTTCGAAGGCGCAGCTGAGATCCAGGCGCAGGTGATCGGACGCGGCTTGCTGGCGGCTGCGCGCGCGGATTAGAGCACGCGGCGGAACACCTCGGGGTGGACGGCGGCTTGGTTCTGTTCGGCAATCACCTTGCTGCGCAGATCGACATGGCGCGGACGCCCGCTGCGAAGCTGGAAGATCCGCTGCACCCGCGCCACCAGATCGGCGGGTGTGAAGGGCTTCGACATGAACTCGTTGGCGCCGGCATAGATCGCCTGCAACTGGTCCTGTTCGCCCGCCATCGCGGTCAGCATCATCACCGGCAGATCGTAGAACTGCGGCGACTGGCGCAGGCGGCGCAGCAGCGTGATGCCGGATTCGCCGGGCATCGCCTGGTCGAGCAGCAGCAGATCGGGCCGCTTGCGGTTGAGGCAGGTCCACGCCGCGCTCGCCGTAGTGACCCAGCCGCAAGCATAGCCGGCGTCGATCAACACTTCGCTGGCGATTTCGGCAATCAGTTCGTCGTCATCGGCGATCAGGATGCGGGCCATGGGGTTCCTTGCGGCTTGGGAGAGGGCTTTGGACAATGCAGGGTTAACCAGCCGCGTCTTGGCAGCGGCCTGCCGCGCCCCCTCGCATGATCCCCTAGGGACGCGGCGTGCTCCGGCTTGCCCCGCGGGAGGCGGGGTGTAAGGGCTACCGCCATGACCAGCGATTCTTCCGCCGCTCCTGCCAGCCACTCGCGCATCGGCCCGTTCTACGTCACGCAAGGCATCCACAACCTGCGCGATTATGGCGGCTATGCCACCGCCGCCGGGGGGCGCGTGCGCGAGGGCGTGCTGTTTCGTTCGGGCCAGCATATGGAAGCCTCCGAGAGCGATCTGGCGCTGCTCGACGCACTCGACATCCGCACCGTGATCGACCTTCGCGGGGTAAGCGAGCGCACGGGTTTTCCCTGCAGGCGCCATGCGAACTTTGCCGCGCAAGTGATTGCCTTCGATGGCGAAACCTCAAACTCGCCGCCCCACGAAGGCGGCGGCGGACAGATCGCAATGACCGCGCAAAAGGCGCGCGAGCGGATGCTTGCGGTCTATACGCGGATGCCGGTCAACCCGGCGATGGTCTGGATTTTCCGCGAATATTTCCGCGCGCTCGACGAAATTGACGGCGGCAGCCTCGTCCACTGTTTTGCGGGCAAGGACCGCACCGGGATCGCGGCGAGCCTGCTGCTCCATGTCCTCGGCGTCCACCCGGACGATTACAAGGCCGAGTTCCTGCTCACCAACGATGCGCCGACGCGCAGCATTCTCGAACGCCAGTCATTGCCCCGGATGGAGGCGCATTACGGCACGATCGACGCCGAGGCGCTGCACAACCTGATGGGCGTTCTACCAGAATATATCGACACTTACCTGGCGGAGGTGACACGCGATTACGGCTCGCTCGATGCCTATCTGGCGACAATCCTAGGTGTCGACGCGCAAAGAAAAGAGCGTCTGATCGCCAAGCTGACCGCGTGACAAGCGCCGCCTGAAACCCCATATCCCGGCCAACAGATTCCCACTTCAAGGCACCCGCACATGGCGACCCACACCACCAAGATGCTCATCATCGGCTCCGGCCCGGCCGGCTATTCGGCCGCGATCTATGCTGCGCGCGCGATGCTCGAACCGATCGTCGTTCAGGGCCTCCAGCCCGGCGGCCAGCTCACCATCACCACCGATGTCGAGAACTACCCCGGTTTTCGCGATGTGGTGCAGGGCCCCTGGCTGATGGAGGAAATGCGCGTCCAGGCCGAGCATGTCGGCACGCGGATGATGTGGGACACCATCGTCACGGTCGATCTCGAAGGGGGCTCGCCCTTCCGCGCGATCGGTGACAGCGGCGACGAATACATCGCCGATTGCATCGTGATCTGCACGGGCGCGCAGGCGAAATGGCTGGGCGTGCCCGGCGAAATGGCGCTGGGCGGCAAAGGGGTCAGCGCCTGTGCGACCTGCGACGGGTTCTTCTACCGCGGCAAAAAGGTCGCGGTGATCGGCGGCGGCAACACCGCAGTCGAAGAAGCGCTCTACCTCACCAACCATTCGGACGATGTCACACTGATCCACCGCCGCGACAGCTTGCGCGCCGAGCGCATCCTGCAGGACCGCCTGTTCGCGCACCCCAAGATCACCGTGCTCTGGAACAAGGCGGTCGACAGCTTCGAGGCGGGCGCAAACGGCATGCTCCATCACCTTGCGCTGACCGATACGGTGACGGGCGAGGCATCGACGCTGGAAACCGATGGCGCCTTTGTCGCGATCGGCCATGCGCCCGCGACCTCGCTGTTCGTGGGCAAGTTGCCGATGGACGAAAGCGGCTATCTGCTGACCGAGCCCGGCACCCCCAAGACCGCGATCCCCGGCGTCTTTGCCGCGGGCGACGTGACCGATCATGTCTATCGCCAGGCGGTGACCGCGGCGGGGATGGGCTGCATGGCGGCGCTCGATGCCGAACGCTGGCTCGCCGGCCGCGCGCACGCCGAACAGCAGGCCGAAGCGGCGGAGTGATCGCTCCGCCGCCGGCATGGTTCAACCGTGCAGATGGAGGTCGAACACCGGAATGATCGCGTGGAAGATCAGGATCATCAGCGCGATTGTTGACAAGGCGAACAAGGCAAACCGGATCGCCACGCGGTTGACGGTGGCCTGCACCAGAGAATGCGCGATCCGCAGGGCCACATAGGTCCACGCGACCGCCGCATTGATCCCGTCGCCCTGACCGATGATAGCCAGCACGATCGCCGCAGCATAGAACAGCGTCGGCGCTTCGTGGAGGTGGTTGTAATTGTCCGCCTTCCAGCTGACCTGATCGGGCAGTTGTGCGCGCAGGCTCGCCCCGGTGCTGCCGACCATGCCTTTGGCGTCGATCCCGGCCTTCAGCATCGCCGGGATGCGGGTGGCATACATCCACACCCACATCACCATCGTCCATCCCAGCAACACGACGACGGGCTTCAAAATCTCCATTCCGATCATGATCGCGCTCCTTACGCGGGAAGGGCCGAAGGGTCGGCAAAGGCGGTGGCGATCACCGCGCGGATCGCCAGCGCGAGCAGGGCGAGGCTCGACAGCATGAACAGCGTAAAGCGCACCGGCACCTTGTTGACCGTCGCCTGCCAGACCGAATGGATGATCCGCAAGGCGACGTAAGCCCAGGCCAGTGCCACGTCCAACGCGCCTGCGCCCATGATCGCAAGGATCGCGACCGCAGCATAGAACACAGTGGGTTGCTCCATCAGGTGCATGTAATTGTGCGCAGGCCACTGGAACTGCGGCGCGATCTGCCCTTCGAGATCCTGCCCCCGGCCTCCGGGCCGTGCGCCAAGGTCGATCCCGGCCTTCTTCAAGGCAGGCAGTCGCACCCCCGCCATCCAGAACAGCATGATCATCGTCCACACCACCAGCACGGCGGCGGGCGCGAGTATTTGCGCTTGCATCGATCGATCCCCTTTTTTCGGCGCGTCTGCCGCGCGTCTGGGGCAAAGACTTGCGGACAGGCGGCGGATTGTCAAACCGCGCCCGCGCGCTAGGCTGCGGGGCCATGCACCTTGTCCACGATCCTGCCGCGCCTGCTGCTGCCCCCATCGGCTTCGACGCCTTTCTTGCGGTCGATATCCGCGCAGGCCGTGTGATCGCCGCCGAGCCTTTCCCAGAAGCGCGCAAGCCCAGCATTAGGTTGACGATCGATTTCGGCGACGGCGTGGGAGTGAAGAAATCCTCGGCGCAGATTGCCGAGCTTTATGCGCCCGCCGATCTGGTCGGCCGGATGGTTGCCGCGGTAGTCAATTTCCCGCCGCGCCAGATCGGCAAATTCATGTCCGAAGTGCTGACGCTGGGCTTTCCCGACGCCCAGGGCCGCGTGGTGCTGTTCGCACCCGACAGCGCGGTGCCGCCGGGCGCGCGCCTGTTTTGATGGGTAGGCCGCTTTGCCTCAGAACCCCTTGAATTCGGGCAGGGGCGTGTATTCCTGATTGTCTTCGGGGGGCAGAGTGAAGCGACCCGTCTGCCAATCCTCGGATGCCTGCCGGATGCGGTCTTTCGAGGAATGGACAAAGTTCCAGAACATGAACCGCTCGCCCACCGGCTCTCCGCCCAGCACCATCACGGTCGCTTCGGTGGTCGCGATAATCGCCGCTTCCTTGCCGGCTTCGAGCACTGCCATCGTGCCGGTTTCCACCTGCGTTCCGCCAACTTCGGCGGTGCCTGCCGCAACGAAGACCGCGCGCTCGGAATAGTCGGCAGGGAGCACCCGGCGCGTGCCGGCGGCCATCTGCCAATGGGCGTAGAACTGCGGCGAGTGCGTGGGGGTGGGCGCGGTCATCCCTTCCATCGTGCCCGCGATCAGGCGACCGGTCAGGCCCGGCTCGTCCCAGCGCGGCAGATCCGCATGGTGCGAGAAAGCGGGATCGACCTCCTCGGCATCCTGGGGCAGGGCGACCCACGCCTGAATGCCGTGCATCAACGCGCCGTTGAGCCGCGCGTATTCGAAGCGTTCGGAATGGGTGATCCCCTTGCCGGCGATCATCCAGTTGACCTCGCCCGGGTGGATTTCCTGATGCACGCCAAGACTGTCGCGGTGCGTGATCGCGCCGTCGTAGAGATAGGTGACGGTCGCCAGCCCGATATGCGGGTGCGGGCGCACGTCGAGGCTTTTGGGGATGCCGGGTTCAAGTTCCACCGGGCCGATATGGTCGAAAAAGATATAGGGCCCGACCATCCGCCGCGCGTGAAACGGCAGCACGCGGCCCACGGTAAACCCGCCGCCAAGGTCGTGGATGCGTTTGGTGATAAGGCGTTCGATCATGGCGTGGCTCCTGTGTCGCCGCCCAAGATAGGCGTTTCAGGCCGGATTGCAGCCGCCGATGCGTTGAACGGGGGCGATTTTCCGGGAGCGGGGCAGAGGGACGGATGCGTGCTGTCGTCAGCCTCGTCCTGATCGCGCCCAGACCCCGTTCAGACCCCCGCTAGACCCGCTTCGAGAGGCTCTTGCGCCCATTTTGCCCCCGGTCGACGCGATGTTTCATGTGAAACATTGCCGGTCAGGCGATGACCGGATCGATCGGCACCGTGATCGAGCGGTCGCCGCCGAAATCCTCGCGCACCACGATGCGGCCCTGCCGTTCAAGATGTTCGAGCAGCCGCCGCACCCGGCTGGGCGAGGCGCTTCCGTAAAGCCGGCCGAGTTCCTCCTCGTCCGGCATCGCGGTGCCCGTGTGTGCGGCGATCAGCAGCGCGAGATAGGGGGCGAGCAGATCGTCCTCGACCCCTTCGGCAGCCGCGATGATCGCGCTGCGGATGGGTTCGTCGGTCTGGTCCAAGCCGCTGATTGCCATGGCAAAAAGGCGGCGGAAGCGGGGCAGGTCGATATGTGCCGAAGCCGTGCCCGATTGCCGGCAACGGATCGCGAACTCGCGAAACAGGCTGGCCGCCGGGCGATAGGACGCGCCTTCGGACAAGGCGATCGCGCGGATGATGTCCTCGGGCGCAGCGCCGGTGCCGGGCTCGGGTGCGGCTCGCGGCGCAGGCGGCGGCGGTGCGGGGGGGGATGCAGGCGGGTCGAAGCGCGGTTCTGTAGGTTTGACCTCGGGCAGCACGCGGGGAAGCGCGATCGCATCCTCCAGATCGGCGCGCGGGGCCGGCGGCGGCGGCGCGCGGCGAACGGGCTGGGCTTGCGCCGCGGCTTCGGTCAGGCGGTCGGTGAGCAGCGCTTCCATCGCGCCGTCTTCGGCTTCGGGCAGCGGGATCAGCCCTTGGCCACCGCCGCGCCCCGAAGTGCGCACCGCGCCGACCTGCACCGCCACCGGGCGGCGGCTGATCGCCGGGCCAAGCCCCAGAAACTGCCCGCGCTGGAGATCGCGAATCCGCTCGGCCTGCCGCCGGTCCATCCCCAGAAGATCTGCCGCACGCTGCATGTCGATGTCGAGAAAAGTGCGTCCCATCAGGAAGTTGCTGGCTTCGGCCGCGACATTCTTGGCAAGCTTCGCCAGCCGCTGCGTGGCGACAATCCCCGCCAGCCCGCGCTTGCGCCCGCGGCACATCAGGTTGGTCATCGCCGACAACGTGAGCCGCCGCGCCTCGTCATTCATCTCGCCGGCGGCAGCGGGCGCGAACATCTGCGCCTCGTCGACCACCACCAGCGCGGGATACCAATGCTCGCGCGGGGCGTCGAACAGCGCGGTCAGGAACAGCGCCGCGCAGCGGATCTGCTGCTCGACCTCAAGTTCGTCGAGCGCAAGCACCACCGAGGCGCGGTGCTGGCGCACGCGCGCGGCAAGCTCCTCGATCTCGCGCGCGGAATAGGCGCCCGCGTCGATCACCACGTGGCCGAAGGCATCGGCGAGCGTGACGAAATCGCCCTCGGGATCGATGATGATCTGCTGAACCTGCCCGGCGCATTCCTCGAGCAGGCGGCGCAGCAGGTGCGACTTGCCCGAGCCCGAATTGCCCTGAACGAGCAGGCGCGTCGCCAGAAGCTCGGCCAGATCGATGCCGATCTCGCTCCCGTCCGGCCCTCGCCCGATGTCGATTGATACGCTCACGCCAGCGGGATTAGGGAGGCCGGGCGCCGGCGCAAAGGGAGCGGGGCGAGTTTTCCAGCGATTCCCGCCTCGGCTGGCCGCGTTTGGCGGGGAGGAGGGGGGATGCGCGCTAGCCGTAGCGCCAGACCTGTGCGGACAGGCCGATCCACACGCTGAACATCACGCCGTATGTCCAGCGCCGCGGCCACTGCGCGATCACCAGCCCGGTCGCCGCTGCGGTGCCGGCGAGTGCGATCAGTTGCGGCACCGCCACCGCGCCGCGCGCCATCGCGGCGGCGAGCGCGGTGCTGGCCCATTGGGCGGGCAGCAGCGCAAGCACGGCTGAGGGCAGGGCATCGGGCCGCAAGGCAGCGGTCGCCAGCACCGCCGCCTCGCCCGCCACGACCGCCAGCGCCGCCCACCATCCGCGCGGCGCCGCGCTGCGCGCAAATAGCGCTCCGCGAACGGCAAAGCTGACCGCGCCCACCGCAGCCACGCAAGCCAGCGCCGGAAGATGGGCTGCGGACACGCGCAAGCCCGTGACGGAGGCGACCCCGATCAGCACCACCAGCGCGGCGAGCGCAAGAACCACGCCTGCGCGCAAACGACCGAGCGCTGCGGCACCGATCATCCCTGCGCCCATCATCCCCAGCGCCAGCATCGGGGCGGGCGGTGCGGATGTGAGCCACACCACACCCGCTGCCGGAAGCGCGATGCCGGCGATGCCCGCAGCCGCCAGCCCCGCCTGTGACGGGGGCTGGCTAGCCGGGGGAACCACTCTCGTCACTTGGCCTGCGGAACGACCCTGATTTCGACCGCCTTGCCCGTCAGATAGCGCGTCGCCGCCGCCTGAATGTCGGCGGGTGTGACTGCATCGAGCAGGCCCTTGCGCTGGCGCCGGCGATCGAGCCCGGCGGGATCGCTTTGCGCATCGGTCACCAATCCCAGCCAGCTGGTGTTCTGGGTTTCGGCACGGTCGAACCGCGCGCGCACCGGATTGCGCGCGCGTTCGAGCAGGTCGGCGGCCACCGGCTTTGCGGCCAGTTCGGCTGCGATGTCGCGCATTACCTTGGCCGCAGCATCCATCGCTTCGGGGGGCACGGTGGCAAAGGCGGTAAGATAGCCGAAACCGGGGTAGGTTTGCTGCGAATAGCTCATCGCGACCGGGGAATAGGTGGTGCCCAATTCCTCGCGCAGCACTTCGTTGAGCCGCAGGCCCATGACTTCTGCGAGCAGATCGCGGGTCAGATCGTCGCGCAGGTCATTGCCATCGGTGGTCGCCCAGCCCAGCGCGACCGCGCCCTGATCGGCAGCGCCAGTGTGGGTGAGCGTGCGCAGCGCGGGCTCTGCAACGAAGGCCGGCGGAACGGCGGGCACGGCGATGTCGCCCCGCGCCTTTCGGGCAGGGAGCGCGCCAAGGCTCGCTCCGACTGCCTTGATCGCCGCATCAGCATCGAAATCGCCCACCAGCCCCAGCGCCAGCGCGCCGCTTTCAAGCTGGGGAGCGACAGCGCTGCGCAGGTCATCGAGCGTCGCGCCGCCCAGCGCGCCAATATCGGCAAGGCCCAAGCGCGCATCGCCGCCGGCAAACACCGAAGCCATCGCCAGATTGAGAACCTGCGAGGCATCGGCGCGCAGGTTCTGCGTGGCGACGGGAACCACGCCCGCCCACTGGGTCTGCGTTTCCGGACGCCAGGCCGTGGCGGTCAGCCGTGCCGCGAGCAGATCGAGCTGCAAGTCAAGATCGCCGGGTGTGGTCTGGCCGTTGGCCACCAGCGCATCGTCCCCCGCGCCAAGCCCGAGGCCCACCGCCTTGCCCGCCAGCACGCGGCGCAGTTCGTCGGCGTCATGCGCCTTCAGCCCGTCGACCCCCGCAACGAAAGGCAGCATATCGCGCAGACCCGGACGGTCTGCCGGGAATGCCGAAAGCCCCTCGCCGATGGCAAGCGCAAAGGCGATCTTGCCGGGCTCGAAATCGGTCTTCTTGAGATTGAGCTGGAGGCCGTTGGCGAAGCGCACGGTGCGGATACCAAGATCGGCGATCGTGGTGTCGGAGACGACCTTGCCCGGCGTTCCCCAATCGTCATAGGCGAACTTGACCGCAGCCGCTTCTGCAGGCGCGGTCACTGCCACAGCGGCGCTGTTTTTGAGCACGGCGGCAATGGCGCCGGTGTCGCCTTCGATCGGGGTCTTGGTCGACACGTGAATCACGCTGGGCGCGCCAGCCCAGGCCTTGCGGAACGCCTCGTTCACGGCTTCGGGCGTCACGCTCGGCGCGATGGCGGTGTAGTAGGCCAGATCGAAGGCGGGCGCGGTGCGCACCGAATTTTCGAGGCTTGCGGCCACCAGCTGTTCGGCGAGCGCAATGCTGCTGCGGCCCGAGGCCTGTCCCACCGCGTTCTGCAACGCGGTCGCGATATTGGCCTTGGTTTCGTCGATTTCGGCGGCGGTGAAGCCGAATTGCTGTGCGCGGCGCATTTCGCGTTCGGCAAGGGCAAGCGCATCGCGCCACTGCCCATCCTTCGCAACCACGGCGAGCCCGAAGGCGCGGGCGGTGCGGAACAAGACCTGATCGCCTGCCCCGCCGCCGATGATCGGCGCGTCGGCGGCGCGGGTGAGGGCATTGATGCGGTTGCTCAAGGCGGCTGCCGCGACCGCGCGCAGCAGTTCATCGCGTCCGGCAGCGAGCGAGTTTTCGGACGGTTTCCAAGCCGAAACACGCTGCAACTGGATCACTTCGGGCACCGCCGGATCGACGAAGCTGTCGATCGCGGGCGGCGCATCTGCGGCGGGCAGCGGCGCGGCATAGATCGCGCGGGCCTGCCCGGTGCCCTGCCAATCGGCAAAGGTCTCTTCGATCTTGGCGCGCATCGCGGCAACGTCGAAATCGCCGACCACGACCAGCGTGGCGCGTTCAGGGCGGTAATACCCTTGGTAGAACGCCTTGAGATCGGCGGCGGTGATGTTCTTGATCCGCTCGACATCGGCATTGATGCGCGCCCCCACGCGCGCGCCGGGCAGGGCTGCGCCGATGAAGTCGGCCGCCTGACGGCGCTGCGGCACGTTGCGCACCTGCGCCTCGCTCATCAGGATGCCGCGCTCGCGGTCGACCGCGGCGGGATCGAAGATCAGATTGCCCGCCATTTCGCGCATCACCATCAGCGCTGCATCGACCGTCTTGTCGTCGGTGCGCGGTAGCTGCAGCTTGTAGGTGGTGTAATCGATCGACGTGGTCGCGTTGGTATCCGCGCCGAACGCGAGGCCGAGGCGTTCGAGCATCGGGACCAGCGTGCCTTCGGGAATGCCGGTCGATCCGTTGAAGGCCATGTGTTCGACAAAGTGTGCCGCGCCGTTTTCGGCATCGGTCTCCTCGCGGTTGCCGACCTCGATGTTGAACCGGATTGTCGCCTCGCCCGCCGGATTGCCGTTGCGCATCAGGGCATAGCGCATGCCGTTGGCAAGACGGCCGAAGGTGACATCGGGATCGGCGGGAATGTCGGTGCTGGCGATGCCCCATGCAGGGACGCCGCGCGCGGTGTCAGCCGTGGCAGCCGCCGCGGGTGCGTCTTGCGCGAAGGCCGCAGGCGCAGCGGCAAGCGCGAGGGTTGTCGCCAAGGCAAGGCAAGACACGGCCCGGATCGGAGTGGCAAAGGTGCGACGCATCGAAATTCTCCCGAGAAAATCCAGTGAGGAAGGTATCTAGAAAAGGATCCTGCTCCGAGGCCTGTCAAACATCCGTGGCAGGACGAAGACGTTGCAGCATCTTTGCCAAGGTGGGCTTCTGCCCGGTGGCCAGCAGGCTGGCGCGGAACAGGCGCCCGACAAGGATCAGTTCGGCCACGATCGCGGCGGTCAGCACCAGCCCTGCTCCGACCAGCTCCCATGTCTCGATCCCGAGCCCAAGCCGGGCCAGCACCGCAAAGGGCGTCCACAGCGGGACCCATGTCAGCACCTGCACCACCGGCCCGCTGTTGCCCGCAATGATCGCCTGCAACAGGAAGGTGATCGGCAGCAGGATAAGCAGCAGCACCGGCATCATGAAGCCCTGCGCCTCGCTCATTGAATCCACCATCGAACCGATCGCGACGAAGATCGCCGAAATCGCGATGTAGCCCGCGACGAAGAAGAAGATGATGGCCGCGATGATCCCCGGCGACGAGACCGGTTCGAGCGCGGGGCGGATCATGTCGGCGATCGCGCCTTGCGTCGCATAGGCGGCGACCCCGGCGCACCCGGCCCAGACCGAGATCATCATCAGGCCGACCACCAGCCCGCCCAATAGCTTGCCATACATCAGGTCCTCGGGGCTGATGCAGGCGAGCAGGCCTTCGATCAGCTTGTTCGAGCGTTCCTCGACCGATCCCTGTAACATCCAGCTGCCGGAAAGCATCAGGCTCATCATCAGCACGTAAGCCAGCGCCATCGGCACGATCGAGCGTACCAGCAGCACCTCGCGCGCGCCGCCGCCGGGCGGGGGCGTGTCGATGGCAAAGCTGGGGGCGACGGTCTGCACCAGCGCGGCGCGTTGGCCGGTTATGCCGGCTTCGGCCAGCAGGCGGGTGCGCAGATCGAAGGTCAGCACTTCCTGCAATCGGGTCACGAAACTGGTGCGCACCTCGTCCGAGGAATAGAGCCCGACGCGCGTATCGGCGGGGTAGCCTTCGGGCACCAGCACCACGATCTGCGGATTGGCAGCGTCCGCGTCGGCGTCGCTGTCGAAAATGCGGCGTGCGGCGGAGGCAAACGCCTCTCCCTTCGCGCCGGCGAGCGCTGCTGGCGCGGCGATGAACGCATAATCGGGTGCGGGCGCATCGAACTTGGGCACGCCTTCGGGACGCACCGCCTCGATCCTGGCGAGCACCGTCCTGATCCCGCCCGCGGCTTCGAAATCGGCGATATCCTGCGCGGTGAACCAGCGCCCCGGCGTGGCCCACGGCGCGGCGGGATCGGCAGAGGCCAGTTCGTAACGCTCCACGTAGCGGGAAAGCTCACGCAGCAGATATTGCGTCTCGTCGGCGGCAAAGCGCGCCTTGATTGTATTGCCCGCACCGGTTCCCGAGCGATCCACGATCGCCACGCGGGTCGGCTCGTCGCTGTCCAGACTGTCGCCCAGCAAGGGCCCGATCGCGAGCGCAACCGGCAGGATCAGCAAGGTCAGCCAGAAGCTGCGCATCCTGAGAATCTGGAGCATCTCGCGGCGGGCGACGAGCAGGATGTTCGCGATGTTCATGGCTGGCGCTCCTCTGCGCCGACAAGCCGGACGAACACGTCGTGCAGGCTCGCCTGATGATGGTCCCAGCGGCGCAATGCGATCCCGCGCGCGGTGCATTCTTCGAGCACGCTGCCCGGATCGACACCCGGTGCCAGCGTCAGCGCCCATTCGCGCCATTCGCCGTCGCCTGCCGCTTGCGCAGATGCAGTCGCTATTCCGGGGAGCGTCGAAAGGTCGGCCTTGGCCACCGCGGTCAGACTGGCGGGAAGCTGCGCGCGCGCTTCTGCGATTGTGCCCTCGAACCGCTTGCGCCCCTTGCGCAATAGCAGCAGGCGGTCGCACAGCCGCTCGGCATGTTGCATGACATGGGTCGAGAAAATCACCGCGGCGCCTCTTCGCGATGCGGCAAGGATCTCGTTTTCGAGCAGGCCCTGATTGACCGGGTCGAGCCCCGAAAACGGCTCGTCGAGCATCAGCAGATCGGGTTCGTTGACCAGCGCGGTGGCAAGCTGGACCTTTTGTGCCATGCCCTTCGACATGTCGCCGATCCGGCTCTTGGCGCGCGGGGCAAGATCGAAACGTTCGAGCAGTTCGATCCCGCGTTTCCTCGCAATCGGCTCGGCAAGGCCCTTGAGCCGGCCGAAATAGACGATCGTGTCGATCGCGCTCATGCCCGAATAGAGACCGCGTTCCTCGGGCAGAAATCCGATCGCCCCGGCAACCTTGCGGTCGGGCGATGCGCCCAGCACGCTGATCGAGCCCGAGGTGGGCCGGATGATGTCAAGCACCATGCGCAAGGTCGTGGTCTTGCCCGCGCCATTGCCGCCCAGAAATCCGAAGATTTCGCCCGCAGCGACGCTGAATGACAGATCATCGACCGCCAGCACCGCATCGAAACGCTTCACCAGATTGCGGATTTCAAGCACGGACATGCGCAGACGGGCCCCCGGTTGTGATGTGCGATACTCCCCTGAATACGCATGACGCGTGCGGCGCACGCAACATCATCCCGAAAAGGTTGTAGTTTCTCCAGAGCAACTGGCAAGCATCCCAAAGTGATCGTCCACATTCGTCCTTCGTCCACAGCGCGGCGAAGCGCCGTCGTCCGGTCGGTGTGTGAAACTGCGCAGCTCCGGGCAGCGTAGCTTGTCGTCTGCCAACCCCCAAAACCTCACATGGGAGCCGATCAACATGGCCCGGACTGCCGCGATCGAACTGCGCGATCTTGCGCTTGCTGTATCGATCGGAACCTATGGGCCGGGCGATGTTGTGCCCGATGCCCATGTGCTCGATCTGACATTGACGATTTCTCCCGAACTTGTCGCGATCGGTGCCGATGCGATGAGCCTGGTGTTCGACTATGATCCCCTTATCGCCCAAATCGCACGGATCGCGCGCAGCCGGAGCTTCGAGACGCAGGAATATCTCTTAACCCTGATCGCCCGCGCCTGCACCGATTACAACGAGATCGCGGGTGTTGACCTGTGCCTGCGGAAGACCCCCGTGCTTGGCGGCACAGGTTCGCTCGGGGTGCGGTTGACGCTTGGCGGGGAGGATCTTGCGCGCTTGCGGCAGGCGGATCGGCTTTGATTGCGCCTTGTTGGCACCTGCAGACGTGCTTGCAAGTTCCGCCGAAAGCCCTAGGGGGCGCTGCCGTGTTGGCGACACGGGTTCCCGCGCGCGTGGCGATTGCGGCCTTGCATAAACCCCGCGCAAGGCTTGGGTGCGATGCTGCACAAGCCTGCCGGGATTTGACCCTGCTACGGAGTTCAGCATGCACGATGCCATCGGGCTCGATTTCGGCACCACCAACACGGTCGCCGCGCGGGCGGACCACGGCGGCGGGTCTGACCTAATCACTTTCGGCCGCGGCGATGAAGCGTCTGCGACCTTCCGGTCGGCACTGTGTTTCTGGGAAGACGGCGGCGTTCCCGGGGGAATTGCCAGCGAGGCGGGCCCGTGGGCGATTGCCGAGTATCTGGAAACACCGACCGATTGCCGGTTCGTGCAATCGTTCAAGTCGGTGGTTGCCAGCGGTTCGTTCGAACGCGCGCTGATCTTCAACAAGCCCTACCGCTTCGAGGATATGGGCCAGTTGTTCCTGCAAAAGCTGGTCGCGCATGCGGGCGGCAGGCTCGACCGGAGGCCCGGGCGGGTGATTGTCGGGCGGCCGGTCGAATATGCCGGGGCGCAGCCCGACAGCGGCTTGGCGCGCGAACGTTATGAGGCGATGTTCCGCGAATTCGGAACCGAAATCCATTACGTCTACGAGCCGCTGGGGGCCGCCTTCAGCTATGCCACACGGCTGACGCGGCCTGCGACAGTGCTGGTCGCCGATTTCGGCGGCGGCACCACCGACTTTTCGATCGTGCGGATCGCGCAGCCCGGCGCAGCGCAGCGGTGCACGCCGATGGCCTCGGCCGGGATCGGGCTTGCCGGGGACCGGTTCGATCAGCGAATCGTCGATCGGCTGGTGCTGCCGATGCTGGGGAAGGGCGGGAAGTATCGCTCGTTCGACAAGCTGCTGGAGATTCCCGGCGGCTGGTTTTCCGAATTTTCCGATTGGTCGCGGCTGGCGCTGATGCGCAATCGGCGCACGCTCGAGGATTTGCGCAGGCTTCAGAAGAACGCGGTCGATCCCGAGGCGATTGGGCGGCTGATCGCGCTGATTGAGCATGAACAGGGCTACCCGCTGTATGCGGCGGTGGGCGCATTGAAGCGGGCCTTGTCGGAGCATGACAGCGCGCCGTTCCGCTTCGATGGCGGCGGGCTCGAAATCGATGTGGCGGTCGAACGCCTGCAATTCGAAACCTGGATCGCGGGCGACCTTGTCCGCATCGAGCAAACGCTTGACCGCGCGTTGCAGCGGGCGGGCCTCACCGCAGACGGGATCGACCGCGTTTTTCTGACCGGGGGCTCATCGCTGATTCCGGCGGTGCGCCGGCTGTTCGATCGGCGTTTCGGGATCGACCGGATCGCCTCGGGCGGAGAGCTTACCTCGATTGCGCACGGGCTGGCGATGATCGGGGCCGAGAACGAGCCCGAACTATGGGCGGCCTAGCGAAAGGTTCGGAAGGCGCGGCGCAGTGAGGGCCGCTAGTCGCCGCTGACGGTTACCAACTGCTCCTCGATATAGGACAGCCGTTCGGGCAGATCGTCGATGTGCGTCTTCATCACCAACCGGTCGCCCGAAGGCTCGAACCCGGCCTCTTTCCATGCATCGGAGGCAATGTCCGACCCGGGCGTCAGGGCGATCGCTGCCGGGCCCGCATCGATGCGCCGGATGCCTGCGTTACGCGCAACGATCCGCAGCCGGACAAGCGCGAGCAGCGATTGTGCAGCCTCGGGAATGCTGCCGAACCTGTCGGCCAGTTCCTCCTCGAACACATCGACATCGCCGACCGACTGCAACCGCGCAAAGCGCCCATACATCTGCAACCTGAGATCGGTATCGGGCAGCCATTCGGCGGGCAGATGCCCTTCGGTTCCGACGCGCAGTTCGGGTTGCCAATCATCGACATCCTCGCCGCGCGCGGCGCGCAGTGCCTGTCCGAGCAGATGCTGATAAAGATCGACCCCGATCAGTTTCATGTGACCGGTCTGGCTTTCGCCCAAAAGGTCTCCCGCACCGCGCATGTCGAGATCGCGGGCGCTGATGCTGAAGCCTGCGCCCAGACGGTCGAACGCCTGCAGGGTTCGCAGGCGCTTCAGCGTCGCGTCGGCGATCACGGCATTGCCATCGGTCAGCAGCAAAATCTGCCCGCGCCGACCGCCACGACCCACCCGGCCGCGCAACTGGTGCAATTGCGACAGGCCGAACCGGTCAGCGCGCCACACGATCATGGTATTGGCACGCGGCACATCCAGTCCGGCCTCGATGATGTTCGTCGCCAGCAGGACATCGCCGCGCCCTGCGGCAAAATCGGTCATCGCCGCATCGAGCGCATCGGGCGCCATCTTGCCATGGGCTTCGATGATTTCGCCTTCGGGAAACAGCTTCGCCAATCGCACGGCAATAGCGGGCATATCCTCAATCCTGGGGACGACCACGAAGCTCTGTCCGCGTCTGGCACGTTCGCGCAGCAGAGCGGCCCGGACATGGCCATCGTCCCAGCTTTCGACCGTGGTGCGGATCGGCTGGCGGCGCGCGGGAGGGGTGGCGATGACCGACATCTGCTGAAGGCCGACAAGCGCCGATTGCAGGGTGCGCGGGATCGGGGTTGCCGAAAGGGTCAGCATGTGGCCGTCATGCAAGGCCCGCAGTCGCGTCTTGTCAGCGGCGCCGAAGCGCTGCTCCTCATCGATCACCACCAGTTGAAGGTTGGCATAGGTCACGCCCTTCGCGGCCACCGCTGCGGTGCCGATGACGATCTGGATCGATCCGTCGGCAAGCCCGGCCTTGACCGCCTTCTTTTCAGCAGCGCTCGACAAACGGGACAGACCGGCGACTGCAACGCCCATCCCTTCGAAGCGACGTTCGAACAGTGCGAGATGTTGCCGGACCAGAACAGTGGTCGGCGCGGTCACGATCGCCTGACCGCCGGCAAGCGCCACCAGGGCTGCGGCGCGCAAGGCAACCTCGGTCTTGCCGTATCCGACATCGCCGATCACTAGCCTGTCCATCGGTTTACCCGATGCAAGGTCGGCTCGGACAGCGGCGATCGCGCGCGCCTGATCGGGGGTTTCGGTAAAGCCAAAGGTGCTGGCGAACCGCTCATAGGCTGCCGGGTCGGGATCGATTACAGGCGCGGTGCTTTGCGCCCGGGTTTCGGCAAGCGCGACGAGCCCCTTGGCGGTTTCTGCCAAAGCCGCTTCGATGCCCGCGCGGCGGCGCTCCCACGAAGACCCGTCGAGCTTGTCCAAGGCCACGGCTTCATCGTCGCTGCCGTAGCGCCAGATCCGGTTGGCCTCACGCGCCGGGACGAGCCGCCTTGTGTCGCCGGCAAATCCCAGAACGATCGCATCGCTGCTGGTGCCGTCCTCGCCGGGCAGGGGCTCGATCCCGCACAGGCGCGCTATCCCGTAATCTTCGTGCACGACGAGGTCACCGACGTGGAGTTCGGCGAGCCCGCCAAGCGCCCCATGCTCCGGCATCGCGCCTGCATCCGCAGTCACCAGCGCACGGCTGCCCAACAGATCGGCCGCAGCTACCACCAGCAGCCCATCGCCAACGAAGCCTGCGTCGGCTGGCGCTTCGAGTGCGAACAGCGATCCGCCGGGTGACGATGCTGCTTCGGCCCATCCGCCGGCTGATCCGATCGGCGCCTTCAATTGGCGCGCGACGCGGGGACGCAGAAATCGCAAATCGCGCTCCGTCCCCACCAGAATGACACGGCCGTTGGACGCCAGAACGGGTTTGGCGATGCGCCCCAGCGCCACAAGCGGGGACTTGCGTTCCACAAACCGAGGAATCGGCGCGGCATCGTCGGTCGACCAGTCCGCTGTCGACCAAGCAGCAGCCTCCGCGTCCCAATCCTTCTGGCCGATCGCAGTATTGGTGCGCCGCCCGAAGCGTGCCGCATCGCGGGCCAGCGCGAGCACGCTTTCCCGCCGTGCCGCCACACCGCGCTCTTCTACCAGCGTGCCGGCGGCAGCAAAATGCGACAGCAGCGTGTTGCCGCCCGCGACACCCGGCTCCTGCGCCCGGCCGATTTCGACGCTTTCCAGATCGCCGAGCGAGCGTTGGTCGGCGGGGTCATAGCTGCGGATGGCAAGGATCCGGCCGTCCTCGACCTCGACCCTCACCGGCGTTGGCGCATCGACCGGATAGATATCGACCACGCCCCCGCGGACGGCAACTTCGCCGGGTTCGTCGATCCGGTCGTCGACGATGTAGCCTCGTTCGACGCAATCATCTTCGAAGGTCTGCATATCGAGCAGATCACCCGGGCGCAGCACCGGCGGGATCGCGGCATAGGCATCAGGTGCGGCATAGGCTTGCCCCGTCGCACCGGCACTGGCGATGCAGATCAGGCGGGGAGCCTTTGGATCGGCATGCCAGTCATGGAGCCTGCGCAATGCCGCCACGCGCTGTCCGGCAATTGCCGGGGATGACGGCGCATCATCGCCGGGCAGGGCATCGCTGGCGGACAGGTGGATGACGCAAGCCATCGGCGCAAGCGCATGAACCGTTTCGGCGAGCGTGCGTGCGCGAAATTCGTCGGTGGCGATATAAAGCAGCGCGCAATTATCGGACTCTTCGACGATCCGCACCGCGATCCTCAGCAATGACGACGCGACTGGCTTTGATGTGTTGGCGCGGGGACGGGCTTCGCTAGCGCTGCGACTGTCGACTGCTTGCATAAAAATCGCATACCTCAAGCTGCAGCCGATGCGGCGCATGGATCATCGATGCCGTGGGGGCATGCCAATCTAAGTGCGCGAAGGATGGAAGGTTTCAGATCAGAAAAGATAAATCCGGGTCCTCGAGTGCGAGGGCATAATTCCGGATATTTGAGAATTTGGGTTGAAGATTAGGCGGACATAGGAATATTTGAAATTGCGAATTCGGAAAATTACAATCCAAAGTTCTTAAAAAATACAAAAACAAGCGGCGTTCTAAATTTCCAAAAGTCGTTCGCCTTATTTTCTCGACGCCCCCTGGGAATTGAGCCCGTCTTTAATTCTGGAAAGTTGCTTTGCGAAAACGTGCCGCGTGACTGCTCGAATATTCGTAGGGCTCGTCTCTGGCCCGTCTTGGCGATTGTCGACAAGGAGCCGGACCTCGGAACAATCCGATCCCCCTTCGCTTAGTTCGTAGCGGTCGATGAGGATCGGAAATCTCTTGAAAATCGCTGTATTCGCACATGTCCGCCACGCCATTCGTGAACCCTTCATGGGGGGTATGGAAGCGCATTGCCGGCTGCTGTGCGACGGGTTGCGCGCCAGCGGGCACGATGTCACCCTGTTTGCAGCGCAAGGGTCCGACGATCCGCAGCTTTTTCCGATCTGCGCCGCGCCCTACGAGGCCGTGCTGCCGTGGGCCCAATGGCGCGGCACCGCGGAATTGCTCGGATGGCAGCGCGCGGCTTTTGCGGCAGGATGGGAGGGGGTAAGAACCGGCGGGTTCGATGTGGCTCACAACAATTCGCTGTCCCCGGATATCATCGAGTGGGCGGCGCGCGACAAGGTTGCCTGCGTAACGTCGCACCATGTTCCGCCCTTCGACACGATCGGCGCCGCCACCGAACGCCACCTCGCACTGCCTTGGATGAGGTTCACATTGCCATCGGCGGCGCAGCACACCAATTGGCAGCCCACGCATCATCAGCATCTGCATGAGGTGCACAACGGGATCGATACGGCACTCTGGTCGCCGCTCAGCCAGCGTTCGGCCCATTTCGTGTGGTCGGGCCGGATCACGCCCAGCAAGGGCACCCATTTTGCGGTGCGGGCCGCTTTGGCCGCTGGCGCCTCGCTGCGTCTGTTTGGGCCCATCGAGGACGAGCAATATTTCTCCGTCGAAGTGGCACCATTGTTGACCGACGCGGTCACTTATTGCGGCCACCGGACTGCAAAGGAGCTCGCGCGCGAAGTCGGTTCGGCGCTCGGCGTGGTGATAACGCCGATGTGGGACGAACCCTTCGGACTGGTGGCGGCCGAAGCGCTCGCTTGCGGCACGCCCGTGTGTGCGTTTGGCAATGGCGCCTTACCCGAAGTCGTCGGGCACTGCGGCTTTTTGGTTCCCCAAGGCGATGTCGGCGCGCTGGCACAGGCGATGCGCAATGTCTGGCGGATCAACCGCGACGACTGCCGCGCGCGCGCGCAGCGGCTGTTTTCCACGCAATCGATGATTGCCGGTTACGAACGCCTGTATCACGCAGCAGTGGCCGGCGCAGCCGCCTCTGCCGGCGACGATCATCACGCTGCGGCGAGCGCCTCGGCCTCCAACGCAGCCAGCACGACCGCAGTGCTGGCATAGGGCTGGTCGGCCTGCTGCCGGGTCATCGCAAATTCGCGCTCGCCCGGCTCGCGCAATTTGCGACCGCCATCCTCGGTCTGCTCGATCAACCCCATCAACGCGAACGCCCGCAGCCAATGGTCCATCGTCGGATGACCCCATTTGCGCGCAAACGTTGCCGCGTTGGCAAGGACACTGTCGAGATGATGCACCGGAGGCATGAAATGCGGATGGTATTGGTGATAGGCCTTTGCGCCTCTCACCCACCACAGCGGCACGCCTTGTTCGAAAAGCGTGCGCGAAAAGTCGGTATCTTCGCCGCCATAGCCATCGAAAGCTTCGTCAAATCCGCCGGAGGCTGCAAAGCATTCCGCCGAAATGGCAAAGTTCAGCGACCAGAAGCAGCGGTAGTCCTCGCAAGCGCCCAAAAGGCCTTCAGGCGGTCCGCCCCGATCGGCGTGCTGCACCGCGACCTTCTCGAACCGCTCGAAATCGATTCCAGTGTCGGTCGCATCCTTCGTCAGATAGCCGACCTCGCCCATCAGAACGCCGTCCGCCGATTGGCTTGCGGCGATGTAGTCCGACACGCAGGCGGGGGCGGGAATGCAGTCGACGTCGAGGAAAATCAGCAAATCGCCGGATGCCTTGCGGGCTGCCATATTGCGCGCGCGGGCCAGAGGGATGCTGGTGCCGGTGAGCATCAGCTGATGAACGGAGAACGGGGTATCGGGCAGGTCGTAGGGCTCGTCCTGCATCACTGCGATCACCAGTTCATCGGGGTGGGTATCGGACTGGATAAGCCCCAGCACCAGATTGGTGAGATGCGCCGCGCGGCCGTGCGCAAGAGTGCAGATCGATACGGTCATGCGATAGCTTTCATGGAAGGAAGGGCGTTGATCGGAGCGTCGTCCCACAGCGAGGTGGCAAGACTGTCGAGCCATTGTGCTGTATGGGCGGCCGCATCGGCATCGATGAACTGTGCCTGCGCGGCGGTGTCGATCGCATCGGCAACCTCCCACAAGGCCTGCCAGCCGTCGCGGTGGGATGGCCAATGGGGCGACATCGCCGCAAGGCCCGCCTTTTCCAGCGCCTCGGCCTTGCACAGTTGCTCGTCGAAATAGCGCCATTCGGGCACCACGATCCAGGGCTTGCGCGCGGCGAGCACGGTGTGGACGGTGGTGTTGCCGCAGCTCGAAACGATCCGGTCAGCCGCCGCGATCCATTCGGCCGCGTTGTTCATCCAGCCCAGATGAGTGAGATTGCCGGGCGGGGTTTCGTGCCATTCGCTGGTCACCTTGCCGAGCGTGAACCAATGCGAATGCGGGTCCTGCGCGCGCCGAGCGTGAGCGGGTACTGGGCAAGCCTTCGCCGCCGCCGCCGCCAACCACGCAGACGATCCTTGCATCAAGCGGCAAGCCCAGCGCGCGCCGGGCATCGTCGCGGCTGGAAGCTTCGGCACGTCGATACCGAGGCCGGGCGCATAGTGGGTCTTGGCCAGCATCCATGCCGGTCGGTCGTCCTGTTCGAGCCTCCGCGCATAAGGCGCGATGATCCCCACTGCGCTTTCGTAGCCGCCATGTGCCCGATATCGCCGCGCCGACCGTGCTGCAGGACTGCGACATGCGGGACCGAACATAGCCGGGCAAGCTGCCCCAGTTCTGCGGAAACATCGGTCACGAACAACGCGGGATTGGCTTGGCCGAACCAGCCTGCGATGCTTGCCATCGCGGTGCGAATGGTCGGCCAGCCAAGCGGTGCGCAGTGGGTCATCGCCGGCTCGGGCAGGCTGCGCATGTTGACCGCCTCCTCGCCGGTTGGCTCGAACAGCGACGGAATTCGCGTGACGCCTATCGCTGGATCGAGGCGGGTGAAAATCTCGGGTCGCGCGGTAAAGATTTCGACCGGTCGGTCTTGCACAAGGACATTGAGTAGCGCCGCCGCGCGCTCGGCATGGCCGCGGCCCTGATGGTGGACGAAATATCCGACAGGTTGCTTGCTCATGCCGCCAGCCTTGCGAGCGACAGGCCAACGGTGTCCCGTTCGAGCGAGGGGAGGCGGGGCCGCGACTTGCAGGCGAAGAATGCCTCGGCTCCTTCGACGACGCCGTGAGCATTCATTGCAGGGGACAGATGGACGCGGTTGTCCGCGATCCATTCAGCCATCTCCGGCGACCGGTTGGCAACCACGATCGGATGCGATGCGGCGTGCAGCATGTCGATGTCATTGCCGCTGTCGCCGGCGGCAAGAATGTGTGATCGCGCAATCTGCAACTGCGCGGCAATGCAGAACCGCTGCGCCCTTTCCTGCCTCGCGCGGAAGCACATCGAGCAGGCGCCCGTGGCTTGCAATCACGCGTGCGGATAATTGCCTTGCATCGATCGCCCGGCGCAGCGCCTCGACGCTGGCAGGATCGTTGTAGAACCACGAACATTTGACGCTGTTCTGATCGTAATGCGGCTGCAGCGTCAGACCATCGATCCGATCGGCGGCGGCGAAAATTTCCGCTGTCTCCCAATCGCTCGTGACATTTCGCGGAAACGACGTGTCTTGCCCCGGCCATATTCGCCGGGCCAATAGATCCGGGTGCCCACGTCGGTGATCCAGACCGCAGGCTCGGGCAGATCCCACTGTCGCATCAGCCTGCGTGCTTCGACCAGCGACCGACCGGTCGCAACCGCAAAGACGATGTTCGGCCGGCTTTCGAGCATCTTGCGAAACTTCGCGGCGCCAGCGGCACAGCCTGTCAGGGTGTTATCGAGGTCACATGCCAAAAGGTAACGCGGCGCAACACCAATTGGCTCCGCCGCCGTCGTGATTGCGGCTGGCGCGATGATGCTGCGGGCAATGGTCGTGAACTGGTCGGCAAAGGCAGCCCACGTGTGCGCCTGCGCGTTGGATTGTCCGTTTGCGGCGCATTGGTCCCAATAGGCGCTATCATCCAGAAGGCGGCGGATGGCTGCAGCAATATCCTGCGGAGAGCGCGGGTCGACAAGCTCGCCGTGGCCAAGCTCGGTTACCGTATCGACTGTACCGCCGTAACGCGTCGCGACCACCGGCAGGCCATAGGCGGCCGCTTCGACCACCGTCAGGCCATAGGGTTCGATCAGGGCAGGGTTCACGAATACGCCGCGGCTGGAGGCCGCCAGTTGGTAGAGCCCGGCGATATGTTCGTCGTCGTGGTGCTTGGGATAGGCAACGCTGCCGTACAGATCATGGGCGTCGATCCGCTCCACCAGATCGCGGAACACGTCGCTCTGTTCGGTGTCGCACGTTTCAGCATTCCGGCGCTGGCCCGCGACGATGACGAGATTTGCCGATGCTTTGAGATGCGGATCATTGCCGAAGGCCTCGACCAGCGCGGCGATGTTCTTTTTCCAAACCGGCCGCGCAATCGCGAGAATGACCGGACGCGTAGGGTCGCGCAGGAACGGTGCGATGAGTACCTGCGCCTTGGCGCGGTGATCGATGGCCTGAGTGCGGGTGCCCGGAGTGATCCGGTGGATCGTGCCGATGCGGGCGCCGGGATAGGCGAGCAATTGTCGTTCGCATTCATCGCGCGACGACCCGACGATCGCGTCCGCAGACACGATCGCGGCGATTTCCTCCGCGATCCGCGAATTCATGGCTTGGTCGATGACGTCGAGCGATGCGGCCTTGTCACGCCCGAGCGAATGCGCGGTGTAGATGAAGGGGATGCCGAAAACGTCGCGCACCGCTTTGGCCACCTCGGCAGCGTCGGCAAAGTGCGCGTGAATGATATCGGGGCGATGCGTGCGGGTCGTCAGGTCGGCAATCAGGCGGCGGTGAAGGCAGCGCGATCCGCAGCCAGCTTTTCCTTCGCAAGATAGTTCCGGTTGCCGCTGTCGATCCGGGTGATCATCAACTTGTCGGAGATGTCTTCGCGGATTTCGGCATGCTTGCGATCGAGCGCGGCGCAATCGAACAGCCGGGTCACGATCTCGGCAGAGGCGACATCATCACGCTCGGCAAGCGCGATCATCTCTCCCAGGATATAGGCGATGTGCCCGCCGGTATCCTGCGTGATCCCGTATTCGGGACATGCGCTGATACAGCCGCCGAGGGCGATTGACATAATTCTCATAATTTACTCGCCCGGATAGTAACATAGGTAATGAAAACTTCATCGCCATTGTCGTTGGGATCGATAGGGCGTCAAGCGCCCGCCATCATAAGTAGATCACCGGGGAGTTTGTTCAGTCGATTCTGAATATATTGAAAGATGACGGATCGCTAATCTAAAACGAACGGTACTCGGCGATTTTTTGGCAGGGCGAAGCGCAGAATGACCGCGCGCTCTAGCTATTTGCGCAGTAATTCAGCGAGAGTCCCAAAATTTGAAGCAGTGGCAAGCGGCCACGACCGCATCACTCTGTCACCGTCATCCCTGAAATCTTGCAGGTGTCATGGTCGATCAGACCAAAACCAAGCCGGATCATGCGCCTGCAACGGATCGGTCGCCGCGCTGGGCGGCGGCAACCGGCGAACGAAGAAGACCAGAATGACCGCAAGCGCAGTCACGACGCCGATCAGCAGCCATGCGTCATTGACGGCTTCGACGAGTGCCTGTTTTTTCGACCAGCGCCGGATCATCTCCTGAGTGAAGTCGTCAGGTGGCACGCCAATCTGCTCGACGAAGGCATCGCGGGGAATGCCGATCCG